>JBGSNS010000147.1:0-2406 GCA_041739515.1 Bdellovibrionota bacterium
TGTGGTGATGGGCAACGGCTATACTAACCACTGCCCCAAGTGCTTGTGGAGTAAGCACGTGGATATTAATCCTGGAGACCGCGCTTGTGAGTGTTTGGGTGCTATGCGACCAGCAAAAATTGAAATCTCCGGTCTTCAGTATTGGATTCACCACGAATGCGAACGATGTGGCTATCAGGGGCGGGTTAAGTCTAGTAAAGAGGACGACTTCGAGGCGATCCTACAAATCGCCCGGTTTACCAAGTAAAGGGGTTACCAAGTAAAGGGCGGCCCATTGATCTATCGAGTGAACCAAACGACTCAATTGAGTTATAGGGTACAGTAATGGGCAACGGAAGTAATAAAAAATCTAATTCCAGATCTAATTCCGATTTGCAATTATTTAGCAATTCTCAGTCCGCTGATATAGGCGATGCCGTTGTGTTTTCAACGGAGAAGCCTAAGCCACCGCCGCTTCCTACCCTTTGCTCAGGATGCCGACGACTGCCAACTGATTGCGTGTGTAAATCTAATCGAAAAGCCCTAGTTTCGGGCAAACTTCACGCCCGAATTGAGCGTAAGGGGCGAGGCGGCAAAACGGTTACTATTCTAGAGCGGTTTGCGCCTAACCGAGCCCTCCTTGACGAGCTTTGCACTGCGCTTAAAAAGCGACTCGGAGCAGGCGGCATGGCTGTGATAGAGGGTGGCTATGGACGAGTAGAAGTTCAGGGCGAGCGCACTGCGGAGGCGCTCGAGTTTGCCCGTAGTTGGATCGGCTCGTAGTCTGAATCGGACGGAAACAGCTGTTCTCCTTTGATATGCTCAGCTACCGTAGCCCCATGCGCACCATTAGTTACGAGTTTGAGTTCGAAGATAAAACACAATGGAAATACGACCTCCAGTTCGAGGATGATCAGCGATTGGTTCCAGTTCCGACCAAAGCTAACAGATCGTGGACAAAGCTCGAACATCATCAATGCTCTCATTGTCCGTTAAAAAGCTCCGAGCATCCGCAGTGCCCGGTGGCTCGAGACATCGACAATATCATTGAGGAATCAAAGGCGTGTTTCTCGTATAAGGTCGCAACAGTTACAGTTCGTACCCCAGAGCGGGATTACGTAAAGACAGCTCCTACTCAGCAGGGCTTACAGTCGATCTTCGGACTGATCATGGCGTCCAGCGCATGTCCACATCTCTCATGGCTACGCCCATTAGCACGTTTTCACTTACCGTTTGCTGGGCTTGATGAGACGCTATTTAGGGTGCTGAGTTTACAGCTACTATCGGAATTTTTTGCAAAGCAACGATTGAATTCGTCAGAGTCAGCGGAGAATCTGGCGAAGATGTATAAAGCGGTTCAGATTGTAAATCATACGTTTATCGGTCGGATACGAAGCTACTGCTCTGGCGATGCCGACAAAAATGCGCTGGCGGGTTTGGATCTTTTCGTACAGCTCTTTGAACTACACCAACAAAGTGATTTTCAACCGTTACAAAAGTATTTTGCACAGCAAGGCTGACGTCTTTGATATTTTGTGTGCTTATTTCCCCTTTTTACGGGCCGTCATGACATAAGCCCTTATTGGAAACTCCTCGCTCGCCCAAACCTCACAGAACGTCACGGATTTAAATCCAACCCATTCAAGTAGGTTTTTCATTAGAGCCGGCGGAAACAGTTCGGTAGGCTTACTCGGCTCGTGATGGGAAACACGCTCGTAGGCTTCGCAAAATGCTTTATAATCTTGCTCTGAATGATGGAAATAGTTTCCGAACATGATGGTTCCGCCTGGAGCGAGGAGGTGATGGAGTCGCCTCAAAAACGGGCCAATCTTAGCTGCTTCCGACTTCACGATATGTTGGAAACTAGCGTTTAATACGATTATATGCGGACGTCCGCCGAGCTCGTCCAGTACTCCTCGACTGACAGTAGGATTGATGATTTCTGTGGCCGACGCTACTCGCGTCGCTACTTGAATTCCAAGATCAGCCTTAATTTTTGCCCCAAGGACTTCGATACTCTTTGCCGATGGGTCGATGCCGAAATAGCTGCCACGCAAATGAGCTTCGGTAAAAATAGAATCAAATGTGAAGCCAATTCCGCAGCCTAGATCAAGAACGCGCAACGGCTCTGGATAAGTACGCGCAATATCGACGAGTACTTCGCGAGCTAGATTATAGAGGCCTGAAAAACGCTCGACAAAATTACGTTGATACGCCTCGGCGTGGGCATCGAACTCCCTGCGCTTAAACGATGACAGCACCTCCTCCGGTGGAGTTTGTGCGGTCACGATAAAATCTACGTCTCTGAACTGAATAGAAATCGGCCCAGGCTCCGTTTGACTAAGACGACTAACTTCTAGGGCGAAATCCGACAGCCCCTTATACGACGGAAAATGATAAACCTTTACTTCGGCTGACTGACATTGG
>JBGSNS010000183.1:0-10364 GCA_041739515.1 Bdellovibrionota bacterium
GCGAGCGCCGGCGCTTGGTTTGCTTGAGCGAGTACCGAACTTGCGACTTGTTGGGAGATCTTTAAGGCGGTTAGGCGGGCACTGTCTCCAGCGATATCGGCGTCCCGAATCCGAGCAGCCGCTGCGCGAACCTGCTCGCCTTGTGAGTCGATCAGCGAGAACGCACTATTTAACCGGCTTTGGGCAGCCCCGAGAGTACCACGAATCTGCGAGAGGGCTTGGAGGTTGTATGTCAAATCTTCCAAAGCAAGCCTTGCACCTCTCGCGCTTCTAAGGGTGTGGGAACGCAGCCCGCGCAGGCCGCTCTCGACGCTTTGGAATTGTAATAGTATGTTGCCGCTGCTGCCAAAGCCTGCCTCAATGTCGAAGCGCGAATCAGCTCTGGTCACGTCCAGCGATCCGATAACCGTTGCGGACCTTGTAAGAATACGATTTCCGCTTGAGGAGAGGATACTATTTAAGCCGGTCAACGGATTAGTCGTAAACTGAGTTTGTTGTTCCAAAGTGCCTAGTGAAAGATCGAGGCGGAATATTTGCGGTCTTCCGTTTGTACCAACACCGGCGAGATCGGCGGAACTTCGAAAGAATACCGTGGTTCCATCGTTTGAGAGTACCGCATTTGCAAGCGACGCGCCTAACGTAAAGCCGGAGAGCTGTTCGGTACTCCCGGTATCTGCATTAAATCTAAATATCTGCGGGATCAGATTACCGTTATTTCCGACTAAATCAGCGGCCGATGAAAAAACCGCGTTTCCGAGATTATCCACTCCGATTAATGAGATGGCGGCGGCTCCGGTTAGTTCACGATAGTTGCTTCCGTCCGCACGACCGACCCTTACACCACCCACCGAACTTGCTAAATAGGAGCCGTCACTACTTACTTGAAGTCCTGCTGAAAATAATGATGCAAACTCCTGTGGCCCACGTGTAATCCGCTGCGTATTTAAGTCTAATTTGTATAAAGTCAACCCATCAGAACCGGTATAGACCGACGAAGATGTACCGCCCTCGATGTAGTCGGTATTCTGGGGAGTAAAAAAGAGCGCACTTCCGTCGGCGCTCACGACAAAGCCAGTGAAATCTACGAAGCTTCCCTGGATTAGTAACTCTGCGCTTGACTGCCCAACGCTCCAGCGATTGATGGTCGAAGAGACTCCTACAATAGATTCGTAGAAAATATCGCCATTATCGAGCACCTGAAAGGAAGACGGGAAGAGTGATTCTCCTGAGTCGAGCGAAAGGGAGGTTAACTCTCCGGTCTGAAAATCTTTGCGATACAGTTTGACTGCACCAGCCGTATCATCGGTGAAGAACGCGTATCGGCCATTTGACGAAATAGCTCGGGCATTAAACGAGGCGAGCGAATCATCAAGTACAGTCTCTACTCCACGCGCGCTTCGATTACCGGTAAGTACGGATAAGCCGTTAAACGAAGTGCTCGATATTACCCGCCTAACTTCCCGATCGAGTTGTTGAAACTCTCCGTCAAGCGCTCTGCGCTGCGAATTTGAGTAGCTTCCATTCGCTGCCTGCTGCGCCAACTCCGTCATGCGGATTAAGACATCTCCGATCGCACTTAGCGCGCCGTCAGCTATCTGACTAAGCGATGTGCCGTCAGCAACGTTGGCGCGAGCACGCCCGAGCACTCGTGATTTCGCGTTGAGGGTTAAAGCGATCGATAGACCGGCTGCATCATCGCTGGCGCGATTAATTCGCGAGCCACTGCTGAGTCGCTCGTAGACGCGACCTACACCTTGGGCAGTCTCGTCAAGTCGACGAGCTACACCAAGCGCAGTGATGTTACTTCCGATCGTAATCGCCAATCCGTGGCTCCACAACTAAACTTCAGAGTTACCCAGCACGAACTTCACACAAGAGCACCCTTCGTAAGGAAGTTCGGCTAGTTAGCTGTATTTCTATAGGCACAAGTTCGCCGTGGCGTAGAGCTTTAGCCGATAGCCCAGAGGGAGGGGTAGGTTGTTGAAATCACGCAAGAAGGTGGAGTAGCAGATTCTGCTACTCCCGCCTGATGATGCCGTCGAGTAGGGCGCCAAAAAATAATTTGTAGCGACTTGATTCGATCGCTCCATAACCCTCTTTGCGATCCGGTGCGATTAAGATTAGGTATCGAACCGTTCTAGTTAGGTTTTATGCGGTTATTTGCTCAGATACGAGCGCGGCTGTTCGTGGCACTTCAGCGGCGCAGTAACGTCGTGACATGCGCGATTCTCCCAGCCCTTTTCTTCACGTCCGCTTTAATACCCAACATTTCCGAGGCCAGTCCGGGCTATAAGCGCTTGAACGCAGTTGAAAGGTGTGTGTTTCAATCAGGACGGTACAAGCATGCGAAGGTTAAAGTCATTAAGGGAAAGAAGAAGAAGCGATACGTCATCACCTCTGCCGCCACCGCTCGCAGTTGGAAAAAAAAGGTGGCAAAGCTAAAAAAAGTTCCAGCATCGGGACGTAGCTCAAAGATAAAAAAGAGTCTGTCAGGACTCAACAAACTTCTCTCGAATTACGAAAAATGTAGAAATCTCAACCCAACGCCGACTACGATCCTGCAATGCGATCTCTCAATTACAATCCCGACACTTAATGCGATAGAGCGTGAGGTAACAACGATAGCACTTAGTAGGCCAACCTGTGATCGCGCAGTAAGCTTTACAGTAGTTAGGCAGCCTCAAAATGGGACGGCAAGTTTAGACGGAAGCGGTGGTCTAACTTATCAGTCGAAGTGGGACTCTGCCACTGATTCCATGTCAGTTGCGGCGTGTGATACGGAGCAATCTATCTGCGGGCCGGCCACAGAGGTATCGATCATGATTCAGCCCGCACTCTCGTTCTCAGGTGCAGCGGAATCACTCGCGCCTTATCGTAACACCAGTATTCGCCCTGAGGAATTGCGTTGGGCCGTTCAAAAATTGGGATTGAATCAGCTTGCGTTACTTGAGGATGGCGGAGATCGAATGTCGCTCGAAGACTTTCTTACCCAACGTCTTCTAAATCCCGACTGGGTTGCACCGGACCTTAGAGCGACACTACTTAGATTGCGCGATCGAAATGCGGGCTTTCACACACCGAACCCGTATTGGAACGATGAGTTCATTAGAGTTATACAGGAGCCGAGGCCAGCTCCTGGTGTGGTAGGTCGATATTTCTCACCTACGGAGCAATTTATTACCGCAGCGGAACAGCGCGAGGCGTTAGAGAGATATCTCGCTGCAAGCACACGCGATTATCATCCGACGTTATTCAAATACTATTGGTCGCAAAACTACCTAAGTTTTTACCTGATGATGCGCGCTCGATACCTCTCCCCAAGCGCTGCCTTGATGACCCACTTACTACTTGGCCATTTCGGCGTCAGCTCAACAACTGTGAACGGCAACGATGAGCACATCGTCGGACGATACGTAAAGACAGTTGAACGGGAGTCTCTCGGAAGCTTTTCGCGCCTCTTACTCGGCGACTCTGAAAATGGCTGCGGCGACTGGCGCTCGTCATCGGGAATTATCTGTGACGCACTCACGAATGTCTATCTCGCTAACGACAGAAATTCACCGAACTCACCGAACCAGAACTTTAGCCGTGAACTGATGGAGTTATTCACGTTGTCCCCGACGGATCCCCGAACCGGACTTCCGAACTATACCGATATCGCCGATATTCAAGCCGCCACTGGTTTTGTGTCTGGCTACGTGTATTCCACCGGTACCGATGGGAGTCTGTCGTATCTGCCTGCTCGGCATAACTCAAATCCTTTTAATGCCTTTGGACACCTCGCCGTTTATTATCCGGAGGTGGAGATTAAAAATAAAACGTTGACGCCTCGAGAATTTGCGAAACACCTGCTCGATAATCATCCTTCAGCTCCGTACTTTCTCGCTCGAAAGTTATTTTCGATGCTTGTTTACCCCAATCCTTCCGAATCTTTAGTTGAGGAGCTAGCTCAGCGCTTCAAAGAGTCAAACTATAATATCGGCGAATTTGTTGGAATGCTGGCGCGCTCAGAGGCCTTTTATTCGAAGCGAGCCCGCGGTGGAAATTGCGTCGAAGAACCTTTTAGAGCATTCACACGCGTGATAAATGGCATCGGGTTTCCCTTAATCAATCATAATCAGACTTACCTTGCCACCACTCGCCAACTAAATTTGGCCCTCACCGTCACTAGGCAACTTACAGCCGCCGGAGAACAGCATCTTGGATGGCCTACAATCTTCTCATACGACTATTGTGGTCGAAGCCCGGATAAAGATGGGTCTAGCGAATGGCTGACCACCAGTCGCGTGCTAGGCCGCTCCTCCGGTATCATTAACACGATTGCTGCACTAGGAGACGCTACTTTCAACGATTTCCGATTGGTATCATTACTCGGCCCGCTGGAAGCTCGATCGTCTCTAATGCAGGACGATGTAATCGACCTATTGGCGGCAAAGCTACAACTTGAAATCCCGAACGCAGTCCGCCCTGCAATAAGAACCTATCTTAGTACCGACAACACCGGTAGCGGAGTTAACCACGCTGCATGGACTCCTAGTGATTCGGCGTTTATGGAGAAGAAACTCGCTGGCCTAGTTGCGATTCTCGCATCTTTACCAGCGAGCAACGTCAAGTGAGAAGGATATGACCAAAAGCTTACCAATCAATCGTCGAGATTTTATGCGCTTGCTCGGTATCGGCGGTGCATCACTCGGTTTTGGATTTAAGATCCCCTCTACAGCATGGGGCGCGACAGGTGTGACCGGTGGTTTTCGTGCGATGATTTGCCTTGAACAACTTGGCGGCTGCGATAATTTCCTCTTCTCGTCCCCATTAGATACGAGTCGAAAAAATGCGCTAATTAACCGTCGAGGGCAGCATCAGACCGCGTACTATAACGATCCTAACTTGTTTGATTTGGGATTTGGGACCAACATCGCGATGCATCCTGCATTAAAACTGCTAGAACCTTACCTAGATCAGATGCGAATAACCCTCGGCTGCGGCAACGCGATGCATGTCGCAACTTCCGGATCACACGAGACCCAACAGATTCGCATGGCGCTCGGCACTGATATCAGTCCATCAGTTCGTACAGGATGGAAAGCGCGCATGTTTGATAACGGCGCTCAATTGATCGGATTTTCCGGAGGGAGGCCTCAAGATTTTCAATGTCAGAGCGATCGCTGCCGATCCTCTCCTCCACTCGTTACCGATCTCATGGAGACATTTAACATCGCTGGGGCGCGCTTTAATGAGTATATCCAAGGTGGTCGCCTCAACACCGAACAAGTTGCTGCTGCAATCGAGAGCATCAGCAACATTGATCGAGATGAATCCGGCGCGCTTGAGAGTCGCTACCAACTCGGACAACGGTCGATGTTTAGTCAGCTTCAAGACATTGACACGACCCTTATTAACCATCGATCCCCACTCTATGATGAATACCTTTTAGCGGCGGGGGCGTCAGGAACTGCTCAAAAACTATCTCAGCGCTTTCGCAACATCGCGCAGGTGCTCAAGCGAATGAAAGATGAGGGCGCAACCGATCGGATCATCTTTGCGGTTCCGCAAGGGGGATACGATACCCATGATTCATGGAGCGCTAACAACAACTCTCTGATGCATTCCTTGGGGAGTGCGCTGCGTACGTTCTTAGACGATTGCGTACAGATGGGAATACTGGATCAGGTTGTAGTCCACACCGAAACCGAGTTCGGCCGACAATTAGCCGCCAATGGGGGAGATTATTCAGCCGGTACGGATCACGGACAGGCCTTCTCCGCCTTGACGATCGGTGGGCAGATAAACGGGGGTAGTAATATAATATACGGCGATATGCTTACGTCGCAGCAAATCGCAAACGATTATAATTGGAGTCCACGCATCGATTCTCGGGCTCTGGTGGCGGAGATAATTCAACATCACCTCCAACTCGATCCAAATAGCACCGCCTTCGTCGGTGGAATTGCGAACGAGTTCGTGCGGCCATCGATGGCACTTTTTCGTAGCAATGGATCAACACTAAGTTGAAACTTTGTGCGAGCGATTGAATTCCGATAGGGCTGGAGTTTTTAATCAGCGTCTTTTAGTGATGGGTGAAATCTCACGACGTTTTAAACGGTCGCCGTCGGTTCCCATTACTCGTGCTCAATTTAGATTTCCGTTCGCCTATAACCCCTCGATTCGTCTATCTTAAACAGCAGTTATTCGTGCGGGATTATGAGCAGTGATGGGGCGCAAAACGGCCGGAACGTCGTTTGTGCCCTCACGGCATTTTCAACATGTATCCGAGGGGTTAGCTATTGCATCTAATATTTCGTGACTAGACATCCCCAATCACCTGATGGCCCCGCTGTAAAAATGCGGCGCAGCTTTGACAGCAGCGACGGCGATGTCGGGCTCGTGTTGTCGGGGGGAGGATCACGAGCCGCTTACCAAATCGGAGCGCTCAAAGCGCTAGCTCCGTACCTACTGAAACACGAAAATCCGGTTTCAATTATCGTAGGCTCAAGCATCGGCGCGATTAACGGATTGATGATCGGTGCCACATACGGCCTCGGATTAGAGAGCGCGCTGTCGCTAACCGAAGATGTTTGGCGTGAACGAATATTTCGCAATACCTTCGACGGTACTCCGTCGATGGCTTTCTTTAGAGCGGTACGAATGGCGACGCTGCAATATCTTGCGCCAGGTCCAAATCCGTCGACAGCTGCAATCTTTAATCCAAGACCGTTAATGCGAAGAGTCGATGGAGTAATCGACGATCACGGGGGACTAGCTCCTGATGCTCTAAAAGGTTCGCTGCACACCGTCGCAGTTATGACGACTGTTGAAGGACCTCAGCGTAAACCGCTGGTCTTTGTAAGCTCAAAAAAGGCCCCGCATACAGATTTACTTAAAGGTGCATCCTTTGAGGTGAGTTTTGTTAAGCGGTTACACGCCAAGCACGGCTTCGCCTCAGCCGCCCTGCCGTCCGTGCTCCCACCAGTTGAGCTTGATACCGAACACGGTCAGGTACGACTTGTAGACGGAGGCATATCAATGAATGTACCGGTGGACCCGGCAGCGCGTCTTGGCGCTGAACAGGTAGTGATCGTTGATATATCGGGGCGCCAGTGGTGGCATGATCGATACAAGGAACCTCACGACACTCGTCCCGAATGGGAGGTAAAATCAGCTTCCGACACGTTTTGTCTGCGGCCACCTGAAACACTGGTGCTCAGGAATCAAGACGGCCTGGGAAAACTATTGAAGGCGTCAATCGGGTCGTCGAATAAGAAATTTATCGAAGCCCTAGGTCCTGTTTGGCCGGTGTTTAAGCTCTTAAAACGCAAACTCGGCGAAGAGCTCGCTTATGAAGCAATGAGCTACGTGGCCCTAGATCCTGACTATCTTGGCGCATTAATCGAGCAAGGATTCAACGAGACCTACCATAAGCTGCAAGTTCGTGGATTTCACTTCACTCGTCAGGCTCCCTAAAAACCACCAACAACGGCCGCGGTATATATTTTTTTGGCTGCCTCATTCGCAACCGACCGCAACGAACTCGCCTCTTGGCTACGTAACACTTCCTGATCAGAGAGACCGGCTAAGCCCGCCGCGGTCAAAGTTCCTTCGCTAAAATCGGCGGAACTTTCTACTACGGAGTTGGCGGTACCGCCGAACGCCTTAGAAACCGTCATAGCGGGAGTGCTCCAAAGCGAGACACCGCTACTCTTTTTGAGCGACGATGCTAACGTGACGGAGGTATCATACTGTAGTGCAAGATCTGTCGTTCCCGTGGTGGTTCGTGTGGTGCGTTTAATTTTAAGTACCGTAGCCTCAAGCACGGCATCGGCCTCACCGCGAGTATCTACGACTTGAACGGCACCGAATTTTTCGAATTGATCCCGCAAAGCGTCTGTCATGAGAGGTCCGAATCCGGATTCCGCCGAATGATTCTCGACTTGCGGGATATAAATTCGTCGAACATCGGACGGTAGCGTGTTGCGCGAACCTTGAAATCCATACCCGCAGCCAACAAGGGTAGCTAAGCACACGAAAGAAGCACGAATGAGAATGCCTTTGTTTTTCATCTCGCCTACGTTCGCATTACCATCACAAGCTCTGCAAGGGCGGAAGTTATTCAATTGGCTTACTAGCCCAGTATTTGATTAAGCCCGGGCGATTCCGTTCAAGCGCGGCGATACGGCCGGAAATGCCGGATTGAAGCTGCTTGGCTCGCTCAGCAACCCGCTGATGCACCGGTATAAACGCCTTAAGGGCCGATTCCTCTGCTATTTCTAGTGGCTCCCGGCACCCTTCTATCACCCGTTCACTTTCTCCGATGAATACCTCAAGCTCTTCTTCGAAACGTAATTCATCCTCAACCAGAAGTAGCCGTTCCCCGCTCTCAGCGAGTTCAGCCAACGAAGATGCAATAGAAGGGGTTGTCATTTCACACCGATATTAAGGTTAGTCAGCTAGAACCTCCGGGCCCGGGACTAGTATCTACAGTCCCAAGATATTGAAGCCGGAATCGACGAATATCGTCTCGCCGGTAACTCCGCTACTTAGGTCCGACAGAAGGTACGCGGCAGTTCCAGCCACGTCTTCCTGGGTAGTGTTGCGCTTGAGGGGCGCTCGCTCAGCAAAACTCGAAAGCAACTCTTTGAAATGCGGAATCCCGGAGGCCGCCAAAGTTTTCACCGGCCCAGCCGAGATCGCATTCACTCTAATACCACTTGGGCCCAAATCAGACGCCAGGTAACGCACGGCGGACTCAAGCGCTGCCTTCGCAACACCCATCACGTTATAGTTAGCAACCACCCTGTCAGCGCCGAGATAACTCAACGTTACGATGCTCCCTGAGCCGTTTTGTTTGAACAACGGGGCCGCCCGCTTTGCCACAGCGATCAAAGAATACGCTGAGATATCGAGAGCTGTGTGAAATCCGCTGCGCGAAGTCTCAACGAATGGATTTTTAAGATCGATTTGTTCAGCGTATGCAACCGCGTGAACAACCGCCGCTAGTCCTTTCCCAGCGACGTCACCCGATCCAATATGACGAGAAATTTCTGCAAACGCGGAATCTATACTTTCGTCCGATCCCACATCACACTTCACCACTAACGAACCTGGAATTTCATCCGCCAGCGGTCGCACTCGGCGTTCGATAGCTTCGTTAACGTATGTAAATGTGAGCTTTGCACCAAGGGAGGCGAGCTTCTGCGCTATCCCCCAAGCAAGACTCCGCTCGTTAGCGACACCTAGAATTACAACGTGTTTACCGGCGAGGTTCTCGAGACCCATAAGCGCTCCTAGAAAGGTTAATCACCACATCCCAGAGGGATAAACTTACAAAGTAAATCGCCCAGTCAGACCGACGCACATCCCCCAGTTAGCACATCCCAAGTCAGCACATCTCAGTCAGCTGATAACGCCTACTAACCTTCTTTAAGAAGGCTAATATGTGCCATCTCTGCTGCATCACCACCTCGCTGACGGGTTCGCAACACGCGCGTATAACCGCCATCTCGAGAGATGAAACGTGGCCCAATTTCCTCAAAAAGTTTCGCTACGACCTTCTTATCCATTAAGTAGCTGTATGCATGGCGTCGCCCGGCAAGCGTAGGCTTGCGAGCAGACGTTATGAGCTTCTCAACGATCGGCCTAAGCTCCTTAGCTTTTGCCACAGTCGTCTCGATCGCTTCATGGCGAAGCAACGAGGTCGCTAGATTCCTAAACATCGAGCGGGTGTGAGCCGTGCTCTTCTGAAATTTTCTATATCCAATACCATGACGCATTTTACGTACTCCTAAAGAGAATAATCACTCCGCGCTTTCCAGATAGCTATTAGACTTCCTGAGTCTCACGCACCATCTTGTCCAACGACTCACGCACCGGGAACTCTTCAAGTCGAGTACCTAGGTTAAGCCCCATGTCGTTAAGTATCTGCTTAATTTCGTTCAGCGATTTACGTCCGAAGTTTTTCGTACGAAGCATCTCCGCCTCGGTCTTCTGCACGAGTTCGCCGATATATTTGATATCTGCGTTCTCTAGGCAGTTGGCGCTTCTTACGCTCAAATCAAGCTCGTCGATTCTGCGGAAAAGATGCTCACTGAACTTCTTCTTCGGCTCATCTGTGATCAGTTTCTCTTCCTCAACGATCAAACCGTCGCCGACAAAGACACTCAACTGATCAACCAGAATATGTGCAGCTTGAGCAATCGCGGAACGTGGATCAATCGCACCGTTGGTCCAGATTTCAAGCGCCAAGCTGTCGTAGTCAGTTCGCTGACCGACACGAGCATTGGTCACTACATGGTTAACTTTGCGCACTGGCGAAAAAATCGAGTCGATGAAAATCGTTCCAACAGGAGCTCCTTCAACCTTATTCTTAT
>JBGSNS010000313.1:0-1935 GCA_041739515.1 Bdellovibrionota bacterium
TCTCCACCGCTGGATGGCAATGCTGTTTTTGTGATTCTGCCGGTCTCCTCTAGGGGATCTATAGTTTTTAAGAAAAAGATTTTAAACCCGCCGCAAACCCCTGCGGTTTCAACCGTGCGGCAAGGCGGGTTTTTGGTTTGGGCTTTAGCCAGGAAAAGCTGCGGAAAAGCAGCGAGTATCTTTGCATAACGACCTCCGACTGTATTCCCTAACACATATAATATACGGCATACGGGGTATATTATATGTATGAACAAACTTAAATCGACATTCACACTATCAGTAGAGGCGCTCAGATTATTGAGCGAGTTGGCAAAAAAGACGGGACTATCTAAGAGTGGGTTGCTTGAACTGGCGATTCGCCTACTGGCAGAACAGGAGGGCGTCAAGTGATCCGCACCGCAATCATTCCGTGCAAACTGAATAGAGCAACGTGCGATAGCCTGAATCTTGCCAGTGGTCGGATATATAGCGGGATCGTTTCCCGCCATTGGCGCTTGCTCAAGCAAAAGGGCTTGTGGCTTTCCGAAAAGTCCATGCGCAAGCTTAGCGATATACGGGTATCGCAGCGCAACTACCCGATGCACGCTCATACTATCGACGCGGCACAAGAGGGCTTTCCCAAAGCGTGCGTCACCACACGGGCGATTCGTAAAGCTGGTGATCCGACCGCCCACTTTCCCTGGCGTAGCAAGAAATTCCGTACCACGATCTGGAAGAACACGGCTGTAAAGTTTAAGGGTGTCAAACTGGAATTGTCCACTGGGCAAGGCAACCCCAAGATCGCGATTGCCCTGCCCGATAGTCTTTGGTCTGCGTTGCGCTTTCTGGAAGTGCGGCTTGTGTTCTGCAAGAAAGCACGGCGCTATAACTGGCATATCGTTTGGGAGAACGGTATCGCCGCCAAGACAGCGACGGGTAGCACGCCCAACGCTTGGTGCGTGGGCAACACGGTCAGCGTAGACCCTGGGGAGATTCACCCTGCGGTTGTTGGGGATGAACAGCGGTCTACGATCATCACCTGTCGCGAACGTCGCTACGAGATGCAAGGACACGCCAAGCGCTTGGCGAAATTGAGTGCAGCACTGTCCAGAAAGAAGCAAGGCAGTCGAGCCTATCACAAACTGGTGCGTGCCAAGTCCCGCCTGAAAGCTAACCATGAAGCGGTGTTGCGCGATATGGCACACAAGATCAGTCGCGAGATCGTCAACGTCGCGGTCGAGATGGAAGCAAGCACTATCGTCTATGGCGACATTAACGACATTGGCGACGGGGTAGATCTTGGCAAGAAAACCAATCAGAAGATCGCTGGCTGGAATCACGGTCAAATCCTTAAGTATGTCGAGTACAAAGCAGCAGCAGAGGGGATCGTTGTAACGCTCCAAAATGAGCGGTACACATCCCAGACTTGTCCAAATTGCGGCAATAGACACAAACTCAGGGGGCGCAATTATCGCTGCCCGTCCTGTCAGTTTCAGTCTCATCGCGATGTGGTTGGGGCGGTCAATATCCTCTCTGCGTACAAGTTCGGTGAACCAGGGAAGATCCCGGTGCCGATAGAAGTAAAGCATCGTATGCCGTATAATATACGGCTTATGCGTAGTAGCGGAGACACCCGCCAGATGGTTCTGCCATCCGTAGCTGCGTAGTTCTTTACGCAGAAGCCCCTGTGGCTTTAGCCCTGGGGAGTGTCACGTACATCTGGTAATCGGTTAATAACAAATACTGTGAAGGCAGCAATACCCATTTAGATCAATCTGGTCATCGATTGGTGGTTAGGGCGTGGTTAATTCAACTGGACAGGTTGCCCGGCTTGTTCTGCCGCAAAGATCTGGGCTTGGGCAATCCAGGCTTCGGGAATAAACATCTGATCTGCTGCACCTTCAACCGCAATCAACGCGTGAATGCGTTCAGGTGACAGGGTGGCTAATTGGG
>JBGSNS010000240.1:0-4241 GCA_041739515.1 Bdellovibrionota bacterium
CACCGCTATAGGCTTAATCCGTTCTCGTGGTTTAGCTTCTGCGGGTCTAGCTACAAGCAACTCTACCTCTCGCTTAGTCTTACCCACTATCTGTTCTACGGTGGCGGTTTCCTCCCGTAGCGCTCTTGAGGCTGTGGTTAAAGTGCAAAGGTTAATCTTACCTTGAGCAAACAGCTCTCCTAGCTCCGGATTATCGCTTAAGCATCGCATCGCCGTAATCCGCTTATACGCGCACCCTTCTGAATATTTGAGTTTTCTGGTGCAGTAATCAAAGAGGCTTGAGTAGCCTTCGTCTCTAAAGCGGCCGCGTTGTCCAAGCTCGATTAAGTGATACAGTACTTTTAGCGTAACCTGCCGCTCATCTCCAATCAGATTTTCCAACGCGAGTGAGAGCTCTTTGTCTGTAAGGATCGATAGGTTCATAGTGGTCTCCTGAATTTTCGAGAGCATATCACACGGTTTTTTGAGCTCTTGGTTCGGCTAATACGATGCGTTCAGGCATCAAAACGAAATTTCTAAATCGAAAGCCGAGATAATCGCGCAGAGATCATTTACGAGTTTATAACGAGATATTTTCTAACTTCACTCGTCACCGAATTTTCTGCGGCAGAAAACCTGTCAAGATCTTGCAAAGAAAAATTCAAAATTATTTTACGCCAATAACTCTCCCCGGGGAGAGTTGCCCTGATCCGAATCACCCTGACCCGACCCAGCACGGCGAGGCCAACTAGCCACCATCACCCCTTAGTAAGCAAAATAAAGATCGCACCAGAATCAATCGTAGCGATAGCCACGATCATTAGTAAGCAATACAAGGTCGGCACCAGATCTAATCGCAACGACATACACCAATCTGTGCGTGCGCTTGGACTTGATTCTGTGGGGATCACACAGAGACGGCCACCATGTAAGATGACCTTTCTCTGTTACAAGTATTACTCGAGGATTTAAGCAGCGAACTTCCTGCAGCTATCTTCCAGCTTGTCCAATTGTGGCTCAAGCTTAGTTGAAATCGCTTCGCTCAATGCCCACCAGCTCTGGTAAAGCTGCTGTTGGCAAAGTTCCTTGCAGGTCTCAGAGATCGCAACTACCTGCTCACCGATATCGTACTGTTTACGATCTTCTGGTTTTACGAGGCCTAGAATTGAAGAATACCATTCGAAGAATGCTTTTGCTGTGCTGACTGCACCGACAAGTTGGCGGTTGCCGCTGGTAACTTGACCAGACTGGAAACACTTACGAGCGTCACGGAACTGAACGTACATAGAATTTACAACTTCCCACGCCATCGAGAATCGCTCACGTACAAACTGTGCTGGAGTACCGGTGCGGGCTTCAAGCTGAAGAGTTGGATACTGGGTCGTGCGTGCTGTCCAATCGCTGTCCTGGAGGTCTTGCCCGTTCAATGCGAGTTCGGTGATCATGTGCTCAGGGTCGATCGTAGCCTTGATCATCTCAACGATGTCGCCAATGGAATTAAAACCTTCAGTTTTAAAGGTTGCTGGCTGCCCGTTAATTTCTATCGTAACCATGGTTAATAACCTCTCATTGTAAAAAACTGCCTAAAGTAAGGCTGCGTGCTTTTAGCTCCTGATACGCACTCCCCATTTGAGATGCCAGTACTAGCGGGTCGGATCCGGAAAGATTCTCTTTCGCAAAGATCATCATACGCGTCACGGGGCCTAGTGCCGGAACATGAAAGCCAAGTTCCTCAATGGAACGGTCTAGTTGTACCAACTTTGTACTAACATCCCCTAGGAGTTTACCCGGAGCTGAGCGATCCGTGATTAGCGCTTTTAATTGG
Organism: Bdellovibrionota bacterium; assembly: GCA_041739515.1. Taxonomy (GTDB): domain Bacteria; phylum Bdellovibrionota_C; class UBA2361; order UBA2361; family UBA2361; genus JBGSNS01. The sequence goes on from JBGSNS010000240.1 coordinate 1,805, forward strand.
GCGATTAGGGCCAACCCCTGTTCCGCCGCTTCAACTGTACTTGCGAGCCCTGAATGCAAGTCGTTTGATTGCGCCAAGGCACGCGGTTTAAGAATCTCCGATGACGCCTCAGGGATGGGAAATCCTCCGAGATGCTTCAGCCACACGCGACGATACGCATCACGATACTTTTTCATCGTGTCAAACTCAGGTGACGTAATAGGCTGCAAGTCACAGAAACCGTACTGATCGAACGTCGAACGATATAGAATTATATGACGCGGATCGAACAGTGCGGTAAGATTTTCAGGCAGCACCTTGAAATCCTCTCGACTACGAGCGATCGCGAGATCCGCTAACGCCGAGCTTGGAATTGTATCGTGACACTCAAGTCCAATGCATGGCTTGTTCGGATTACATGGACCACAACCGATTACCGGTTGTAGAACTAAGTGCCCTTCTCCGTACGGGCCGGTTTCAAATCCGAAAGCGGACGCTAAGAACAATGAAACCACCGGTGTTCCAACACTGACAGACACATGCATAGTGCCAGTGTCCCCCGTTACTAGACAGGAACATTTCGAAAGCAACGCGGCGAGTTGTGGAATTGAAGTCTTTCCAGCAGCGATCAACACGTTCGGTGAATCTACCGCTGCTTTGACTGGCTCGATAAGACCGAGCTCTTTGCTAGTACCTACCATCACAACCCGCGCGCCGTGATCGTGAACCAACCGTCGCACAAGTTCTACCAATCGTGCTCTGCTCCACTGGCGCTTATCCTGACTAGCTCCAGCTTGAACCGCGATGATTGGGCCAGAATTGGTGAATCCGGCCGTGCTAAGTAAATCATCTGCATACGATAGCGCATCAGCTTGGAGAGAGAACTGCAACCGTCGCGGATGCTGATCTACATCTGCAGAGCAACGGAATACATCCACCAGATTTAGAGAATTAAACTGACGATTCTGGTGAAATACCGAAGCTGCAAACAATCGTGCCCAGTCTGATGCGATGATTCGATGCCCCTCATCATCAGCTACCCAACCACCAAATTTGGGAACTCCAAGCACCTTTAGAAGCAACGCGGTATAGGCCGACGATGACATGTTAAGACTGTAGTCGAAATCTTTCCCTTTTAGTTTATCGACTAATTCGGTGACGTACTCGTATGCGTCGATTATTCCGTCCTGTTCGCGAGCCAATGCGCGACAGGTCATTCCTAAGTCAATCCCTACAACTTCATCGATACCGGGGAGACTGTGACAAACTTCTTCGAACTGCTTTTCCACGAGAACTGTGATCTTTGCATCAGGATTTTCAAGTTTCATCCCAGCGATCGTAGGCGTTGCTTGGAGCATATCGCCTAGGCGCGTAATGTTTACGAGCAAGATATTCTTCTTGTCTGCGTGCACACGCCGCAATCCGCTACCAGCAGTGTCGCTCTTATTTCCGAAGCTCATTTTTTCTCTCCTGCTTCTTCAGCTTTCATCCGAATAATTTGCTTGCGGATGTGGTAGAGAAACATCAATTTCTGCTCGGTATCGGACATCTTGCCTTCTCCGGCTACAATATCAGCCACCAAGCCATCTAAGTTCGGCTCTTCTCCGCGAGCAAACGCAGCTTTGCAGCGAGAGCTTAACTCCGGATGTCGCTCCGCGCGCGAAAGCAACTTGCCCCAGCCGTTAGTCTCTTGACGATTTTTTAGCTGCTCAAACTTGTGCGTGTATATCACCCGCAACATCTCTTTGATGCGTTGTGTATAGGTATGATCCGATAGAGCCCTGGTACGGGCAGCCTCTGCAAAGCTTGCACGCTCCGCGGGTTTATCCAGGTAGTAAGCGATCTGATCCCGCATTTCAGCAGCGGTAGCAAAGGTTACCAACTCTTTCTTCGTATCGAACAGTTCGGGGAGTAACGAACGTTGATCTACTAATTGAAACGCTCCGGCAGCGGCCAGTTCGAACGTACGTGGATTTACAAAATCACCGAACGGATCAACTCCATCTCGTTCGCTACTCGAATGAAGATTAAGATTGATATCGGTAGCACCAAATATTTTTACGTATTCCCCAGGCGATAACCTTCGTCCCTCCTCCTGCACCATCTTGTCGAACGGTTTGCACGTCGGCCATTCAGTGCCCCAAATCTTAAACGGCAGATGCGCTAAAGACGCGAATACTTGTTGGCGATTGTGATATCCAGCACCTAGAAACGAAACCGGAGATCCCCATCGTGCACGTTCTTCAGCAGATAACGCCACAGGTGTGTGAACCATTGGATCACAGCCAGCAGGGAGATAGTGTGTGTGTCCAGCTCCTGCTTCCTGAATCTTCGTTAAGCACTCCCCTTTTTGAATAGTGAATACAAAGTCGTAGTAACGAGACATTTCGCGCCAGTATCCAAAACGCTTATAATCCTCAACGAACCATAGGACCGTGATAACGCCTTTTTTTCTTAG
>JBGSNS010000246.1:0-8287 GCA_041739515.1 Bdellovibrionota bacterium
CGATTAGGTAGCGAGGGCGGCCATTTAGCGCTACCTTCTCCGGCGTCTTCGACTTTCTTGGTATCCCTTAATGGTTTCCCGAATCTCTCCCGTCATCACAGCAACGCTCGCGCTATCGATCGCGTTTTTGGTCTGCTTTTACAATCTTAACGAGTTTTCAATCTCACATCTTTCAGACGAGGTGATTCATATCCGCGTCACTAACGAGATGTGGCACTCGGGAAATTACTTTCTACCGACCCATGGAGACAGACCGTATCTTAATAAGCCACCGCTTAAGATGTGGTTAACGCTCCCGTTCTTGGCAGTCCTTGGCGAAAGTAATTTCTCTTATAGACTTCCCGATGCGCTTTTTGGCTTTGCGACGTTCGCACTAGTTTATTTGCTAGGGGTGAGTTTTTTTAAGTCCCATATCGCTGGATTATTCGCTGTTTTAGCACTCGCTGGGTGTTCTCCGTACGTTTTGGGCGATCACGGCATTCGTCGCGCAACACAGGATTCCGCATTGGTATTCTTTAGTACGTTATTCACATTCGCTACCTGGCACAGAACACAAAGCCCGAGATCTATTTGGATAGTTCTCGGCGCACTCGCCTTCGCAGGAGGTCTGTTGGTGAAGAGCGTTGCGGGACTATTGGTGCCCTTTGCCGTTTGTATTTTCGTCATTCTTTCGCCGGAGCGACGAAGCACGCTCCTTCGCCCGCTAGTGATAATGTTAGTGGGTGGAGCCGGCGTAGCGGCGCTCTATTTTATACCTTTAGCGCTGACCACCCCTCAGTTCTTTAACATCGCTCTCAAGCGAGAAGTTTTCGCTCGTGTCACTGAGGGGATGCATAATTCCGGGAATATTTGGTACTACTTTAGCCACCTATTTAACCGCAGCACGATTGCACACCCCTTTGTCCTTACCGTTGCATGCCTAGCGCTGGTGATTCGGCTCATACGTCAGCATCGATCGCACGATGTCCTTCTTGTATGTTGGTTGGTTGCACCTTTGGTCGTAATAACCATCGCTCAGTCAAGATTGATTTGGTATCTCGCGCCGAGTTTTCCCGCTATAGCTTTGATAATTGGAGGGACATTGGCTAGCGCGTCGATGTCCTTGCTTTACATTGTATCGACCTCAAACAATTCGCTCCGATCGGGGATATTGGGGAACGCAGTGAATGGCATCGTTTCCTGCTGTATAGTAGTTGGCGTGGTGTTTTTCGTTGTGACGGCGGATGCTCGAAATCTATCTAAAATCATAGTGCCAGATCGTGCTCGGCTCACTTTGGATCGCTTTGTAGAAGTCATCAACAGGCGTCATCGCCAGGGCATGTCGAGTCCAATTTCCGTTGTTCTTGTTGACAGAGCCATTTCTACGAGAGCCAATCCTCGACGCGGTAAATTTAACGTAGAGGGATTGTATCTTCGTTTCCTCGGCAAGAAATTAGAGCGGGCTACCCACCTAGACCCCCACTCGACAGACGCGCTTCTGAATAGATTGGTCCTAGTCCGCAAGATAGATGTTCCCAACACCAGTGCTTGGAAAAACGTTCCCATTGTAACAGAACTCTCGCTATTCGGGGCTCGCAAGGAAGTTGTTGTTCTACTTAGTTTGCTAGCTAACGCAGAGGAGACTGCGCAATTCAGGGCTGAGTTCGTTAGCGAGTGATTTTGCTGTGGAACTTTCGAATTTTGAAACATTTTAGGTTTCACCAATCATCTTAGCTATGGGAGCATGGGCAGAAAAGCATGCCATTGAAGTAAGATTATGGGGGACAAGGTTAGATTGGTTCCGTTAGATAACGACGTTGTATATGCGGATCTCGGTCTTGAAACCCTGAGACGAATGGGGATTGCCGATAGGTATAACAAGTGGATTTTTCAGGAATTCTTTCCATATATTGGGACTTCGCTGCTAGAGGTCGGGTGTGGAATCGGCAATATGACCGCGCACTTTTGTACTCATACTTCTGTGGTCGCGTTAGATCAGCATCCAGCTTGTTTGGAAGGGGTGCAGAGTAGCTATCCTACGGTAGAGACTCATGCCGCTGACATAACTGACGCCGAAGCCCTTGCACCGCTAAAGGAACGCAGGTTTTCGTCGGTTGCGTGTGTTAATGTGCTTGAACATATCGAGAAAGACGTAATCGCACTTCAAAACATGTACGATATTTTGACTCCAGGGGGGCATATGTTGCTTTTCGTGCCTGCCGGTCAGTACCTGTTCGGCTCTCTTGATGAGTCAGTGGGTCATTTTCGCCGGTATGATTTTCAAGGCCTCAAACATCTAGTTCTTGGAGCAGGATTCGAGATCGAGCGTTTGACATATACAAATGTTGCAGGCATCCCGGGTTGGTGGCTCAACAGTCGCGTCCTAAAGCGAAACCTTTTGCCGGTTGGACAGTTAAAAGTATTCGATTTTCTTTTTCCAGCCATTATTTCTACTGAAAAATTGCTGCGATCGATTTGGAATATCCCAATCGGTCAGTCCCTTCTGTGCGTTGCCACAAAGAAGTGAGCATGGTTTTATAAATTGAATGAAAATTCTGCTGCGGGCCCCTTTTTTTGTTTACCTTCTCGCACTCTGTAGTGCGTTGGTTTTTGCGTCGATCTGGGCGGTGGTTGATGATCGGGCGGATCTATTTGCGTTTCACGTACTCAGTGGCGCGGTAAATCCGATGGTTGCAGTTGGCGGAAAACTTGCGAACGCAGCTCCACTGATTTTTGAGTATTTGACGTATCTGTTTGGAGTCCTTAGTACAGCGTTGATTGCTCTTCTAGTTATCTTTCCGTCTTATCGCAACGAACGCGGAAGAAATATCTATACCGTGTTGTTGTTCGCGCTTTTGGGGTTACTGCAAACTTTATTGATCCGGGGATCCGATTACATATTAGTCAGCTTGGTCTCGTTTCTGGTTCTCTATGTTGGCTATCGCTGTGTATCCGACTATCGACGGCGCGATACCGTTGTAGACCCAATTCCAGAACCTGTTAACAGTGCATTCTCAGTCGCGGAATGCCTAGGGTTGTTTGGAATAACACTAATCGCAATTTTCTTTCGTTTTTACGGGCTTAATCAGATTGTCAATTACTTCGAAGGCGAGATCTCACCATATATGGTTGGTGCCACGAGTCTTCACGGGATGTTGTTTGCAAACATCGGATGGAATGGACCATGGTCTCCACTGGGATACTTCTACTATCTGCCGATCTACTTAACGACCTCTCTCTTTGGATCTACGATTTTGTCTGTTCGACTTGCGGCGGCAATTGTCAGCGTTCTCACGGTTCCGCTTGTGTATTTCTTAGTTCGCCGTCTTGGATCGCGTGGAGCCGCGCTTTTAGCTGCTACATTCGTTGCTCTCGATCCAATGCAGATCGGCTGGGGACGCAGCGATGTTTATCCCCACGGATCAACCACATGGATTTCAATTTTATTGTGCTTCGCGCTTTTGAACGCCTATCAGACTGGCAAAACCCGGTACATGTTCTACGTAGCGCTTTTGATGGGATTTTCGTTTCATCAGTATCCTTCTGGGCAATTGGCGTTTCTGATCCCCATCGTTTACGTGATAGCGCGAGTATTTGATCGTGCGGTAGGCGCCCCCCAATTAAACTGGAAGTATTCGTTGCTATTGGGTGGTGTGGTTCTTTGGATGATCGGATTGCCTCTTCAGTATTTACTTTCACTTGGCGAGTGGCATTTCCCAAATTTGCTTCAAATTCTCGGTCCCCGAGTCTCAGTAATGGTTGATGGAGAGAGTCACCCTCTAATTCAACGAGCGCTATTTGCTGGGGAAAGGACGATCCAGAATTTATGGGAACTTTTCCTCGGAATTTTCGTCGAAGTGCGCAAGTTGCATAACCAAGATTTTCTTCCGATGTTAATAGATATCAAGGCTCGCACGGTACTCTGGGTTGTGGCAGTTGGTTTCGCTGCTTCGTTGCCGTTTATATGGTTCTCGCGACGGCGGGGAGAGCTAATCGTCGTTCCAATCTGGATTCTGGTCGGGGCGCTGCCGCTGATTTTATCAGATATCTCGTACCCAAAACGTGGCGCAACCATCTTTCCCGGAATCATCGCGCTAGCTGCGATCGGGTTTAGTGTTTTATGGCGAGCCGTGACTCAGAACTTAGGACGGTTTGGGGCCTACTCTCTAGCGATCGTCTCTACGTTTGGATTTGCAGCGTATTCGCTTGTAGCCTCGTATCTTTGGTTTTCAGGGGAACGATATCGCATCGGCTTTCCACCAGAGATCGCAGTAGCCAATGAGATTCGAGATAATCTTACCCCTGGAACCATGGTAGTTCCGATATTCTGGAACCATTATTATCAGGGTAAATTTAGCTATCTCATGATCGATAGCCTTAGGCAGGCACAGCATCAGCCTACACTTTGGCTTCCATATGCGGAGAACGCTTTCGAGCCAGTAATTTCGGACCCAATCAAGTACGGACTTCAAAAACTTCCAACATCTATGTGGTATAAATGGGGAGGTATCGACAATCGAATTCCGGAGATTCAAAACTATAAGCAATGGAAGAAAGTGCTGTATCTCTTTCAAACTCAGTCTTGGGGGCGAGAACATCTGCAAATTGTAGAGATGCTCGAAACAGCCCGGCAGCATTGTAGGGGGGCTCGAGAGTGGACGAGAGAGGCGGTTGGTCCGATGCTTAAGGTGACCTTCTTGGAGTGTTCCGTCGAGAGCCCTATCGTGGATTCTATAGAGCGGTAGTTTAGGTGAAGATGCTGCTTTGTCTGTTGGAGGGCACGAGTAGCGGCGTTTATGAATGGCTCAAATTAAATCGTTTATTCTGTGGTCTTGAGTATGAACGTTCAAAAAAGTCTCTGGGGATTGCTAGCCGCAATTGTTTTCGTTCTCCTCGGCCAAATTTGTTTCTATTTTCACACGCCATATTCGCATCCCATCTCACTGAAGTTTGATCCGATGTTGATCATATCGATGCCCCTATTCTTCGGAGGTCTTGTTGCGATTGGCTGGTTGTGGCAGCCGAAACTCACGAGCTTTCGCTCGCTACATGTATCAACATCGTGTTCGCATAAACTAATCGTTTGCGTTCTGTGTCTTGTTGCGTTTGGGGTGCGTATCTACATGGTCACGGAGATGCCGCCGCCGATGCACGATGATGAGGGAAACATCGCCTTAAGCTCATTGGAGTACCGGGAACATGGTAAGTCTAATCTAGCAGGATTCTATTGGTACCAAACCCCGGGTGCCTTCGTCGCACTAAATAGTTTAGGGCTTGAGCTGATTGGAAATAATGTTCTCGGCGCTCGTAGTCTCGGCATTTTGCTAGGCTCACTCACCGCACTGGTCGTCTACTTTGCAGGTCGAGCGTTGATGAGTCCCGGATTCGGGGTCTTGGCGATGTTGGCGTTTGCCTTGCAACGTTGGCACATGGGGATGAGTCGATGGGCTGGATATCAGACGGTCTTGACGTTTTTTGCGGCTCTCGCGTTTCTGTTTGCAATATGGACGTATGCCTTAAAAGTAGGTCAACGGAAGGAGTGCGACGATAATACGTCTCGATCTGATTATAAAAAATCAGAGTCATCGCTAAGGTCGCTTGTTAAGAGTTTGTTCTTCGATTCGTCATCTCCGTATCGAGTGAACGTTCTCACGGCAGTTCTGAGCGGGCTCGCGCTTGGGGCGTGCATGTATGTGTATTTGGTATCTAGGCTAGTAGCGTTGGGGATGGCGTGCTTCTTAGTCGGTGCCCTCGCTTATGCAGTTCTACTTTCCTTTAAATGTCGTCGAATCCTCTGGGAGCTGATCATTCAACGAACAATTCAGGGGCTGTTGGTCGGAGGTGTTTTTTTAGTCGTATTTTGGCCCTTGGCGAGTCAGTACATCACCAATTCAGAACTCTTTGTGGCTCGATGGCGCGAGGTCAGCATTTTTACGAAATTAGGTTCAGAGGATCTCTCATTTTCCAATTGGTCCAATCTTAACTTTTCCCCTTTAATCGATAATTTTATCGCCTATTTGTTGATGTTTAATTACGCCTCGAACGAGATTAGTAGGCATGGGATTCCGCTGCGGCCGTTGTTAAACCCGATCAGTGGAACTTTGTTTGCGATAGGTTTTGTTTTACTTTTGCGGCATTTTTATCGGCCAGCCAATCTGTTGATTCTTCTCTGGCTGATTCTACCAGTCTTCGGGGGATTTTTAACGCATCAGGAAACTCCATGCACATTTCGAGCGATCGCTTCGTCGAGTGCGGTAGCTCTGATCACTATCGTTCCGTTTTTCTATCTGCATTCGGCGATCTCAGGTAGCGGAGTCGGGCGGTCTTCTCGTGCGACATTGAAGGTGATGGGTCTCGGCGCTATTTTGATGATGGCATCGGGGCTTTGGGATCTCAGGGACTACTGGGTGCTTAACGCCTCTTCTAGTCGACTATACAGTGATTTTCATTACCGGCCGTACACCGTTGCGAGGCGTGCTACGGAGATATCTGATCAAGCCATAATTGTTGTGAGCCCATCACTTATGTTTTCCAGTTTTCGACTGCTGAATTATGGGCGCACAAATATCGTAGCTCTTTCACCCAACGATCATGTTCCATTTATCACGGACTCAAATCGAGATGTTCATTTCTTGATCGATGATGAGATGACAATAGAATTGCGTCCGATTCTGATGAAGTACTATCCGACTGCGAGTGTGGTGGAGCATCGTAGCAAGGGAGTCTCTGAATCATTTTGGGAAATTGCGATTCCAAAAGAAAGCATCGCTGCAACTCGCGGAGTTGCTGTAATTCGCCAAAATCAAAAGATACATACCGTTCAAACGTTTGTAGTTCCAAATGATCTATCAGAACACGATTCGATCGAATTTATTACGACCCTAGACGTTCCCACCGATCCGTTGCGGCCGGGCCAAGCCAATGAATATCATTTCCGCGCTCGGTCGAATAATGCGGAATCTGAGCGGGTGAGAATCTCGATTAACGGGATACTAAACGTAGATGAGAATAGTCCCATAAATCTGCTCGCCGGTGGGACGGAGCTTCGAGTAAGTGTGGCCCACTCTCGGGGTGGAGAAGCTATTCCCATTGAGTGGAGGAAGGGTAGTGGAGAGTGGCGCGAAATCCCAAGCAGTCGAATGTATGATTTTTATTCAATTGCACGGCGAGGTATGAGAGCTAAGTATTTCACCTCGATCGAGCCGAACGATACACCGGTCGCCGAGCGAGTTGATCTATTTCCAACCGTAGCCTCTGAGACCTTCATTAAATCTCCCCACTCGACGGTGTGGAGCGGGCTCTTCGAAGCAGTGGAGAGCGGTGAGTATGGATTCCTAGCAAGTGCGGATGATGGGATGCAGCTGACTATCGACGGACAAACTATTTGTGATGCTTGGAGTCTAGATCGACCTAGAACATTTGGAGGTACTATAACGCTTACAAAGGGGTTTCATCCAATTCAAATAAAATACTTCGATCTTGGGGGAGGTCGAGGATTGGGCATCACCTGGGACGGGCCAAGTGCTCGAGGACAACTTCTTTCGCCACGATTTCTCTCTTCGCAACTTAAGAATGAGATGAATCACAAGAATTGATTCTCCAATACGCAATCTGTGGCTGCCAACTCGCCCACTTGGTGTATCGTTCCGCGGTCGAAGCTAAGCACTTCGAATGTACGAGCCTGTCGATGTTATCGATCTTAGCCAGTCGATCGTCGAACAATGTCTCGATAGTAAACAGGGTAAATTTACGTTGCTGCGAGCACGAATCTTCTAGCGTTGAATCTAGTTCCGAATCTCCAATTACAGTGAGATACTGATCTTTTATTCGAACAGTGAGATTACATGCCGCTATCGGCACTTTCGCGCCCAAGCACAAATATCGATTGACGTCCTGCGAGGTTCGAATCACCTCATCCGGAAGGACTAGATAGAGATACTCGTTGCGAGCATTGGAGTTAATGAAATTTACGACATCAGTGATTCCCACGGAGCCATGGAAATACGACAGAGGATTTCTTTTTACATCCTCTTGCCTCATAATTGATGTCCTCGAAAATTATGGCGAGAATTTTGAAACGGTGCTGTCAGTATCTGGAAAATTCTGAAATTGGTTACGATGTTTTAGCGTATCCCCCTCGGGGTTGGGTGGGGGCGAGCACTGGGGTGGGGTGGGGAGCGGCGCGGATTGCGCCGGAACACACTCTAGCAGCCGCTCTGCCGACAAGCCGCGTCGCAGGCTTTTAAGTGCAGCATCAATATTTTTGCGGACCCGTTTCTCCTCACGCATCAGTTTCAGCGGATTAAGC
>JBGSNS010000271.1:0-3182 GCA_041739515.1 Bdellovibrionota bacterium
AGACGACATCAGCGAAACTTACAGAGGTTGAGGCGATTGACTCGGCGCTAGTCATATTCGGAGATCTTACGGTGGGATTAAGTGCGGTAGTGGATTTCTTCATGTTAGCTCCGGATGCTCGACACGGATTGCGGGAGACAGCGACTCCTGGGCTTCAATAGTGACACCGAAGATTGTACTACCAGTTACGGTATTGGGCGAATCGGTGATGATTTTGGCTTTAGTGATTCCTAGGTTTACCAAAATTTGAGCCCCGATAGCGTAGTCTCGCATCGGTTCGAATTTTCCCTTCCCCATTACCGTATCGAGATACAAAAACACTCCGTACTGCGCAGCCGCCACTCTTTGTAGTCCTAGTCGAAGCTTATCGATGTGCGGTCCGCTTGCGGACGCTACTCCGAATACGTCTTCAAGAAGTTTTTTTCGATGAACTCTTACAGTCGGAGCTTCCGTATCGTTCGCTTCGCCCCGCACGAGTGCTAGATGCTCCCGCTTGCCTACGCTATCCATGAATAATACCGCTTTAAAAGTGCCGAGATTTTCAATTGGCAGCGAACTTTCAGCAATTTTAGTGATAAGCGGCGATGAAGTGAGCTTACTTCGCACCAGGTCCGTTAACGAGTTAACAGTAAGCCCAGCGGTACGAGCGAGGGCGCAGACTTCGTCGGTGGTGGCGGGCTCTCCAGCATCATTGAGTAATTCTACACACGCTACAGCAATATCATCGTCGGAATTTTCGTCCTCAAATACGGTAAGGCTTCCTTGATACGCATCGGCACGCTCGAGTAGTCCACCAGCTGCTCCGAGTCGTGGAAAAACGTGCCCCGGTGAGACAAGTTCGCGCGGGCTGGGACCCTTCATCCCAAGGATCGCTACGGTCGTTGCGCGATCTGATACGCTGATTCCGGAATGTACACCGTTACGCGCCTCCACAGAAACAAGATCGACTGGCCCGCGATTATTCGCTGCTGAGTAGTTTCCCGAAGGAGAATCTCCGCTGCCTATCGTGCGACGATTGTTCATCGCTTCTAATTGAAACTGATCCGCGCGTTGCGGCGTAACGATAACCCGTACTGGCCCCGCTCCAAGTGAAATCAGCGCGTTTAGCTCTTCGCTAGTGCACGCACGCGCGCCGATTGCAGCGATACTTACGCCACCGCCAAGATCATCGAGTATGATAACTGGTTTCATTTACACACTACAGTACGTGATTCACTTGGTAGAAATCCAGATTTCGAGCCGGAATCGGTAGAAATTAAAGATCGAGCTTTAGGACCGACTCAGGAGCGTCGAAGTTATCTCCAGAGCCAGGGAATGGTTCGCGTTGGATGGGGAAGGGTCCCCGCAGCGCACACACACAAAAAAACTACGGGATGTATATGGTAGTTAACACACCGGAATCGGGGCTTAATGGACGAAGCCGCCAAAACCAAAATCAAACAGTAACTCCAGCATCGGCTGAGGCGAGAGAACTGGCTCTTGAAAGGGCTAGGAGAACCGCCTTTGTGGCGCGTTTTATCGTGCTTCGCGAGGGGAAACGTTCACGAGCACATCGTAAAATCGAGATGTTACGCTGGGAGCCTACTACCTCAGCTGAGGAGTTGGCGGCCAGTATACGAGAAGTTTTTAAGCAAAACGGCGATAAGTTAGGCGGAGTGGACCGAGATCTCCGTAGAGCTCTGGGCCACGCCACAAAAACGCTGAGCCATTTCGTGCGCGAGTATGAATCCCGATGCAGCGTCAGTTTTCTTGAGGCGTTATACGATTATGAACGCTCAAATGAGCTTCTCTTCGGGCACGATGAGCGTCCAAAGCCGGGTGGATGGCGGATGCCGCAAGAGTTGGAGCGAGAAATCGCTACGACTTCCGGAGCTTAAGCATACTTTCGCATTTCTCTTTCGAGGACATCGTGGGTGACTACGGTAATTCTCAGAAAAGGTAATTTGCAGAAAAATCGCGGTAGTTCGCCGCAAAACGTTTAAATTCGCCTTCATTTCAGTGTAGCCTAATCGGCCCAAGCTGTTAATTGGAGGAAACGATGTTGTACGAATCAAGTAGTGCCGGTAGCCGCTCGAAGATCTCTGACCATCCGATCCCCGAGCCTATCCCCGAATCGGCCTCCTTTTCACAATCGAGCGCTGAACTTCGCAACGGAGCGGTTAGTGGCAAAGCGTACCTAGTAGATTTTCGTAACCTTATTAAAGAGATCGTTACCAGTGCTCCGTATAATCACTCCGAAGGAAGCGCTATCAATATCACTATGGCCGCCAGTGCGCTCGCGCGTTTCGTACAGTCAAAGTACGGTGTCCCGTACAGCCGAGAACGCGAAGGATTGGTCGCAGCGATCTGTGCCCAGCATTCCGGCAGGATCTCAGCGATTTCAACGCTAGAAAAGGCGAAGCTGCAAAATACCATCACGTATAATCTGCTAAAGTTCGGAGCGGATGACTGTAACGAATTTTTGATTGAGCATTTTGAACGCAAGCCTAATCAGCATCTGATAGAGCAGCTAAGCTCTCGGATTCGACGCTTCTTTGAAATCTCGTTTGAGAGAGGATTGCTTGCGGCTTACGAACCCGCAAATGTTATTAATCCAGGTCGTAGCACTCCACAGTGGAAACACTTTAAATTGTATCAAGAGGCTTGGGCGCAGCTTCAACCAGAGCGACTAGTATCAGGCGAAATTAGCGAAACTTACGCCATGAACCAAGCCTCCTTTGTTCACACATTCTTGGAGTTCGTTGGGAAGCAGGCCAAAATTAGTCCAAACATAGAAGCAGAAAATGCTGCTTGGGATCGAGTAATCAGCGAGGGGCGAGGTGTTACGCGAGGTAACGAAGGTTCCACGATTCTTGAATCTTTGTTATCGACGCCGGAACGGTATTTAAGGTTGTATCTAAAGAAGCACCTCGGAGGTGAAAAACATCACGAACAAACAGCGCGTTGTGTGTTGATGGGATACCTTCGGAGTTTGAGCTCGGCATTAAGGCTAGAATTACCACCGTTCCTGACACCTAGAGCTTCACGTATCTTATTTAGGAACAAAGCAAAATCCATCCGTCCAAAAGTGATCGTAACGGCTAAATCTGGAACGAGGTTGAAAGCTCCGATAGTCAAGAAATCGCGCCCTAATAGTAGACCTAAGGCCCGTGCCGCTGCGATGATAGCGGTGCGAAGGAAGC
>JBGSNS010000272.1:0-5507 GCA_041739515.1 Bdellovibrionota bacterium
GATGCAGTCTTCGGCTCACTTGCAGGACAGATGGGTGCGTATTTGGCGTCAGGTCCGTACGAAGTATTAAATTGGAATCTCTCAAGGATCGTCTTGATTCGGGTACCGGATGAGGGGCGGGGAGCAAATCGAATCGAATTAAACTGCTTTTCTGAACCAGCGGCAGCGATCGCTCAGGTACGTTCAGGCTCACTATCAGCAGCATTTCTCGCCGCTGGGAGCATCCCGCCTGGTATTGGTGTCGGTGATGAGACGGTATCGTCAACCCGCTGCCTATCCGATTCCGGAGTTCCGTACGAGCTTTTTACCAGAAATCACTCTATTTCGTGTCTTGAGAGAATGGACCCACTCGCTATTATACCTGAGTGATGAATGTTTCGAGAATCCAACGACTCTTAGGCGTGCAGCGAAAGCCGTAGGATCGTGGTTAATTTACTGAGGTGTCTTTTACGTGTTTCAAATTTCTAGATTGTCGATTGTTTCAATCGTAACGTTAGTTATAGCCGGTGTTAGCGTGATTTCTAGCATCGGTTGCTCCAGTCGCGGGATCACTCCTCCGAGATCCGAACTTGTGAAGGACTCTCAGGGCAGCGCAACGCCTCTTTCGAATCCGGAAGATGATCTCGCTCGGTTTCAAGAGTTCGAGCAGCGACAGCGTAGTAAGCTTATTAATCTGATTCGACAGCGCACAACTACAGGGGAACGGGATCCTAGTTATCGAGTGGGAGCCGGCGACGAGGTTGAAATTAATGTTTTCGATGTTCCGGAGTTAAATCTTACCGCGCGAGTAAAAGATTCCGGATTTATTAATTTGCCTCTTGTGGGTGGAGTTTCCGCTGCTGGAAAAACTGAGCAAGAGCTAATTGAAGAGCTAACACAACGATTGGGGGGCTTCGTTCGACAGCCGCAGGTTTCAGTGTTTATTTCTCAGTACGGTTCGCAGAAAGTCGCCGTAGTCGGTGCTGTAGAGAAACCCGGAAATTACCCGCTCAAAAAAGGATCCAATGGAATACTCGAATTGTTGGCTGAGGCGGGCGGTGTAAGTTCAAGAGCCGGAAACTATCTTAATATCGTTCCGTCCGGTGATTCCCAAGGTGCAGCTGCTGGGGTTGAGACCCGTGCTCGTGCTGCTTTGGCCCAAATGGTGGCTGGCGGGACCTCCACCAATGGGCGAGGGGTCGAGATCTCTCTCGATGTAGTATTAGGCACCTCAGGTGGTATTCCGGTGGAGGTTCCGATTCGCGGTGGTGATATGATTGTCGTGCCGGAGGCCGGTACGGTGACCGTAGAGGGCGAGGTGCAGAAGGCTGGGGCCTTCGATTTAGGTAGAAAATCGAGTGTCTTAGGGGCGTTAGCTGCTGCTGGCGGCATTACCTACGGAGCCAAAGTTGACGAGCTTGAGGTCGTACGAGATCTCGGAAACGAAGATAAGGTTCATCTCATCTTAGATCTTAACCGAGTCATCTCTGGCGAGGTTCGCGACATTAAGCTCAGAAATGGGGACGTTGTACGAGTTCCATCTGATTCCGGCCGCAGGTTGCGGCAGGATACGTTTGAGGCGATTGGAAAAGTCATCAACGTCGGTGTCGGTGGTACTGTAAACGTCGTCAATTGAGATGACATGCGAGAAATCGGTAAGTGACATCGATTGATATCTTTATCAATCGAATATTCGGAACCGTGACCAAGCAGTCGTTCGATCGGCGTTTTTCCATCTGAATCTGTAGCTTATGAATCGCCACGGCTCGAATTCACATAGTCAACACTCCGGGAACTCCGAGTTGATTCCGCTTAATTCGGTTTATCCAACCCAATATCACCCTGGAAATTTTTCCGGAGCAAACTACGGCGGGACGCAACTGTTCCCGAGTGGAATGGCTGGTAACGGAGGACCCGCTCATGACAATTTGGTGCGCGAATACTTAGGATTAATCGTAAAGCACCGCACGGTGATGGCTGGAGTCGTTATTGTCTCCGTAGCGCTTGCCTTGCTTTACTCTTTCATTGCCACACGCTGGTATACAGCGGAGAGTCGGATCCGCATCAGTACCTACGAACCTGTGCTCACTGCTACGCGTATCGAAGACGTACTTCAGCAAAAGAGTAAAGAGACGAATTATTTAGAGACTCAACTTGAAGAGCTTAAATCGTTATCACTTGCGGATAGAGTGCTACAGGACCAACAGATTTACTCATTCTATGCTGCGAGCTCTAAGAAAACCTCAGCGGCTTCTGAAGAAATAAATACGGGAGGGTATCGCGCTCCGATCGGTATGATTCGGGCTTACCTTGGAAGCCTCGCAATATCACCGGTTAGGCGAACTTCTCTTGTTACCATTGCCGCTACAGCGAAAGATCCGGTTATTGCAGCTAGAATCGCCCAGTCCCACGCCCTCGCATATATTGACTGGGTACGAGATGCCCGACTTGAACAACAAACCCGTTCGTTGACGTTTCTAGAGAATCAAGCAAACGAGCTTCGGCAAAAGGTGACCGATCTCGAGCGATCGCTTGCCGACTACGCTGAGAAAAACGCGATCGTTGGAGTCAATAAAGACGAGAATATTGTCGCTCAAAAGATGGCTCAGCTAAATAACGCACTGACCGAACTTACAACCCGACGTCTCGAGGCTGAGAATATTTCGAAAGGAGCTACGGGAAAACTAGGCAACTCAGCTGGATTCGATGATTTGTCCACTCAGAATATGCGAAGTGAGTTGGCAAGATTAGAAGGGGAGTATCAGCAATTATCGAGCAAATTCATGCCAGGGTATCCCCGGATGCAGCAGCTCGAAGCCCAGATTAACGGGCTTCGACGCAGTGTGCAGGAGCAGCGAAAACAGATTTTGTCCGGCTTAGTAGCTAAATCCGAGGCATTGGCTCAACAAGAGATCGAGATGAAGGAGGAGCTTGAGCAGCAAAAGAGTCGGGCTTTCGAACTCTCAAAGAAGCAAGTTCAGTTTAATGCGCTAAATCGTGAGCTATCGTCATCGAGAGATCTGCTCGAGTCGGTGTTAAAGCAGATGAAGGAAACGGGATTATCAGCTGAAAACAACGCGTCCAACGTTTCGTTAGTGGATGCACCGGTGGTTCCCACTTCTCCGGCTTATCCGCGTAAATCCGTTATTCTGCTGATTGGTCTTTTTGGAGGAATCGGGGCTGCGCTGGCATTAGCACTGCTACTTAATCGTCTCGATAGCTCAATACGTTCTACCGATGAACTGTTGGGTTACCTAGGTCTTCCAAGTCTCGGATTAGTACCATCTTTTGAGCGCGAGCCTGCCAAGCCGTTGCCGATCCAACCAAGCGTATTGCTCGGTGCTCCTAACCGGCACCACGAGACGAATAATTCCGATGACATAGACCCATCCTTGCCGGTGTTGTCGAAGGGACGGGATATTATTTCACCGTTGGTTTTCCTTAAGCAGCCGCGTTCGCTCGCAGCTGAAGCGTATCGAGCGATCCGAACCGCGTTGCTGCTATCGAAGGCTGGAGATGCTCCGCGAACGATGTTGGTAACCTCAGCGCAATCGGGAGAAGGGAAGACGACCTCCGCTGTAAACTTGGTAGCGAGCCTTGCTAGTTCAGGAGCTCGAGTGGTTTTGGTAGACGCCGATATTCGACGTCCATCGGTTCACCGGCACTTTGGACTCAGAAACGATGGTCCAGGATTAGTCGAGATACTGACTGGTCAGCGAACTTTTGATGAAATCGCGATCAAAGATCCAATCAACCGGGTAACGGTTTTACCCGCAGGCTCATCCCCTCCAAACCCAGCCGAATTGCTCGGTTCTGCCGAGATGCTCTCGTTCATCGAAAAGTTGGCTGCTCGATTTGATTACGTTGTGATTGATTCTCCGCCTGTTCTCCCGGTAACCGACTCTGTGGTGTTATCTAGATTGGTAGAAGGGGTCATTTTTGTCGTCGGCTCTGGAGTCACGCCGCGCAAGGTGGTTGCGGATGCGGTTCATCGGCTGCACGCCGTTGGCGCTCACGTACTCGGATCTATTCTCAACAATGTGAACCTCAGCGGCGGCGAGCATTACTACTACAATCGGTACTACCGTTCGTATTACGAGCAGAACGGCGAATCCTCGGCAGCATCATCTACGCAGCTATAGATATCGGCAGGATTTCCTATTGAAGTAGGGCTTTAACGAATCGCGTTATTAGATACTGTCCCTATTACTTAGAAGCAGAAAATTACAAAGCTTGTACAGCAAACGCGCCCCAACATTAGCATCCCATTCCGTATCGCCGGGTGACACCTCACTTAGATCAAACCCAATAATTTTTCGTCCGGAGTTAACAGCCGTTCGGATAAGATAAATAGCTTGCTCGTACTCGAGTCCACCAGGAACTGGAGTTCCAGTAGTCGGACACAGTTTTGGATCGAGGCCATCGATGTCGAAGCTAATGTAAACACTCTGGGGAAGCTCCAAGACTATGCCAGCGCAGATATCTCTCCAGGACTTACCTTCATACAAATCGCGCTTTATGTGTCCATCGAAAAACGTCTTGATGCGCGAAGGTGATTTTTCAATTACTTCAACCTCCTCGTCGCAGAAATCGCGTATTCCGACTTGCACAAGCTTTTCGACCTGCTGAATCTGCAACGCATTATGCATTATCGATGCGTGCGAGTACTTAAACCCTTCGTATGCATCACGTAGATCACAGTGGGCATCGATCTGAAGAATCCCAAAGCTTTGGTGTTTCTCGGCCAAGGCCTGCATAAATCCAAGCGGCGTGCTGTGGTCACCTCCGACCAGGCCAACCAACTTACCGCGCGTTAGTAATTTTGATGTTGTGCGTTTCATTTCCGATCGAAAAATCTCGCATTCGGCGTTGATCTCCTCCACGATTTTTTGCATTCCACGATCTGAAGTGAGATCGCCTCCATCTTGAAGAAATTTAATGTAACGCTCCGCTGATGGTCGAAGGCCTTCGGATCTGTCGTACCATGCGGTGGCGATAGGCTGCATTGCGAATCCATGCTCCCATCCACCTGGGCAATCGTGATCAAACAGATCAACTTGGTACGAAGCGCAACGGATGGCGGCTGGCCCGTCCTTTGTTCCGGAACCGTACGATACGGTGGTGTCCCAGGGGGCGGGTACAAGGACAACCCGCGCGTCAGCTTCGGTGCATGGCAAGCCAAAAACTTGATTGGAAATTACGCCGACCTGATTGGGATTGAAGGGCTTGGGATTAGCGATGTTTGAATCGTTCATAACTTACTACTAGTGCACTCGTGGACATCGACGCAACGGATCTCAGAATCCATCTTTCTATATTGAGTATGTTGGAGGTCTGAAAACTTTAGCTAGTCTGAGTTAGATAAATGCCCATGAGTAGATAACGGAATCTGGTAGAAAATCGAGAGAACGCGATTATAGCCGTCCTGGCGGGCCATTCGGGCAGGTGGACCGATGGTTGCTCCTGTTTAAAAACCGCAATGCAACCAATTGCGCCAAATCTACATAACTACCTATAGGCGATCTTCC
>JBGSNS010000280.1:0-12978 GCA_041739515.1 Bdellovibrionota bacterium
ACGGAGCCATGGATGGATCGATGAAGTTCGTGCAAGGAGACGCCATCGTAGGTTTCCTAATTATCTTAACTAATATTATCGGCGGGCTTTCTATCGCCCTCGGTGATGGAATGCCGCTTAAGGAGGCGTTTGAAACTTATACAATCTTAACTGTAGGTGACGGACTCGTTGCGCAGGTGCCAGCTCTACTTATCGCCATTTGTGCTGGTATCGTAGTAACGAGAGTTTCATCTAGCGATACTGCGACCTTGGGTGAGGACGTCGCGAGTGACTTGCTCGCAAGGCCTGCCATTATTATGGCGGTCGGAGGATTGCTCGGATTCTTCGCACTCCTACCTGGGGTGCCAGCGATGCCGTTTTTGGCGGTTGGTGGAACGCTGATAGGTTTTGGAATGCGCCTTCGAACTGTGCGTGGACGGACAGAGGCATCCGGAGACCGCACCGAATCCCAGGGTATTGGTAACCAACAACTCTTAATTGGCAGCAGATCTAGTGGAGGAAAACCGACTTTACTTGGCGGACCAGGAGAACAAAAATTATTACTAGGCTCAGTTGCTGGACTTAACACCGGACGGGAATCCGCGATTAGCAATACTCCAAACGAAGCGCGAATTCACATATTCCTTGATCGTCACGCTTTATTTTCGACCTTTGAGAGAAATCTTGCTCAGGCCTACTCGCGTTGGAGAGACATCGGGACGGTGATTGAGTCGGAGTTTGGCGTGAAAATGCCTAAGGTTTGGATTGGTGCTGATGTTCGGTCGTCCAGCGGCGCTATCTCAGTCGAACTAGACGGAATTCCAATCTCTAGTATGAGAGTTCCATTAGATGCGTTGGTCTTGGCTCTAGAGCCAGGTCAAGCTCGCTCTTTGGGAATTCCTGTCGTTCAAGAATGCATCGATCCGCTCTCAGGCCGAGCATTGTCATGGGTAAGTAACCTGCATGCCTCCAAGATGGAACCGTTTACACGATTCGATGCGCTCGATCTCGCGATGCGACTCGCTGTCTATTATCTTTTAAGTCATCCAGAAGAGCTCATTACCATCGCTGAGACGCATGCGGCGTTGTTAAAAGTAGAGACAGATCACCCAGGCTTATTCGACTCGATTTTAGACAGGCGATTTATTAATCCAGCTCGCGCAGCAGAAATAAAACGGGAGCTATTGCGTGCTGGGCTCAATGTTGGCGATACGCGACAGCTAGTCGAAGATCTCGCCCATTATTGTGCTACTTATGCCAAATCAGAGTTGACCTCTTCCGATTTCGATCTCGGCGATATCGTAATGCATATTCGCAAGCTTCGAGTCCGGGAGCTCGCTGCGCGTGTACGGAGTGGACGACGTGTGCCGCTTGTGAGTCCCGTAATCCGGGTGATGGCGGGGGTTGTGCGCCAGCAGACCAATGACGACAGCGCGCGCGAGACTCGGGATGCCCAAGTTGCACAAAGATCGGGGAGTTTGTCAGTGACCTGCGTTGTGGATGAATCAAGAGTCGTTGCGGACGCGAGAGCTATAGAGGCCCTACTGCCTCATTCCGGAGTGCTTTCTGAATCGGAGGTGAATACCCCTGAAATCTGCACAGCGCAGTTTGCGGTTTGGCGTGATGGAGCAGTTGGCGGATAAATCAGGCTGGTGAAAATCGTCGTCACGAGGCATTTTAACAGGGGATAAACCCTTTTGCTATGAATGTTCCGAGTCTTTCACATCGTGCACCATTAGTTTCGCAGCGATTTATCGTTGAGTCGAAATTATTTGCTACTGTCTCGACTGACGTTTTTAAAGTCGTAGGGAAGGATAACCCTGTTCCAGCGATTTTACTTCTGGTTAGAGGCGGAATACCGGTTGAGGATCCCGCAGCCGTTGCCTTTGCGCAACGAATTCGATCGTTGGTCAGCGCTGGACTTAGCGCCTGCATAGAGGTTGGAGTGGATGAGGAGAATGTGGCCTTCGTGGTCCTTCCCCAGGCGGAAGGTGCGTCGATCGTGGCTGGACGAATCGAAGGAGTAGAGGCAGAGCGACGATTTCTTAGCGCTGCACGCCTTATTGCACGATTTCATGATGCAGGATTTTCTTGTGGAGATCTTTCACCAAACTCTTGGTGGGTAAATCGTTCCGGAGATCTGCTGCTGCTAGCCATGTGTGGCATTCCTCTCGTACGCGATGATCAGTCGAACCATCCAGCAACTGGAGAAGATCCGACCTGGCGTGAGTTCACTGCGCCAGAGATCTTAGCCGGAGGGCCCGCCTCGCCAGCGGCTGACGTTTATTCACTTGGATGTTTAGGGCAGAAATTGCTTAAACAGTTCATGGTAACGGATCGGGGAAGTTATCTGCAGTCGGTATTTGCTGAAGCGCTTAATCCTGATCCGTCGTTACGACCAACCTCCGCCACGATGTTTCTTGAGCAGATTCTCGTGTCTCGCACCAAGCATAACGAGGCAATGTCGATGCCGAGAGCCTCGCAGAAGGCTAAGGCTTCTAGTTCTGGTGGATCGACTTTATCGCTGCACGTCGCTAAGTCCGGACTCCCGTCTACGCCGTCGACTGATATTGGGGAATCCGCTGCGGATCAGGGTACTTCTTCTGGAGGTGCTTCGCGATCCTCGCCGATGTCAGCCCGCCCCGTTGTTGTTGGTGTCCTAGGGGTGCTCGTTATAATTTCGTTTCTGGTCGGCACTCGTTTGGCTACCAGTCACCAGAAAAATCAACAGTTTCAGACCGGACAGGAAGCGCAACTTGAGATGGTCGCTGGGAATTTAGCACTCGAACAGGCGGTCCGCGCACTCTCCAATCCCGAGACTTCGATAGGGGAGCGCCAACTTCAAGTTGAAAAACTAACGAACTCCGACGACCCATTGGCGCATGAAGTGTTGGTGAAGTCAGCGCTTGCCGCTTTATCGGATGAACAACGCCTACTCGCTGAGCGTGGAATTATCGAACGTGCTCGAAGGTTGGGGATGTTGCGAGCTGCTGAGCAGGGGAGACTGTATTTACGCGGATTAACTGAAACGGTACTCCCCGCGGAATACGAACCGGTATTGCGGCTTATGAACGCCAATTTGCCCGAGCAAGCGCGGCTCTCTTTCCTTAAACAAGTTCTAGCTCACGACGCAAGCCTGGCTACCAAGCTAACGGCTGCCAGTGGGCTCGACTTGCAGAATCCTAGTTTAACTACGCTCTTGTCTCAGTTGATTGCCGAGCGAACTAAGATCGAGGATACCGCAGGCAAATCACTCCTCGCCCTTCTGCTTGCGGATGTTGAACTATCAAATTTATACGGTGACGATGTAATTCAACGTCGCGAACAGCTTAGCATGGCTGACCTAAATTGGGTTCTTCCAATTCTTGCTGATCGGAACGATGTCGCGATTAGGCCGTTGGCGAACCTGGCGTTGGAACAAAAATCTGTTCCCCCAATTCAGGCGGTCTTTTTGGAGCTTATTAGAGATCGATCCGATCTTTCGGCGGAAGTCTTGACGTCCTTGGTTCGGGCATCGACCGAGAAAGCAACTATGGCTGATATCGCGTCGTTCGGGCGATGGATCGATATCGGAGCGGAGAAGGCACTCCTTGCGTTATGTGCTACGATCCCAGCTGGGGATCCACGCGCTCTTGAAGCATTTGATACGATGGCTGGCAGAAGTGGATCTCTGGAGCCGGCAAGTTCGATGGTGCAATGGATTCGAGATACGCGTTGGGCTGAGCGAGAGAGATTTATCCAAGCGGTCGGAGTACTTTCGTTTGCTGACAGGATGAGTCAGCGAGAATTGGAGCAAGCGATCCCACGATTTAGCAATGTACTTAAAGAACCGGCACTCTTGGAGGTTTTGGTTCGACAGTCTACTCCTCAGGTTTCTAGTCTGCTGGTAGCTAAGTTCGGCGACAAATTCGGAATGGGAGGACTGGTGAATTTGTTATCTCATCCCGACAAGGAGGTGCGGCTCGCAGCTATTCGTGGATTGAAAGATGTAAACGAGGCGTTGGTATTGCGCTTAATCGTTCAAAAGTATCAAACTGAGAAGGATCCGGATGTCAAAAACGCTTACAAAGAAAATTTTTGGGTTATACGTGAAAGAAATAAGTAAATCGATCTTCGTTGTCTTCGCACTTTTCATGATCGGGTGTTCGAGCGGTCGGGTAACACCTAGTTTAAATCCTGGCGATAGCGCTCCGTTCACTCGGTTTACGTTGTTAAGCGGAGAGCCTGTAACTTTAGAGCAGTTTCGTGGAAAACCTACAGTAATTATTTTTTGGGCGTCGACGTGTACGTTTTCTCCGAAAGTGGTCGAGCGTTTGAATAGGATGGTCGGAAAAATCGGAACCCACCGAGCAACGTTTATCGCCGCCAGTTTAGATAAAGCGGATATACTCAGCGAAATTAAAGAAATGATTCGTCTACGAGATATGAATAATTTCACTCACGCGATGTCCGGAAACGCTGAATACGACGAAGCGTATCTTGCGCTGCGTGGCTCTGAGCTGCCGTACATCGTGATTGTCGGAGCAGACGGGAAAATTGTATCAACTGGAACGAGTGTGAGTGCAGTCGAAAAATACTTCGCATCGTAAAGTTCTAAAAGGTGCAGCCGGTCATCAGGTACTCGTGATTCGTTTGAAGATCCATGCAATGATCTTTGAGTCGAGCTCTAGTTCGTCGGTTCGGGACCATGCCCTGTCGTGACGGTCACCGCTAAATATTAGTGTTTCAATATTTCTTGGCTCAGCTTTGGTGGCGAATCGCTCACATGCGGCAACGTCAATCAAGGGATCTTTGTCGCTACATAGAACTAAGAGCGGCGGTAAAGGTTTGATGCGAGTGATCACTTCGAATGGATAAAGTTCGGCTGGCGTTGATCCAAACTCCGGAATATCGTCCGGAAATTTTGCCAGGATGGCATCGAGATCTAAAAGTGGGGACTCAAGGATCACTCCAGCTATTAAATTTGATGCATTAACTAACGAACCAATCGCATTAATTGCTCCAGCACTACTAGCGATCAAAATGGATGGGCGGCCGTCGAAATGCTGGATTGCTCTCTCGAGATCAATCACGCTGTTGCTGCGATTTGCACCGCGTCCTGCAGCGTGCCAGGCAGGTCCAAGCTCGCCACCGCCGCGGACGTGCACAAATGCAACGGTAATCCCATGGTTTAATAGGTATAGATCGCGACGCGCCAGCGAAGTGCCCACCGACAGCCCATAAGCCCCGTATACTCGCAAATATACCGGCGAGTATTTCGGCGAGGGGTTCGGAATCACCACGGAGATAGGAACAGCCACACCCTCGCTCGATGATATCCACTTCTGTTCGCAACGAGCATGTGTCGGAAGGAGATCGTTTAGAGCAGCACATCCAAATTTTTTGGAAGCCTCAACACTCGACGGGGGTTTAGGATCTCCGAGAAGTACGACTTGCGTCGTACCATTCCAGGATCGAATTTTAATCTCAGCGGGATTGGAGAGAGAAAGAGTGATGAACTGTTCGGCGGTCGCCACTGCGATTTCCACTGTTTGGCTTGCGCCCAGAAGCACCGCTTTTCGAGGCTGTTCGTTCTCCAATACTGAGGCCAGGATTTTTCCATCTGGAAGATATACGGCGTCGTAAATATCGAAAGCTGTGCGGGCCGTGTAATGGTTGGTCGCAAGTTCCACTTCATATAAAATTGGTTTCTGGTTCGGGCGAACTACGACAAATGCTACCTTCGTTTCGTCCGGGGAAATTCTTAGTACTGAAACCTCCGCCAGTGAATCGGAGCGTTCGGTGTCACTCAGCGTCCAACGAATCCCGTTGGGCCCGGTAATGAGAGGAAATCGCGCCCCTTCAGGAAGCGAGATCTTTAATTTCCCGATCGTCTTTGATTCAGCTCGATCTCCATCCATCTGCTCCAATTCGAAATAGATTCGCTTGGCGCTGGGGATTGTGGTGCACCCACTCAAGATGCCGAGTGAGATTACAAATACGAGATTCGGGAAGAATAAAGATTTCACCTTGCAACACACTCACGGCCACTAAAAATAGGGATTGCCGATTTGGACCGCGGACCGCTGGTCCGCACGATCGCTTATCTGAACTCGATCAAGCGGACCGGCGGTCCGCGGTCCAAATAGTCCAAATAAATTGAGCCGTATTTCTGAACAACTCCAGCTTAACTTAAACTTAATAGCCGTGGGAACACACTAGGTACTGGCGTTGAAACTGGAAATGCAGATCTCGGTTGGGTCCGGGGGCCACCCCGGTTTTTCGCCCATACGCGAAAAAAGGCCAGCGCCGGTTGAGCTATGATAAGGCCAGCGCCGGTTGAGCTATGATAAGGCCAGCGCCGGTTGAGCTATGATAAGGCCGGCGCCGAATGAGCTATAATACCTTATGCGGAAGAAGGGACTTGAACCCCTATGCCTTGCGGCGCCAGGTTCTAAGCCTGGTGTGTCTGCCAATTCCACCACTCCCGCGCAGTCAAATTATAGCGATACGTCATTACCATTAATTGAGCATAGGAGACAACCTCGGAGCACTGACCCGTTGGAAGGGGTTTTTAGACGGTGTTTTTTGATTTGAGAACCGTCATCCGGTATGGTCATCACGCTTAAAAAGGACTGTATACATGGAAATGGAATCATCGATTGAAGACCTAAGCTCGACTGCTAAAAAGCTTAGCATCACAGTTGCAGCTACGACCGTTCAAGCTCGCTTTAACAAAGAGTTAACGGAATATAGCAAGCAGGTACGAATCAAGGGATTTCGTCCTGGCAAGGCACCAGCAGATATGGTCAAGCGGCTGTACGGTGAGGAGGTGCGAAGCAAGATCACCCAGGATCTCATTTCGACGAGTCTTCGGGATGCGGCGAAAAAACACGAGATAAGTATCGTTGGAACGCCCAAGTTAACCCTTGGCGAGAACGGTTTAGAGCAGGGACTGAGCTACTCAGCGGATGTCTCGATCTATCCGACTCCAGAGGTGAGCGGATTTGATTCGTTTGCGATCGAGGTGCCGCCTAGAGCCGTATCAGAGAAAGAGATCGACGATGTAATCGAGTATATCCGCAAAAATCGTGCTGAGTTAACTCCGATTGAAGGTAGAAGTGCGCTTGAGACCGGTGATGTTGCTGACGTTGAGATTGCGATTTTTGATGAAGGTGCTGAAGCTGGCCGCGCCGAGCCGTTTTCGTTTTGTTTAGGCGAAGCAACTTTGCCGGTGCCGGTTGAAACAGCGCTTGTGGGGCTTGTAGTTGGTGAATCGCGAGATGCTTTATTAGATCGAGAAGCAAAAGAGGGTCAGCCACCACCTACGCGTCTAGTTTATCGAACTACATTGAAGGCCCTTAAGTCTCGCAAACTTCCGGAAATATCCGACGAGTTTGCTAAGTTAGCGGACCCTTCAGTTGATTCAATCTCAGCATTGAGAGCTAAAATTCGCACTGAACTTGAGGGGGAGCGCTCGGAGCAAAAAATCGCTGATCAAAATGGAGCGATAATCGAGAAGTTACTCGCCGCTAATTCGTTTGACGTTCCTCAAGAGCTGGTTGATGAAGAAATCATCGGTCTCCTTGAACGACGTGGAATGATCGAACCAGGTAAGTACGATCCCTCGACGTTTCCGATGGAGATCGTTCGCAAGGAAATGAACGACGGGGCGTTATCGCGCGTCAAAGCAGCGATCATTGTTGATCGGATCGCTGAGGCGGCGCAGATCAAGCTTGAAAAGGAGGATATTGAGGCTGCGATCGCGGAAGCCGCAAAGACCCATCGAGTAACGCAACAGGAAGCTAGCAAGGCACTATTGTCTCGTGAGCGCGCTACATCGTTTCTTGTAGAAACATTGCGCAATAAAGTTCTTGGAGTTTTACGTTCGCGTGCGGCGATATCTGAGAAGGCAGATGCCGAGGTATCGACTGAAGAGGGAACCGGGAAGAAGAAGACTTCTAAAAAGAAGTAGTTTTTTCCAGTACCTGAGGGGCCTTGGCTGTTGTAGTATTGCCCCTCGACGCGGGCTTGGTCACAATGCTGCTGCTCGTTAGTTAGTTTTTATAGATTAAAGCGAAATATGAATTTTGTACCTTTCGTTGTGGAACAGACCGGACGTGGAGAACGTTCGTACGATATATTTTCTCGTCTTCTTAAGGAGCGAATCATATTTTTGGGATCGGAGGTAAACGACCAAATTGCTAACCTAATCGTTGCTCAGTTCTTGTTTCTCGAAAGTGAAGATCCTGAGAAAGATATCTTCCTCTACATCAACAGCCCTGGCGGCTCGGTCTCGGCTGGATTAGCGATTTATGACACGATGCAATATATCCGCCCCGAAGTTCATACGGTGTGCATGGGACAAGCTGCAAGCATGGGAGCATTGCTTCTGTGTGGTGGGGCTAAGGGGAAGCGTTCAGCGCTCCCGCACGCTCGAATCATGATTCACCAGCCGCTTGGAGGTTTTCAAGGGCAGGCTTCCGACGTTGAGATTCATGCCAAGGAGATGTTGCGGGTGAAATCAGAGATAATCCAGATCATGGTCCGACATACTGGAAAGTCCGCCAAACAAGTTGAAACCGACTGCGACCGCGACAATTTTATGACAGCCGGGCAAGCGCAAGAGTACGGATTGATTGATAAAATCTTTGAAAAGCGCTGATAAAATTTGGTGATTTTAGGGTTGTGGCTTGAGTAGTTTCCCAAAGTGATTTCTGATGCAGCGTCGATGGGAATCTTGTCATAACCTCTAAAGGTGGCTGAATGGGGGTGACTCGGAATGCGAGAAAACATCGGACTTAGTCAGATTGAGAGAGTTGCCGTGAACGGAGAAATGCAGGGCGATGAGTAAGATAGCTGATAAAAATAAACATTCACTAACGTGCTCGTTCTGTAACCGCTCGCAGGAGGAGGTTCGTAAGTTAATTGCCGGGCCGTCTGTATACATTTGTGATGAATGTATCGAACTGTGTAACGACATCATCGCCGAAGAGGTAGAGCAGGACGATACGGTTCAGGCTTCAAATAAACTTCCTCGTCCAAAGGAAATAAAGGCATTTCTCGATCAGTATGTAGTCGGTCAGGACTACGCTAAGCGAGTGCTCGCAGTTGCTGTCCACAACCATTACAAGCGGATTGACCACAAGGGTGGGAAGAACGAGATAGAGCTACAAAAATCCAATATTCTTATACTTGGTCCTACGGGAAGCGGTAAAACGTTGCTCGCCCAGACGTTGGCCAAACAGCTTAACGTACCGTTCACAATCGCGGATGCAACCACGCTTACAGAGGCTGGATACGTCGGAGAAGATGTCGAAAACATAATCGTTAGCTTATTGCAGAACGCTGATTACGACGTAGAGCGGGCACAACGAGGAATCGTTTATATCGACGAGATCGATAAAATCTCCCGTAAGTCGGAAAATCCGTCTATCACGCGAGATGTTTCCGGCGAGGGAGTGCAGCAAGCGCTTCTCAAAATGCTTGAGGGTACCACCACGTCGGTTCCGCCTAAGGGTGGACGCAAGCATCCACAGCAAGAATTCGTCCAGGTGAACACCGCCAATATTTTGTTTATCTGTGGCGGAGCTTTCGTTGGGCTTGAGGATATTGTTCGTCGTCGAACGGGAGATAGAAAATTAGGGTTTGGAGCAAAGTCGGATAGCAAGATCGACAATGTAATCGAGCTGCGCGAGGGCGAAGAGCGCAAGAATTTGCTGAAAAAGGTCCAACCTGAAGATCTGCTGCGCTTTGGAATGATCCCTGAATTTATTGGTCGAATTCCCGTTGTTGCGCCCCTTGAGGAACTGGATATCGCGACGCTTGAAAAGATCATGCTGGAACCGAAGAACGCGATTACGAAGCAGTTTAAGAAGCTGCTTGAACTTGATAACGTTGATTTAAAGTTTACGGAGAGCGCTGTTAGAGCGATCGCTAAACAGGCGTTTGAGCGAAAAACGGGAGCCAGAGGGCTGCGTTCGATCGTAGAGCGCGTAATGCTTGACGTCATGTTTGAGGCGCCATCCGATCCAAGTCTAAAAGAGGTCGTAATATCCGAAGAATCGATCTTAAAGGGAGAACCGCCGTTGTTAGTTTATCATTCTTCCCAGGCAGAATCTGCGTAGCGTCCAGCCCGGAGCAGCGCCCGCGCTCGCGACCCGGTATTCGTCCTAGTAATCCATTGTAATGCAGCTGAGTGTCTGCCGCGGTCCCGTTATTTGAAAATTAGGCCACTGCGAAAGAACCTTTGCAATCCCGTTTCTGCATGCTTATCTAGTAAAGAATCTGGTTCTAGGTGCCCAGAGTTCCTTTATATTTTTGCTGCGAATCGGGATCCCGGTGCATCAGAATAGTGGGGAAGTATCGGTATCTAGACCCTTTAAAATCAAGGTAAGCTTCGTGACCACAACCAAACCAACTCTGATCAATCCAGTCCCGTTATTAGCGCTTAGAGAGCTTGTGGTGTTCCCACAGCAGGTCGTCCCGCTATTTGTCGGTCGGGATAAGTCTGTAAAGGCTATTGAAACTGCGCAGCGAGAAGGCAAGTACATTATGCTTGCCGCGCAAAAGGACGCTAGAACCGGGAATCCTGGACAGAAGGATATCTTTGCGATCGGCACCGTTGGAGAAGTGGTGCAATTGATTCGGTTGGCTGACGGTCCGATTAAGGTGCTAGTCGAAGGCAAGGGTCGCGCTCGAATCAAGAAGTTTGTTAGCGAAGAAGAGTTTATTCAAGTCGAAGTTGAAGAGTTAATTCCGAACACGGAAGTAAGCACGGAACTTAAAGCGCTAATGCGGTCCGTGAATATGACGTTCGAGAACTACGTCAAGCTCGGGAAGAAAGTTAACCCTGAGATGATAATGCACGTCAACGCGATCGAGGATCCGTCACGTTTGGCGGATGCGATCGTGGTGCAGTTAAATCTTAAGCTAGAGGACAAGCAGGATATCCTTGAGACGCTAGAGCCAGCTGAGCGGCTTGAAAAGATTCTCGGTCACATGAAGAGCGAGATAGAGATTCTGCAAGTTGAGAAGCGCATTCGTAATCGCGTCAAGAAGCAGATGGAGAAGACGCAGAAGGAATATTACCTCAACGAGCAAATGCGAGCGATCCAAAAAGAACTAGGCGAGAAGGACGACTTCCGCAACGAAGTTCAAGAGCTTGAAGATAAGCTAAAAGCCAAGGACATGCCGGATGAGATTCGTGAGAAAACGGATAAGGAAATCCGCAAGCTCAAGATGATTCCGCCGATGCAGGCCGAAGCTACCGTTATCCGAAATTACATAGATTGGATTCTGTCGTTGCCTTGGAACGAGATGTCTGAAGACCAGATTGATCTCGCCAAAGCACGGGAAATACTTGACGATGATCACCACGGTCTTGAGAGAGTAAAGAAGAGAATTCTTGAGTATCTAGCGGTACAGAAGTTAGTTGGCAAAATGAAAGGGCCAATACTGTGCTTGGTTGGACCTCCCGGAGTTGGAAAGACCTCGCTTGGTAAATCGATCGCAAAATCGACCAATCGTAAATTCGTTCGAATTGCGTTGGGAGGTGTGCGTGATGAAGCTGAAATTCGTGGACACAGACGAACCTATATCGGGGCAATGCCAGGAAAAATTATCCAGTCGCTTAAGAAGTCCGGAACAAGTAATCCGGTATTCTTACTCGACGAGATCGACAAAATGTCGACCGACTTTAGAGGTGATCCATCATCGGCGCTGCTTGAGGTATTAGATCCTGAACAGAACAACACGTTTAACGATCACTATCTCGACTGTGATTATGATCTTTCGAAGGTGATGTTTATCTGTACGGCGAATCAGCTGCACACGATTCCGCAACCATTGCTTGATCGTATGGAGATCATCTCGCTCTCCGGCTACACGGAGCTAGAAAAACTTGCGATTGCGAAGAAGTATCTGTATCCAAAGCAGATCACCGAGAATGGACTTCAGGATAAGAACCTGACTCTGACCGATGATGCGGTGATGGAGACGATTCGAAGATACACAAGCGAAGCCGGAGTTAGAAACCTTGAGCGCATGATGGCTACGCTATGTCGTAAAGCGGCGGTGCTGGTCGTGGAAAGCGGGAAAGAACACCAAGCTGTTATCTCGAAGGATAATCTTAATCGGTTCTTGGGCCAGCCGAAATATCGGCATGGTAAGCAGGAAGAGGTTGATCAGGTCGGAATCGTTACGGGCTTAGCTTGGACTGAGCGTGGCGGAGAGTTGCTGGTAATTGAGACTTCGGTGTTGCCGGGTCGGGGACGTCTGCAACTGACCGGTAAACTTGGAGACGTGATGCAAGAGTCTGCGAAGGCAGCGCTTAGTTACGTGCGATCTCGTGGGGCTGCTCTCGGATTGCCGCGTGATTTCTACGACAAGATCGACTTGCATGTGCACTTTCCTGAAGGTGGAATTCCGAAAGACGGACCGTCAGCGGGTATCACAACAGCGACTGCGATTATCTCGGCGTTGACCGGCATTCCGGTGGATAAGAACGTGGCGATGACGGGGGAAATTACTCTGCGCGGGCAGGTACTTCCGATCGGTGGATTGAAGGAGAAGGCACTGGCCGCTCATCGAGGAGGAATTAAGCGAGTTCTGTTCCCGAAAGAGAACGAACCGGATATCGAGGAGATTCCTGTTTCTGTGCGAGCGGAGTTGGAGCTGGTTCCTGTGAGCCACATCGACGAAGTGCTTGTTGAGGCTTTGGTGATTAACGGACCGAAAGAGTTCGAAGCAATTCTTGACCGCAAAGCGCAACGGGATGAACTTCTATTCACAAATCCTAACGAAGACGAAAGAGATGAAGGTGAGGAGACTAAGCGAACCTCTACGGTAGTGGCGCATTAGGACCGTATGACCTCGAAGCGGGGACCGCGGAGCGGTCTTGTCCGCCTAGCTTGCTAGGCGGATGCTCCGTGGTCTAGGCAACTCCTTTGTGGTTTCAAATTTGTCCAAGCAGGAGACGAAGCTTTTCCTCGCGTACTTGATTTGAATAAAGTTATAGCA
>JBGSNS010000281.1:0-21743 GCA_041739515.1 Bdellovibrionota bacterium
AAAGTCCGGTAGCCCAAGCGAGCGCATGGTGTTGGCTATCGCTATCGGGTCGTGCATAAACGCAACGATGCGCATCTTTGCCTGACATCGCGGACACTCCAACGGATCTATTTCATATACTCGTTTAATGCACTCAGCCCACGAGGAGGACGGCGCGCTACGTGGCTCAGGAATCGGATTCGTCGCAATTTCCGCGTTCTGCTTCGCAAGCTTCTTCTTGCGCTCACCGCGAGACCGACACGAGTAAACGGCTCTCCGAGCCACACAGAGAAGCCGCTATGCTGCTGCGATAAGATCTGAGTTACTACTGAATCGGTAATTAGATCCGCCTTGCGCAGCGCGGACAACAGCCGCTCCGCAAAACGCCGCGTTAACCGCTCTTGGTTGATGGTAATAAATTGCGTGAACTCGCCGCTGGGTGAGAATACGCCGTCCGCTAGGCAGCCGTGCAGGTGCGGATGGAATTTTAGCGCGTCGCCAGCGGTTTGCACGGTCAGTACCGCTGCCGGTATCCCGACAGCGGTACCCAAGACTTCGTTTATGCTCCCCCACCCTGCCCTAAAAAGCAGGGTATTCAACCCGCGGTCGTAGCGAAAAAACACCCGTAGCCGTTTCGGGATAGTGAACACAACGTGACGCTGTGGCGCAGTCGTATCGATCACTTCTGTATACAGATGCTCGGCAAACTTTACGGCGCGCTTTGCGCCGCAGGATGGGCAAACACCGCGCCGCTTGCAGGAAAAAGCAACCAGTAGCGAATGCTTGCAGCTATCGCAGTAAACCCGCGCCGCTCCGTGGCAAAGTAAGCCGCAGTTTAGGTACTCGTCTAACGCTGATAACGCTACGTCACGTAAAACACCGTACATTGGCTGGAAGCGATCCGACCAGACACGCTCAAGCTCGTAGCGCTTATCGTACACAACTCGGTAGAGCGCGCTTAACTCAGGGCGACGCGCACGGTAGTGCTGATATTTAGATTTCGCCTTCTCCCAGCTCTGATACCGCAGCATGGTGCAGCAATCGCGGCTGCAAGCCATGAGTTGCGCGTAAAGCTCGGGTTTCTCGTACCGATGCGGCAAAGCCGAAGAGGCGCAGCGCGCTCAGGCTCTAAAAGACGGCATTTATTTCGTAGATGTTTTGCAAAGGATCGATTCGCATCCCGCTACTCACGTCGAACAGCTTGCGCCGAGAGTTTGGGCGCAAGAACAGAAGAAGAAAACAATAATTGCAACCACGTCGTAAAATGTCCGGTTACCCGGACCGAAAACTACACATACTTCAAGCTCGATAAATCAAATCCACCAGGAGGTCGGCCTAACTCACTGATGTCATCGCACTTGATTGATTTGCCTAGACTCAGACTCTTTATGCTACTCCACCGATCGGTTCCAATATCGGCTCTGCGCCTGATTTAGAGGCGGAAAATCGCTCAACTTCAGCTTTATACAGCTCCTCAAACGTCCCCTGTTCGATAGCTGCGCGAATTGCGCTCATCAGCCGCTGATAGTGAGCGAGATTATGAATCGACACAAGTTGAGGGCCAAGCATTTCATCCGCCTTAAACAGATGATTTATGTACCCACGACTATAGTTTCTGCACGCAAGACAGTCGCACCCAGCCTCCAGTGGCTCAGAGCTGCGCGCAAATTGGGCATTCTTGATATTAATTGTAGCTGGCACACCGGACACAAACGCCCGCCCAAAACGCCCGGCACGAGTCGGCATTACGCAATCGAATTGATCAATTCCGTACCGTACTGCAGTTACGATATCGCGCGGAGTTCCAACTCCCATCAAATACCGCGGACGATCCACCGGGAGCTGCTCTGGATGATAGCTTAAAACCTCATCCATCTGCGCAGTGCTCTCCCCAACTGAGAGGCCACCGATTGCAAAACCTTGAAAGCCTCGCTCACCACGCGCTTGCCGCGTTTCGTCGATTTCAAGTAGACCAGCGATCGCCTGGGTACGAAGTTCGCGATGAAGCGCCCCCTGCGTGATGCCGAAAATCCCCAAATCATCCCGCGCGCGTGCGTCTAGACACCGGTTAGCCCAACGCAAAGTCATTCTCAAAGATTTCTCAGCATCAGCAAACGGCAGATCCGCTGGCGGGCACTCATCAAGTACCATCGCTATATCAACTCCAAGTTGGCTTTGAATTTGAATCGCGAGCTCCGGCGTTAAAAAACGCTTCTCGCCATCTATATGAGATCGAAACTCAACGCCCTCTTCAGAAAGCTTGCGCATTCCTTTGAGGCTAAACACTTGGTATCCGCCACTATCACTCAAAATCGGACCGTCCCAGCCAGAGAACCTGTGAATCCCTCCGAGGCTCTCAACCGTCTCAGGTCCCGGCCTAAGCCAGAGATGGTAAGTATTAACTAAAATGATCTGCGCGCCTAAATCCTTAAGGCGCTCCACGTCGATGCCCTTGACCGTGGCTTTGGTACCCACAGGTTTAAAAGCTGGCGTATCGTAGCTGCCGTGCGGCGTGTGAAACACTCCGCGTCGCGCGAGCCCATCTTTTGCTTGAATATGAAACTTAAACGGCATTTGTCGTCACGCACCGTATCACGCCGAAGAAGCAGGGCCAAATACTCGAATTAACACTAAATTCCTCGATTTACCCAGCGAACAAGACGAGAATCCGGAGCGTCCCCAAGCGGTTTCCTAGCATCTAAACCCACGCAGCCACGAGTTTAATTCGTCGCACAGAGAAAGCTTATGGGTAATCCTACGATCGGATCAGTAAAACCAGTCGCCATCCCTGCGGCAAGCGCCGGAGGTTCCGCAACCAATCGCGAAGCAAAGAATCTCCCCGCCGGCGCTCCCGAGGGATCCGTCGAAGCTGCGGTGGTTTCGCTGCCTCAATCCTCTTCGACACAACCTCCTGAGGGAACTGCCTCGGATACGCTAAAATCTCTTACCGAACGAATTACCTCAGCAGATCTCTTGGCCGCTCACGGATCACTCAATGCCGAGCGTGTTTTTGCGCTGCTCGATGATGATGAGTAGAGGCGGGAAAACCCGAACGAGCATCTTCCTGCAGTAATTCCGTACAAATTTGAGTAAATAGGTGAACTTGCTTAGCGACCCGACCTGCTAAATAATTGCTCCTCGTGCACAGGATTGATTCAACGCGAGTATCACTGCCAATCCGAAACATAGGAGCGCGCTGCATCCATCAGACGTCCGATCTTACCAAAGGAAATTTCCCGCCACGAATAACTTTAATAACAGATGACTCTAGCATCGTTCGACAGTCGCTTGCAGCCGGACTTCCGAGATTTGAGGGATTTTATCCGACAGAGGGACACCGCGTTGTATTCAGGCAACGCGGTGCCAGCGTTCCGACCTCGGCACCATCGGACCGAGCAATGCTGGTCTCAGAAAACGGCGAGGTGCAGGTAACGGTATGGAGCAAGCTGCGTCCACGCCAGAAGGAAACGTTTCTACTAACCCCAGAATCCGGCACGGTACTTTTATTAAAACCGAACGTGCGACATCGGATCGTGTGTTTAAGCGAGCAGGCGAGCATTCTAGTCTACAACGAGTCTTCCAAGAACGAGTCTTCCAAGCCGCTCCGTCGCGTGCGCCTAAGCAACTTCCCCTAACAGACAGGTAACCCTTCTGGACCAACAGCCCGGCAGTATCCGATTTCACGAGTAGCAGTTAGGTCGTGGCCGTTTTGAATCCAGTCTTGAGTTAATACAGTGGCATGCCCATCGTCTTCCCACGCTTGAGAAATTCCGAAGTCGTGCCCAGCCACCTGCCAGGCGAAGGAAGGGGTTAAATTGTGTCCAATCACACTCCAGTAAATCGTAGGCTCCAATTCATGTCCAGCACTTAGCCATGCATTGGAAGTCTGAGTGGTATGACCCGCCAGTGTGTACAGAAGACCGTGGCCCGCCGCCGCCCAAATCTGCGTAGCGGTCACTGTATGTCCGCGTCTGACCCACATCCCTGTTAAGGTGGCGGTGTGCCCTACGTTTGACCAGTTTCGAGAAATGGTCGTGGTGTGTCCTAGCGCTGACCAGGAATAGAAGTGGCCGGTGCCGATCCAGTTCAACGTTGTAGCCGCTGTGTGCCCAGCTGGAGCTGGGACGTCCGCGTACGGATTATAGAGACACTCGTTATCGAAAAGATGAAGGGGATCTACAATAGAATACGGACAACCTGGTGGGGTTGGATCCATCCACGGTGGGACGAGCTTAGAAGCCAGACTAGTTTGCTCCGCGCCCAACTTATCCGTACTGGAAATCATCTTGCCTGCATCATCGGCAAAAGCCGGTGCCGCGCCCCCTGAGATCATTATCGCTGAGATCATCACAGCTGACAAAAGGCACGGCAGAATCATCATCTTCTTCGAATTGTGAATAATCTTCATTAGGGATTCTCCCTTAAATATACTAGGACGATTGCATCAAACCTGAGCATTCATAATACTCTAACCAAAACTCTGAGGCCCAAAACGCAGGCATCTTATACTCCGACCTCCCGTAGACAATCAATGATTAACGCTGTCGATGAAAAAAATGTGACCCGTCGTCCGATATGCAGATCAAAAGAAAATCAATGAAAATCGTCCTAGTCTTGTTTGTATTAGTTCTGACGCCTCTCGTTTTGGGACGCCCGCAAAATCAGGTCATTTTCAATCAGAATACAATCCTCGAGGCGGATCGCGAGAGCGGTAATTTAAGTGTCGCCGAGCGGGTTAAGGGATGGCTTTCCAATTATTCTGAATATTTACGATCTCTAATCCGAAAACCGTCGGACTCCTACGAGTTCGACGATCCGACTTCTGTGCTGAAATATGTAATCTCCAGGGCCCCCTTGTTTGCCTTAGTGCAACCGTCCGAAGACTACTATTACTTTACAATACCGACGAGCACTGGATCGATCTCCGGAAATCTCCGGTTGGTAGACATCGCAAGGGGGAAATTATCCCTCGGGTATTTCGACCGCAAAGATGCTAGCAAGTTCAACAGTCTGAATTTATCGTCCTCTGACGGCATAGCAACTACCATGATCTCATCGCGATTAGCTTTGGTTTCATTCTCCGGAACTCATATCTTGTTTTCTTTATCCTCGGATTCTTTGGATAACGAGCCGAAACTCGCGCCGGATCTGAGAAAGCAATTCGTTGCCAGAGTTAGAGACGAGTCGGGGATTAAATTCTTGATGATGTTTAATCCAGAGCGAAAATTTTTCTATTATTTAGCGGACCCAGAAAGTAATAAGTATGAGGAGTATAAGGCGATCACTGATGACGTGATTGTTGGGGGAAAAAGTAAGTTTATTTTTTATCGAGTACGCAACGGACAATATTTATTGTTGACGGGTGTATTGGAGCAGAACGTCAAACTGAACACTTTTTTTGACGGCCCCTTTG
This sequence comes from Bdellovibrionota bacterium, assembly GCA_041739515.1. Classification (GTDB taxonomy): domain Bacteria; phylum Bdellovibrionota_C; class UBA2361; order UBA2361; family UBA2361; genus JBGSNS01. The sequence goes on from JBGSNS010000281.1 coordinate 5,393, forward strand.
ATCAAGTCCCTCCACATATTCCTTTGCGCGACATGCTTTACTCTAGCTACCCATACCTAAAGCTAAGCGGTACAGATCCCTACGGTAATTTTTGTATCGCCAAAGGTGTTAGGTCCGCCATCACTTCATATTATAACTACAGTGAAACAGATCAGATGGTAAGCATCGTAGAGCGCTGCTTGAAGGAAACGATCAGTGAAGCGAATCTATGGGAATGCTTGGCCTACGATGAGAAGAGAGATTTCCACCGTCAGTCGCGGGCATTTACAAGCGATGGCACTTTGCTCTCCGGTGAGTCGGCAACCTGTCCAGAAATCTGATAAATAGTGCCTTCGATGGAGCTACATTTTACTCGGGCAGCGTTGTCCACCCTTATTGGCTGAAAAGGCTGGCAGCGCTCTTCCATAGGATTCTCCATAATTGTATTCTGCCGGCGTATGGGTTCAAACCTCGCCAAGGTCATTGCGATAGTCGGGAGTGCCTCGGCGACAGGTTCCCACGGACTGCGATCCCCGGACTGGCAATCCCAAGAATCGGCATTGGTAGAACTCAGCATCAGCTCCCCAGAGTCGCGTCGGGCCATAGAACTTCAGCGAAATCACGCACACCTGGTGGATAAGGTTCGCGAGCTGGCACAGCAAACAAACTTCAATGGTGGATTGGTTCTAACAGAGGGTGGAACAAGCGTTGTCTCTGAGCTGTTCGGAAACGCGAAGTCGTCGACAGCAATGCGCTTCGATCTTTGCTCGGTTACAAAGTCGGTCGTAGCGCTAGGCGTGCTACACTTAATAGACAGCACCCACTTAGAACTTGATACAAAGCTCTCTCAGATCAAATTCAAGGAACTTGTAGTCCCCGCGGACAAAGCCAACATTACAGTTCGTCAGTTACTCAATCATACGTCCGGGTTATCGGAAGAGTCGATGATCCTAGGAGTCAATCCCGCGACTATTGAAGCTCTTAATAAATTACTTCAATTGCCACGCAATTCGAACCGACCCGAATCGCAGTTTACTTATTCAAATACGAATTATTTTGTCTTGGCCCAGGTTGTAGAAGCTTTCTCCGACACAACTTTTCAAGACTACATGCAAAATTCTGTTGGTCCTAAACTGGGAATTGATAAGCTCACCTTTCGTCATGAGATAAATCATCCCGAGCTGAACACAATGCCGCTGGGGTACACCGCCCAAGGAGCTACAGGAATAGTTGTGAATTTAACGGAGGGAGGTTCGCTTCTGAATGCGATATCGACTCACCTAGACAAGGCTATATCAGCAGATTCCTGGTCTGCGTTTATTAACGAAGGCAATTCTGGGTACGGGTGCGGAGTCTACGTTGCGAAAGCGTCGAGTGGGGAGAGAATAATATACCACTCCGGTGCTGATAGCGCTGGAAGCAGCAGTTTTTTAATTTCCAATCTCGATTCTGGACGCGCAGCCTTGGTGGTCGGACATCGCGAGCTGGTAGGCGGAGAAGTCATACGAGCAGTAGAGAACCCCGCATTTCTATCCGCTATTACAGATTTCGTCTGCTCCCCGTCACCGATCGCTCAAGCACCCGTAGATAATCCACATGGCTCTAAACTAGTCGGTACTGAGTTGACGCAGATTGAGAGTTTTTCAGCTGAAACAGAGCATGGCGTAATCTCTATGAGCATGTCGCAAGGACCCAACGGTACGCTCGAGCTTGCGATAGGTGGTCCGGGCGCGCTTCAACTTTGCAGGAATGGGTGGAGTCCGAACAATGATTTTGACAAATTCACTCAGGCATTATTAGCACCTCTCTCTCAGCCGGGAGCTGTGAGCATCGATCGACGTTTGGCGCGATTTCTCAGCCTAGGCTTCATGCCGCGAACCGAGGAAACCAGAGTGTTCATGTCTGCAGAGCGTCAAACAACTCCGAGTGTTTTTACCACCCTCTCTCCATTTGAGGGGCGATACGTATACTCTTTGATCGGTTATCCAGAGTCCGATGACGTTTTAGTTTTGGCATATCCATCCGATAAAATGGCCTCCTTGGTAGATGGCCGTAGTACCACCGCCGCCATAGATCTTTCTTGGCTGGTTAGTAGAAATACAAAATGGTTGCAAGGATATCTTGCTCCCTCACCGCTTACATCTGGGAACGAGTGGGTTGGATCATTGGCGATCACAGGCACAATTTTGCCTCGACCAAAACACTCAACCATCCCGGCATTGCCGTGTCCGCCCACCTATTTGGAATTTCCGACTATTCGGGTAGACAGCGCGGCAGCCGGTTTGGAGCTAAAATTTACGCAATTCGATGGTTCTCAAAGCTCATTTCATTTCAAACCGAACTTAAAAGCTCGGCAAGAATCAACTCGATAACAATCCTGATTCCAACCCTAATTCCAACAGCTTAGATATCCCAGCGGCTACGTTGGCGTGTGGGTTACTTCTCTTTAATTTCAACTCTATGCCGGGCAAAAAACTGCAAGATCTCTTCTACGGTCTTCTGACCACAACTTCTTAGCCGACTAAACTGGGGGATGGTTATCTTTGAAAAATCTTGCAGTGCTAATATAGGGCCAATTTTTGAAATTTCCTCTTCCACTAATAAATTTTCCTTGGCTGATGGCAGCCTTTTTCGATTAGCCAGATTCGCTGTATCTCGCAAAATATTCCGTGCGCGCGGTGAAAGGGTTGCATCTTCAGCTATTATTCTCTGCCATTGCGAAGACTGGGTTGTGATTTCCAGCGTAAGATTTACGGCGCGAACTAGTTCGTGATGCGCCGCGATAACCCGCTCCAAGCACACCATCCCTTTGATCGCCGGATCCCCTGAGGTTAAAAGTAGCTGTGCCGCGGCCAAAGCTGAATCGGCTGCAGTTTTACATAAATCCAATTTATCCGGTTCTATGTTCACAAGATCTCCGACACTTTCAACAGCACAGGATAATCCCGGTGCTGCCGCTAGGCAAACTTCAATACGTTCTGTTGAATTATATTCACTTTTTAATCGACAAAACCGCCAAGCGCTTGGCTACGGTTATTTAGTCAACATAACCCGGGGCAATCATTTTAAAATGGCGAACAAGCTCGTCATGCTCACTTTCGTTGAGTTAATCCTAAAATTCACTACTTTCATCGTCTATCTTTGAATAGCTGGCGAATCCCGTTTACTTCTTCCGTAAAGCCCCGCACAGCTGAATCGTAAGCTTCCCGGGCTTTGGCAACCTGACTCATTGCGGATCTGAGCGCTTCAACGGCCTCCTCGGGAATCTCAACTGCCGAGAATTGATTAACTCCTTGCGGAAAGCCCTCTGAAAACTGAGGAATCGTCTCTCCGGTCAAACATGCATCGAGCTGCTTGCTTTCATCCTTCGAAAGAACTCGCCCTTCAGAAACCGCTGATAGCAATGGAGCTTGAGAGATTAGGGCCGTCGTATCAATGGCCACTCCCGTGCTGCGATCTAGCAAGACATAGTGCGGGATGAAATCAATATTTCCAACGTCGTACGACTCGGCTTGAGAAATAGTAATCGCATAGATTGCATCCTTCTTGATGCTCTGAGGAAGCGAAAGTTCAGCGTTCTTAATCTTCATCGCTGGCCCTGAACCAATCACACCGGAAGCAATCGGGCTGAAATGTTCCTGCTGGGGGGTGGTCATTATACTTTCCTTCTATTAACCGACGCTAAAAAATTACGGCACATTTAGGTGATAGCTCGATTTAGGCGTTATATCGCAACCTTATTTCTTATTCCTCTTTCTTTCGGATTTCTCACCCGTAATTTCCCAATCATCTTTGATGTCGTACTCCTCGGGGCAAAATCTCCGATTGATCCACTAATTCTACGCATCTGTATTCAAAACCTTCTTCCATGCCTCAAAACGATCTGCACTAGAAGGAAATTTCGGGTGATCATAGCGAGCGATTACGAGCGGCGCCCCTGCGAAAGTAATCTCTACCGCTTCTACAAACTGAAGCTGTGCCTCGTAGGCAGCTTTTTGATCGTCACGAACTTGCTTGGGTAAGTCGGTAGACCAAAGCCCAACGCTACGAAGTGCTGTGATTGCCTGCTCGAGCGCTTTAGCCGAAGTCGGCAATCCCCCAGAAGGATCGCAAAGGTAGAGACTTCCATTGAGTTTATCGCCGGGATCAAAAGTTAGAGTAGTATTCCGGATTACTGTTGGTCCATCCCACGCCGTAGTCGGGCGAGGGGGAAGAGCGTCATTTCGATTGCTTCGACTTGGTATAATTTCTGGATTCATTTCCTCGCTCCATTTATGCGTAGAACGGCAAAAAATAGCCCCGGTGTCACCGCTAAGCAAATCTGGCTTTATCCCCGGGTGTTATACGCCTTATATTCGCCAGTCGAGACCACGCGCATTCTACCGTCGATAAACTCGATCGCTGACCGGTCATCGAGAGCATATATCGGATAAGAAACGCCCCTCGCAAATTGCTGAATATTTTCCGATCTCGCGTTCGGGAAAGATTGTGAATTGAGGTGTGGAACGACCGCAAAAGAAACTAACGAGAGGCCTGTCAGATTTTCTAATTTTCCCTCCTCTTCCTCTGGAAAGATCGGCGAATTGCTCTCAATACTTGGTCCAGCGATCATGCTACCAGCGCTGATCCCCATATAGACTCGGTCATGTAATAAATCGGACAATTCGCTTTCCAATCCGCAACGCCGGACCCAGTCGAGAAGAAAGTAAGTGTTGCCGCCACCGAAACAAATGGAGTCAGCCGCTTCAATCGCCCCAAACCATTCACCCCTAGAAGCGGTTGAAATATCCACAAGCTCCACTGTCGCACCTGAGAGTCTAACGTTTTCAATGTCGTCTTTGAGCCACGACGCATCCTCGCAAAGCTTTGCGGCTGTGGGAACAAAAACCACCCGAGGGTTCGATGGCAGCATCGCTCGAAACGCCATGCGAAGGGTTTCTGTTGTCAGCCCACCTGATGTTAGAAAAAGTTTCATCGATAATTCACGCTAAGCATACAATGGCTTAAATCAGCGGTACCTTTACGAGACCGCCGACCTCGATTGTTGTGTAGAACCAGGACGTTTAAACCAGTTCCATGTTCCTCTTTCATCATGTTGTTGGTGTGTCCATGTGAATCTGTGTAATTCAAGAAGTTTTCGTGACCGAACATTTGCTTCATGGACTCTAGTAACAATATTCGAGTCTCCATAAAGCTCTAGCAGCTTTACAAGAAGTTGCTTGCCCAAACCTAGACCCTGCTATTCTGGTAACACAGCAATGCCTGACACGTAGCGACAATCGCGATCACCATCTGAATCATGATCGCGCAACTGAAAGTTACCCACTACCTTTTCATCAACAAACATCAACCAGCTAATATAACCTTTCTCGCAAGAGTCGTGGTACCACTGCACGTCTACACACCATTCCGGCGGGTAACATCTGCGATCAAACGCAACAAGAGAATCCCAGTCGCTCTCGCAAGTCATCAATTCAAAACGGCCTGTCTCAGGAAGATGATTTGGGCACATAAATTTTCTCGAACCAACGATTACGGGAATTTGCCAGCTTGCCGGATCCATTCACCCGGTCTGTTACACATTCTTAAACACCTCGCTGTACCTAGCTATCCCATGAGCCCCTTTCAGATAACCTGGAACAAGCTCCAGAGCCATAAAAGCTTCATCAGGCACATCATATTCTGATTTAAAGCCGTATTCTGTTGAGGGCTGGAAGCCAAACTTCGGATAGTATCCAACATGGCCAAGTACGACTACAGCTCCTACGCCAGTGTCTTTACATCGCCGTAAGCCTGCTTCGATAAGTTTTGATCCGATACCTTTACGCTGCTGATCTTGAGAAACTGCCATAGGTGCCAATCCCATGATTTTCTTTGTGGATAAGCCCTCAATTTCGACGGGAGAGAACATGATGTGCCCCACAACATTTCCAGAGTCCTCGTAGACCAGAGAAATCAGGGGCTCTACACTTGCTCGGAGTTCATCAACTAACTGTGCCTCTGCCTGGGTCGCAAATGCGGCGCTGTTTAACTCAAAAACCAGTTCCCGATCTTGCTCTTTTTCCTGCCGTATCATTCGAAATTGCAAAGATGTGTAACTACTAAATTGTGGGTCGCGCTTAGGCGTCCGCTCGATTCTGTTGTAATGCGGCTACCTATTAAGGCTTTGCTCCAGGAAACCACTCCGTATGCTGATCTCCTTTGCGGCCAAAATAAGTCACTCGCTGCCCGCGTAAAAAGGCAAAATAACCTTGAACTCCTGCCTTCATCGCTCGCTTGGAGAAATCGTAATAGTTCTGTCCAATGCGTTGGCTATCGAGGATATTTTCCTTTAACGCTGCGGCATCTAAGTCAGGAGCAATCGGAGGCAGGTCGCTATAGGTTATCGGGCTGACGACTTTATCACCGTTGACGCCATAGAAGCTCTTCGAACATCCCGCATAATCTACATGATAATATTCCACGTCCGCTTCAATGAGCATTTTAACAATTTGAGGAAATGGCAGACTACCAGACAGCGTTTCTCGGACAGCTTCGCTTATTATGTTCGTGTCCATATATTTTCCAAATAAATCATGCGCCGCGGCTTACTGTCGATTCGATTGGGTTGTTCTTCAGCACTCTCTCACTTTCTTCCTAAAACTTGACCCTATCAAGCTCTATAAAATCTGTTACTTTTCTCCCGAGCCCAAATGCCACGGCAGGGAAGACCCAGAAAGAAGTTCCGCGCGGGTTCGTTTCAAGTTTCTCGACTAGTTCCGCCGTTAAACGATAATGGTCCGCGGGGTCTCGGTGAATATTATCAGCTTGAACTGTCGGAGAGTCATTTCCGAGTTCTGCCACTTCCTGGAGCGACAGACCAGCAAGCAGCCGTGCTGCCCTAAATCTTGCTCCAACCCCTCGATCCGCAAGCCTGCTTGATGGAATAAAGCAGCCATCGCCCAGAAGTACCATTGGATCCACTTTACTCAGATCGATTTTGTGTGGTTGCTCGCGATTACCGTCTCGTCCGCGGTGATCATCTTGTCCTGCTGATGGTGTCATTTCGATTTACCTCTTAACGTATAACGGCCCTAAGTGAGCGGCATTTCTTCCCTGTCCACTCAGCTTACTGTTCGCCAAGATCACTGCCTGCTCTAGTTGATTGCTCTACCCTCCATCTTTTCGGCTCGATCGAAAAGATATCAACTTTTCTCCCCTGATAAATCGGACTCTCAAGATATCTCCATCCGGCTGCACGGAGGGGTGAACTTAGTTTCTCTGTCCATGCGAAAATTTCAGGAATATTCCTTGTATCAGCCAGTCTCAACCCCTCTTCCATAAGCAATGATGCAATGCCGCTCCCGCGACTAGAGGGATCGACAAACAAGCATCCCAGCCAAGGTGAAAAATTGGATCGGATATCCATGTCCTCTTCGAGTAGAGCTATGGTTCCAACGAGTCGCCCTTCATCCAGCGCGACTAACGCACAGGGAATTCCAGAAAGCGTTGCTGTACGTGAATGATAAGCAAAAGCTGTCTCACAATTTCCCTCATCGTAGTACCATGGCCATTCGCGACAGCACCAATCAGCTACCGGCTTAATCAAACCAGAATGATTGGCTAAATAGTCGATCGTGATGCTCATGTTACCTATGCGTACAAGGACTAAGGATACCCCCGATTTTGCCGATCGGAAAATTCGAAGCCGATCCGAGTCTTATACCCTCTCAAGCTATATTTCTACGATCAATTCAAAAGCTTCCAGACTTGATATCACAAATTTCGATATCAAGAGCAAAGCATGGAGGACGGTATATTCCCCAAGGATTTTTACTGGGCATGAAGCTGTCATGGATGCCAATGTGCTGAATAGTAAGATTGCGGTTCAAGCAAGCATCCTGTTGGTCACGGTGTTTGTGAGATTAAAGGAACTCGCAACAGAACATTCAGAACTGAAAAGACGACTTTTTGCTATGGAGCAAAGAGTTACAAGAGGTGAGACTTTTTCTCGCCCAACTTGAACAGCCTGTTGAATCAAAGGCAAGAAGAATCGGATTCTAGGGGGTTGCCTGCAGCGGCTCACCAGGTTGCGTCCCCACTCCTCATCCGACTTGCACCGAACCCACTTGGGGCTCAAATCTGGTGGATCGGTTTGCTATCCTCCTAAGCCTATTTCAGTGTGGTAATCGCCGACAGCGTCCAATCTCGGTATTGAAATCTCGCTTGTAAGTCGCACTCCACCAAGAGAGCAAGGCCAGGTAGCATATCTTCCCCCCTCATAACCTCGCGAATCTGATGAGCGTATAGATTGGATTTTTTAAGGCTCGCACCATCGTCATGACCTGTTATTTTTCCAAGTCTTCGCATCGAAGAAAACCATTCAGCAGAAGTTTGGCCAGGAAGATCATTGGGAATGGCATCGTCGGGTAGCGGGGATGGTAGCCTTACTCCCGGGGCCGCCACGGCAAAATCAAGACTCAAATCAAGGAGCTGGTTTAGACCCAGCACACGTGAGGATCCGACGACGACGATATGTGGCAACTCATAGCATCCAGCAATGAGGTCTCTATCTACACCACCTTGAATCGACGATGTCCCTCGAGGGGAGACAAAAACATATCCATGATATCGAGATACGAGGTCCAGAGCTTGGCGTAATCTCTCTCGATCGCCGCGATCAGGAAACGCCTCAAATTCTGGATCCGGCGTTATCGCGCCCAAGGCTTGTAGAGAAAACATGTCGGTAAGTTCCTAAGTTTTGATCAGGCGAATAACGGCACAGGGTGACCGCGGTTTTGCCGTTGGGCAAAATCCGGGTTGATCCGAATGTTATCCCTCTCTAAAGCAACTTTCCTCTAGAAATTCCGATAATAGGGGAATATGTCTCACCCAATTGAATCAAAAGTTATCGTCATCCGAGGCTCGCGCGTAATCTTAGACTCTGATCTGGCAGAGTTGTACGGCGTCAGCACCATGCGCCTCAATGAGCAGGTCACACGAAATATCGATAGGTTCCCAGATGACTTCATGTTTCCGCTGTCATTTCAGGAGTTTACAGGTTTGATATCGCAAATTGCGATATCAAAGAAAGGCCGTGGAGGACGGAGAAAGCCTCCCCGAGTTTTTACTGAGCACGGGGCAGTCATGGCTGCCAATGTGCTGAATAGCAAGATTGCAATTCAAGCAAGCATCATGTTGGTCAGAGTTTTTGTAAAATTAAAGGAACTCACAGCAGAACATTCAGAACTCAAAAGACGACTTTTTGCTTTAGAGCAGCGAGTTGCGAAGGGATTTTCTGAGCATGCTCAAGAGTTACAGGAGGTGAGATTCTTAATCGCTCAACTTGAACAGCCCGTGGAATCAAAGAAAAGAAGAATCGGATTCTAGGGGATAACGGCTAAAATGTGCGGCGCGGAGGGGTCCGTACGATTTGATTGTTATCCACTCTTAAAGAGGAAACTTTCAGCCGATTTTCACGATTATTTATACGTGGAACACCAAGTTGAATCAAAAATCATCAGTCTCAATGGGAAACGTGTAATTCTGGATCGCGACCTGGCGCAATTGTATGGGGTAAGTACGAAAAGACTAAACGAACAAGTCACGAGAAACATCCGCAGATTTCCAGCGGACTTCATGTTTCAACTGTCATTTCAAGCACTTACAGACTTGAAGTCGCAAAATGCGACTTCAAGTTTTCTGCACGGTGGGCGGAGAAAGCCGCCTCGGGCCTTCACCGAGTACGGTACAGTGATGGCGGCTAATGTTCTCAATAGCGAAGTCGCAATCGATGCGAGCATCATGATAGTTCGAGTTTTTGTAAGGCTGAAAGAACTTGCACAGGAGCACTCGGGCCTGAAGGAACGGTTGCGGATGTTAGAACAGAAGGTCGCTAAAGGATTTTCCGAGCATGCCGACGAGCTACAAGAAATTAGATTTGTTTTAGCGAAACTTGAGCAACCGCCGGAAAGTAATAAGAGGCGCCTCGGGTTCTAGGGTCGGTGGATAACGGCTACGCTCTGCGGCGCGTTTTACGCGTCCGCAGGAGCGATTTGTTCTCGCCGGCCGCCTTCATAAGAGTGCGTAGCGCCTCATTCACCGCTTGCGAGTCTGAAAAAATTTCGGCGATCTCTGGATCCAAAATCACAACATTAGAACCCTCTTGGAAGCGCTTCAAGTATTTGCCACGCACGCCTGTGGAAAAATCATATTCCGATGCCGCATTAGCATTAACTGTCTTCATATTGTCGCCTCTCTGTTCTGCTCGCTGGTCTCGCGCTGATAATTCGCATTCTATCATTTCTGTCGGTATGTACCACAACTATGACGATTCTTAGCGATGCAGAGCGCCCAATTGTAACATATCGCTTCTCGCTATGAGCGTGAGACTCAATAGTAATCGCTCGAGGATCTCCAAAGATTGTCGTCGCCTCTTCGAACGAAACTTTATGCTTCTTCAAATTAGACCGCGCCTTAGATCCGTCCCATTCGAATAATAATCGGCTCATCGTTATGCTCTTAACACGTCTACGCAAAACAGTCAGGCAATAACGTCGAAGCGTGCGCTCGCGCCTGAGGCTTGTTATCACCGTAGTAGACGTTACGCACAATACCTCGGACCAGCGATTCCATTCTCAACAGTCTGGAAGCAAGAGGGATCCTTTGGCGACTGACCGATCCAACCGACGCACCTTCCAGTTGTAGGTTTCCCAGCCGATGCACCATCGGGAGCCTGACAATTATTGCTTTGGCACTCTCGAGCTGAAGAGCAGGGTTTGTCCGCATCTGAAGTTGGAATAGAACATATCCAGGTTATCGTAGGCGACGGCACCATCTTTGATCGCTGCCCCCACCAACGCCCTCCGGTCTTCGCGCAAGACGCTTCGTCTTTCGGTAGGTCCATTGCCTTAGACGTATCTACCAAGCTAGGGACTGCCATGATTAGGGCTACGATCCAAACAAAGAACTTCTTCATAATTTCTCGAATCACTTGGGGCGGTGATAACGGCTAGGCTGATTGGGGCGACCATAGGGAGCCTCAAATCCATCCGTTTGTTCTCCGTCGTATTCTATATACCGAGATATGGGTAAGCAACTCTGGCGTAGTTTTGGCGATTAGCTGTGGGAAGATTTTGGACCACAAAGGACGCCAAGGACACAAAGGGTATGACTCCGAATGAAATTTCAAAGGTAGTACTTGATGCATCCATGAAGGTGCATAGTGCGCTCGGCGGGGAAACTGAGCCGAAAGTTTCCTCATCGCAGGAAACTCTAGTTGCACACGGACGATAATCAATCGTGGTAATTAGTAAGAAGCACCTATTGGCGCTACGTGAATCTTTCGATCGCGAATGTGATCACCTCACCCTCTCAAAAGGCACGAGCCGCAGGTACCGAAGTTGGGCACGACGTTTCAAACGGCATTGCTTGAGCCTTGGGTTATCGCTGAACGGCGAACACCTATCGGGATTGCTTTCACGCTATCGGTCGGTTCATTCACGCCGCCAGGGCTATTTTGCATTAAAATTCTTTTGTCTCAATGTTCTCAACGAGAATCACTCTCCCGATAAAAATGAAGCGACCCAACTAGGTCGTCGCGGATTTTCTCTCCCACGCAAGTTCTGGAGGTTTAAAAACAGGCGCGGCTAAAAATACTGTTAAAACTTCTGTAACTCTCGAAATAGTTCGTCGAGCTCCACCGTCGCTTCCTGAGTAACTGTTTGCACCTCCTCAAAATCCAATCTGCACTCCAATAATTCCGCTAAGTCGCGTGGAAGCTCCGTAGCTAGCGACAAATGAAATTCACCGCGTAGCATTAATGGATGAATCGGTTCGAACCAATTCGGAAGCAGCATTAGATGTGCAACTCGAGTTCCAAAGCGCTGAATCGCTTGTGAGATTTGCGCGTCATTTACTCCGTGCTGACTCGCGGTGGAGATAAATTCGTTAAGCGTTTTTTTCACACCACTCGATTGGCGTGAACCTTGTATCAACTGTGATCTCGAATCGATTAACGGAACACTGGTAAGCTTTGCTATCGTGCGGATCTTTTTTCCTACCTTAGCCCCTCCCGCCTTGAATACCGATGAAAGGATTAGTTCAGCGGCGCTAGAAGTCGTGAGTGTCTTTAGTCTGCCGGGGTAAAACTTAAATACCGCGGATTGTTCCTCAATCACGGCGTTAAACCACCGTGGAAGTGGGTCGGGTCTCTTAGCAGATTTTCCTACCGCTCCGATCCGTTGACCGGTCTCATTGATAAGCGCGCCGCATATAAACTTCGTAGTTGCATTAGAAATTAAGCAGCGACAGACTATCTGCACCTCTGCATCGCGAAAGTGGCTCACCGCTAAAATCTCTACGTGATTAAGATCTACCGCTCCGTCGTAACGCGCGGATAAGATCTCTGAGATTGGCAAACGGCACGGAGAGTGATTCGAAGTATCGGTGTCTACGAAATCCCCGACGCACAGATAAGCGGTAGAGATGCTGTTATGGCTTGCCAGTCGCGCTATCTCCCGGGCAATCGGAGTTGGGCCCACCACCACAAGCTCAAACCGTTTATCAGCCAGCGAAGCGAATGCTTGGGTGCGGGTGACCTTAAGCGGGGGAATGGGCTCATCTTGTAATGGAATCGGGATCATAGCTGGAATAAACTGAGCTCTTTAACGTCTTGGAACAAGGGGGAAATCAGTACATCTGGTAGGAGATTCTCGGAAACTCTAATTTCCCGACCCGTGCAACGAATTCAGTATGTTACCATTTGTTAGTATCTCAACATAACCATTTATAGGACCCGTCGTTTATCTGGAGATTGTATGAATCGATCATTAGTTTTGTTGTGCGTCGCTGCCTTGTCTTGCCTCCCCGCAAATGGATTCGCGGATGGTGTGGATGGCATGGATGGTATCGCGGAGCACTCTCCAGAGCGTGCCAGTATGTCTGAGCGAACCCTCGGTTCCTCACCGCTAAAATTTGAGAAGGCATCCCCTGCCAAACAGTCGATTGCCGCCGGGCACTTAGCTCGAGCCCGCAGCTTACTGATCGCGGCACTCAATGAATTCGACGCCGGAGTGGCCAAAGCTGACCCAAGCTCTTTAATCGACACGGGAACGTTTCGTGAGGGAATCAAGGCTCGTGCCCATGAGTTAGATCGGGTTTTAGACCCTCAGGCGCGTGAGAGTGAGACAGGAGTAAAGTATTCGGCTGATACACGATTACTTAATCAGAAGTAACGGTGAAGCATTTCGACTGTTTAGCTGGATTAGTGGCGGAATGGGGGAAGATTTAGGAACTAGCTAAGAAAGTTAAAAGACAAAAAAGATCGTCATGGATGATGGATACACAATAGCAGGACTGAACGAGGGTTGGACCTTGGGGGGAGCTCGCGTCATGGAGTGGGTGTCCGGCTTCGTCATGGCGATGATCAGCACAGAACTCCTTCACCTCAAGATGGGCACCTCGGGTCCGATGATGGCGGTCGTCCTAATCATGACAACGTTTTCTCTCGCTGGTCTTAGAAGGCAGTTTCCGGACGAAGAGCGTGGCATCAGGAACGCAGCTATGGTTGGGCTTGGATTTGAACCTCCAGGGATCCCGTCTCCCGCGGCATTCAAACCTTACTGGAGCGGAGCTCCGGTGCGTGCACTATCTGAGAAATCATATTTCGTTAATCTGAATTTGGCGGATCTTTTCGACGAAACGATTGAGAAAGATAGCGGTTCGATATTCTTAAAACCCAAAATCAACAGAGATTCATCTGCCGAGACTGGATCCCAACGTAATGAGAACGAGGGAGGCGCAGAATAATGCCAGCAGTTAAAGTCAAAGAATTAGTATCAGCGACGAAAATCAACGAAGGAATCGGCGACTCCGATACCATTAAGCTTTGGGAATCGTACCGCGACCAGGCGTTGCTCTGGCGTGCAATCGCCTTGCTGCAAGTTCCGGTTACCTTAGTGGCGCTTATGATCGGAATTGTTGCGTACGCGAACCGACAGATTACGCTGAACGTTCCAGCAAGACCCCTTCCTGGTCAGCACGCAGCAAAAGATATCCCGGATTCCGAGTTCATTGATTCAGCTCAAAACTTCGTCAATCTAATTGGGACATTTCAACCGCTGGTCGTGCGGAGGCAATTCAATCGCGCCGCTGAGATGACGGTACAGCCGTTGCTCAGCCGCTTTCAAAAAGAATATCTAGCTGACGAGGTGCAAGTAGTAGAGACGACAGCTCGCTCGCAAATGTTCTTCGTGGATCCCGCAAAAACTACGGTAGAACGCCAAGGAGCCCAAGTTCTCGTCACTTTCATTGGGGAACGAGTAAAATCCATTTCCGGCAGACAGTTAGACCCGGTTGAGACGAAATTTCAGATCGGACTCATAACGATTCCACGAACTGACCTAAACCCTTACGGAATCGTGGTTAGAGATTTAGCGATTGAGAACACTAAGGCGGACAAAGGTGAGCTTCAGAGGAAGAGATAAATTTTTCGGCAACGTGCAAGGATAGATATGAAGACGGTGGAAAAATTACGAGTAGTAGCAGCGGCGTTAATCGCCACAGCGTCTATCTGTACGACCGCGCAGGCGCGTGATGTCGATTATACTAATTCTGAGGTCTCGGTGTTTGTAACACCAGGGGAACCCACACAGGTGCAATTTCCCGGAGAGGTATCTGGCGGAGTGAAGCGTAAGTCGTCTGCTCTTTCGTTGCAGTACACGAAATCGGACCTAGTACTGTTTGCAAGCGAAGGGATTTCAGATCAAGGCGAAGCTATCATCGTCAGACTTAAGGACGGGAGATCGTTTTCCATAAGAGCGCGTCGGTCTGGGGAGCAGAATCTTCGCGACGATGTGGTTAGATTAAACGATCGGACTGGAGCTTTTGGCGCGTCCGATGAATCTGAAGAACCAGCCTACAAGGAGCGAAAATTTGATTACGCACCCCCAACTCAGGTCAGTGGGTTGGTTAGAGAAATGATGCTCGCCGCTGAATTTGGCAAAAAAGGCATCCCAGGTTATCGCCCGTCAGATCGTTTTCAAGGTGAGACAATCTTAAATGATGGAACTATCAAGGCAACCATCGAGCGAATCTTCATCGGGTCAAACCTATGGGGCTATGTGATTGAGGCACAGAATCTTCTCGATCAGAGTCAGAAAATAAATCCCGCGAGCTTTAGACTCGATGGAACGCGAGCAGTTTCCGCCACGAACTGGGAACTCGCCGGCCGGCCGGTAACGGTTGAGCAACAGATTGCAGGCAAGGATAAAACAAAGATCTACATAGTAACGAGGGCGCGTAGCGGGGCGTAAGACTTCGCCTGGAAACGGATGCGGACGCATAGAGGTATAGAGAGAGACGGTAAGGAATCAGTATGAAGCAGAGAATCCAAGATTTAGTTCTGCTCCTTCGGCAGGAAAAGAGGTACCAAGTGATGGCGGCGTTCGCGCTGCTTGCGGTACTCTATGTCACCCTATCTGACGGCAATGGACCCCGCCGCGCGAAGCGCCAAGATAATTCCGGAAAATCAATTGTAGCTAGTGATAAAGAAGCATTTCGTGATGTCGTGACTGCGCTAAGTAATGAAGTTGATGCAGTTAAAACTAGTACTGAAAAAACACAGCATGCGATCGTCGAAATTAAAACGAGCATGGAAGATGATCGTGCGCGCGTAGCTGAGATTTTTACGAAAATGCTCGCCACGATGAATCAACAGAACGTTGGCGGTGTTGGCGGAGCACAAGGCTCTATGGCTGCTAATCCAGACGCGATGGCTGCTAATCCAGACGCGATGGCCGTCATGCAACCAGGATCTACTTTTGAGAATGTAGATGCACTAGCGTCCTTCGGCGAGATAAGTGATCCAGGGATCGCACCTCCGGCCCCTCCAGCTCCGAAGAAAACAGCCGTAATAATGCCTGGAGACTCAGTTAAGGCGAAATTACTTGCCGGTGTAAACGCACCGACCGACGGAACTCCATACCCAGTGGTGCTAAAGTTGATAAGTAACATCGAAGGACCAGATCACTCCAACTTGCCGCTTGGTGAAGCCCGCGTGGTGGCGGCGGCTCAAGGCTCGCTAACTGATTCTAGAGTGTTGTTGCGTCTAACGACCATGAATATTCGGTTGCCGAACGGACAGAAGAAGGAAATACCGATCGACGGCTGGGTTGTTGGTGAGGACGGGATTCGTGGAATGGAGGGAATCTTAATTGATCCCTTCGGCAAAGCGATAGCTGGAGCCGCCGGTGCTGGATTCTTATCAGCGCTTGGACAAGGCTTCGCTGCTCGTGAAACCGGCACTTCAAACTCATTTTGGGGAACTGAAACAACCATCGACGGAGACCCCGCTAAGTATGCGCTCGGCAAAGGTATTGCAGGCGGGTCAAAT
>JBGSNS010000312.1:0-2832 GCA_041739515.1 Bdellovibrionota bacterium
CCCTATCGTCGGCCAAACAAATTTCTTTGATCAGTTCAAGCACTTTATTCATTTGGTGGACGACGAATCCGAGAAGTTCGCCCACGTGTTTGCGATCATCGCCCAATGGGGCATCGGTAAGTCGCGTCTGGCTTACGAGCTAATGAGCCAGATCAACGATACTTCACCGGGTTGGTACGTTCGCGACTCGGCAAGTGCACTTAGCAAGGCAGATTTGTTTAATAACCACGCGGATCGCGATCAGTATCTTGGACTCTACATTCGTTATTCCCAAGTCGCCAATGAATCACATAATATCGATAACTGGTTCGGATTCGGTCTGTACAAAGCGCTCTTGCCGCTAACCAGAAGCACTTTCGACAACTCGATTCAGGGCCAGATTGCAAAAGAGGCTTACGATCGTTTGTTAACGCGTGGGTTCGATGAAGCAAAGCTAGCGGCGGCGCTTGAGATCGACAAAAAGCATTCTGATGAAGTTCTTTATGACGACGAGACATTGGTCACGCGGCTGTGCCAAACTGCTTACGATTACTTGAAGACGCTGGGTATCAAGTACGTCCTGATCGCGCTCGACGAACTAGAGACAGCAGCCGAAGCGGCGACCTATGGTCTGGAGACTGAAGCCGAGAAACAACTTGACGGTCGCGCGATCAAACTGATTGGCAAGGCAATCAAAGAAGAAGATCCTCGCGGCAAGCTGCCCTTCCTGCGATACGTCGCATTGTGTTCTCCCGCGATCGGACACGAACTGCGCGAGATTCGCAGTACCGCAAGACGATTTGAGTTGGTGGAACTCTCACAGAATGCGTTTGCTGACGTGAGCGACTTTGTAAAGTTGCTAAAGGTCGACGGGCGGCTCACACACGCCTATCCGGAAGGATTGGTTGAAGCGGCTTACGCAATGAGTGGCGGCAATTTCGGTTGGTTCAATGTGGTTATGGCGAACATCGACCAGGTCATTGACGGCCGGCGGGTTAAAGATGGTGCGCGTAAATCAAAAGAAGGCGCCGAAGCGTTTGATGTTGGAAGCTTGTTTGATGAGGCGGTTCGCGTTTCCAGTCGCTTGCGAGATCACGTACTCGACAAGCAAGCTGTTGCCAATCTGGAGATTCCGAAAGAAGAATTGCCAACGGCAAGAGAGCTTCTGTACGGACAGTTGCCGATGAAGCTTGACCGTTGGTCTGCTGAAAAACGACAAGCGTTACAGCAGGCGACGAACGAGTTCGGGGCTCCCATTGCGATGCTGTTCCAGAAGGTTCAATGGTCGCTTCAAGGATGTGCCAAGGCGCTCAAGAAGAACAAGTTCACTCGCAAGCAGGCGAGCAATGAATGGAATCTGCCTGGCATCGAGGAACCGCTCGATCTTACGCAACTGATTGCGAATATCGCGACATATTCGATCCACGAATCTGCACACGGCTCAGGTGATTCGCAGACACTTCTGATCCCGTTGAACGTGAACCAGTTCGTGCAATTGGCGGCGATGCTCTACCCGCATCCCGCCGTGGATGATGCGGCCCGAGCATTGTGGCGTGAGTTCATTGGCGATGATTCTGTCCCCAGTGAGCGCGGGACTCATTTGGGGCCGAGTATCGACATGCTCAATCGGTTGAATCTCCGTCTGCGAGCCACAGGGGCGACATCGTTCATTTTCCGCGACACCGATGAAAGCACTGCGCACGAGACTGCGCTGACTGGTTTGAAGGGCATTGCCGAGCCAGAGCGAGCACGTATTCTGCTCACAGGTTTGATGCGACTGCTGGATCAATACTGGGAGTATGATCCGATCGATGCGGGACTCGGAGGTAAGTTGGTTGCCATTACGACTCGCAAGCCGCCAACCGGAAAAACGGCACTCGTGACTTGCCAACAATTGCACCTCCATCCCGATGGAAAAGTGATTTTTGCTTGGGTTCGATCGGAAGAAGAGTTGCTGGAGCTCTGTGACAGAGTAAGTGGAACGAGAAGAGATCAAGGTCGAATCCCAGTTCTGGCATTCACTCCGCTAAACCACTTGTGCGAGAAATTTCAGGCTGCGGCAGAAATGAAGCTGAGAGACGCACATGAGTACATGATGCTCTATGAGATCTCTGCTCGTGAAGAACAGCAGTTGTTCCCGATCGGTTTGCCCAATGCCCAAATTTCCGGTTTCAAGTTCCATGAGTCAAGATTCACGTCTGCTTTCACGCAGCGTATCAATGTCACGACACGAGCATTGTTGGATGCGATCAAAGTATGGCGACGCAAACTGGACGATGCAGGACGCATTTGCTGGCCGATGCGGAACAGCGGTATTCTGCAAACGGCGGATCGCGAGAAGTTGTTTCATGCTTACCGTGAATTGCTCAATTCGTCCAAGCAGTTAATTGATCTTCCTGCTAACTCTGGTCTGCAAGCGTCAGAGATTCGCGCGACCTTGGACCGTATGATCGTTTCGACAAAGGCCAAGTCATTGGACTACAGCGATGACGAGCGATGCGGGCTCTTCTCGACTCTGGATGACAAGGCCGTTGCCCAGGTACCAGCGTTTCTGCTGCGCATTTACGAACACCTGTTGCTTTCCGGTGAGACGGCTAAATGGAGCTACGAGCGGGCCAAGGAGGAATGGTTCTGGGGATACACTTGGGAAGGTCCTAGGCCCAAGGATACGTTCGCCCACTGGATGGTGCTGCTCGTTGACTTGGGAATCGCAGAGGAATCCGAGGAATTGTCATCGGACAAGTCACCTCGGTACCAGTTGATTCAGCGTTCATCATTGAAGAGCCGGATTGAACAAGCAACGAACTGGTTGAAGCAAGAGTATCCGCAGATCGTTGAACGCATGAAGACCGT
>JBGSNS010000079.1:0-10489 GCA_041739515.1 Bdellovibrionota bacterium
GTAACTATTTTCAACCATGAGCGCACAAAACAAACGCTTTTGGATTCTTGGGATAAATCCGGTGCTGCAAAGGGGTTGTTTAGACTGCGGAGCAACGCTCCGCGCTCCCAGGGGCGTTACCGTCGCTTTGCAAAAAATTCGATCAACAACGCAGCGCACTCTTCGGCCATAATACCTGAGATGACCCGCGGCACTTTTCCTAGACGCTCATCAAGGGAGAGATCATACAGCGACCCCGCTGCACCAGCACGAGCGTCGTGGGCTCCAAAAACAAGGGCACCCACGCGAGAGTTTCGAATGGCGCCGATACACATCGTGCACGGCTCGAGAGTGACGAATAGCGCGCATTCTTCAAGTCGCCACCCACCTAGCGCTGCAGAGGCGGCACGAATAGCCAAAGTCTCTGCGTGCGCCGTAGCGTCGTGTAGCTCCTCTACTCGATTCCCAGTGGAAGCGATGAGGCCGCGGGTTTGGTGAATGATGGCAGCGCCTACGGGCACTTCGCCACGAGTAGCGGCTTCGGATGCTTGGGCTAGGGCGGTGGTTATGCCGAGAGACAATTGAGTAGTGTCGAGGGTGATTTGCATGGGTGTCCTTCTCCCCTTTTTGGCCACACAGCAGCGGTGCTACTTCCATCAACGTCGATCTGTGGCCAAAAAGGGGAGAACGGAGGGGGGGGGATTCGAACCCCCGATACAGGTCACCCCGTATACCGGTTTAGCAAACCGGTGCCTTCAGCCGCTCGGCCACCCATCCAATATGACTTAAATACAAAACCGCATTCTTTCTCGTACGCCGCATTTTTTATCGTACGATCGTCATCGCCAGATGACGATGCGACCATACTGTAGAAGATGCCAACCGCGATCTTCATCGTTAGATGAAGATGCCAACAATACCGCTATCTTTCTCGTACGATCGTCATCGCCAGATGACGATGCGACCATACTGTAGAAGATGCAGACAATACAGCGCCCGGAGGGATTCGAACCCACGACCTTCTGGTTCGTAGCCAAACGCTCTATCCAACTGAGCTACGAGCGCACCAGGCGAGTAGAGGTAGCAAAAACAGCGGGATAAGGCAAAAGAACGGGTATTATCGAAGGATTCTAAGTCTACCGCCGCTTGCCGGTTGAAAATCGCGGGTGTTACCAGTACCTTCCCCGATCACAAAACTGCAGGGAAGGATGGCCGTGTGGTTGAAGGCACCGGTTTTGAAAACCGGCGACGGGGCAACTCGTCCGGGGGTTCGAATCCCTCTCCTTCCGTTCTCCCCTTTTTGGCCACAGAACGACGCTGCTTGCACGAGCACCTCTGCTGTGTGGCCAAAAAGGGGAGAATGTGGCCCAAAAGGCGAGAATGAAACAAGTCCCATCACCAAATCCCACCTGGCATCCAGGCGAAAAAATATCGCCGGGATTTTCCACGCACACGATCATCGATCCAACAACGATCAACGCAGCTGAGATGTATCGAATTCTAATCGGCTCCGTTACGCCACGACCAATTGCTTTTATCAGCACCGTTTCATCAACGGGTATTTTTAACTTGGCACCGTTTAGCTTTTTCAACGCGATCTCAAGTGATCCGCCTTGTTTAGCAGTAGCGATCTCGAAGCGACCAAACGGTGCGCCCAAAGACTCACATCAGAATATTATCGACACAGGCGAGTTCGTTGTGAACGTCGTGAATCGGTGGTTACTAGAACCGATGGTGTATTCGGCAGGAGGTTATCCGCCAGATGTCGATGAATTCTCCGTTACTGGGTTAACTCCGATTCCATCGCATCGCGTCAAAGCTCCGCGCGTAGCGGAAAGCTCCGTCAATTTTGAATGCGCTCTTCATCGCGTGGTCAATCTCGGAGACAACGATACGGAAGCTCCGACCACTCTTCTGATAGGCAAGATACTTCTTGCGCACATCGATGCCTCTGCGTACGTGGGCGGGAAAATCAACACCGACAAACTCGACCCTGTGGGGCGGTTAGGCGGCATAGAGTACGCACTACTCGATGAAAAATGTGCCGTGCCGATACCTCAATTAAGTAAGTAAGTAATCAGCCTCGTTCCTTTTTTCAGGTACTTAGCTACCGTTTTCCCCCGATACTCCAATGGCCCATTAATTGCTCATTACGGTTCACGTGAAACGAATCCTAGTAGTGGAAGACACGCAATCTTTGCGTGACGTGCTCTGCACCGTGCTTGAATACGCCGGGTACACAGTCGCACGCGCTGAGTCAGCTGAGCTCGCGTTTCAGCTTATTCGGGAGCGCGCTGTGGATCTGATAATAAGCGATTATAAGCTCCCAAAGGAAACCGGCCTCGAATTGTTGGCGAAAGTCAGAGAGTTCCGCCCAGACGTTCCTTTTATCATGATGACTGCCTACGGCACCTTGGAGTTGGCAGTTGATGCACTACGTTTAGGCGCAAACGAATTCATCATTAAACCCTTTGAACCGGAAGCGTTGCTATCAACGGTTCAGCAAGTGCTAACGCATGAACAAGTATTTCATCGTCCGCCGATAATATCGCCACAAGGAAAGGGGAGATCGAATCCTCATCCGCTGATCGCTGAGTCCGCGGTCATGAAAGAATTACTAGGGTACGCAGACAAGGTCGCACCTTTTGATTCTCCGGTATTTATCACCGGAGAAAGCGGCACCGGTAAGGAACTATTGGCACGCTACATTCATCAACGTAGCTCCCGCAAAGACCAACAACTGATGGCGATCAATTGCGGAGCGATCCCAGAGGCGTTACTCGAAAGCGAGCTTTTCGGACACGAAGCAGGAGCTTTTACCGGTGCTACTCGCCAGAGAATCGGATTGTTTGAAGCGGCCTCTCGCGGAACTCTGCTGCTAGACGAGCTAATAGAGCTTGCTCCAGTGTTACAAGTAAAACTGCTGCGCGCGGTGCAGGAGCAGGTGATCAGAAGAGTCGGTGCAAGTGCTGATGTACCAGCATCACCGAGAATAATCTCTGCAACTAACAAGAATCCTGAAGACTCGATGGAGCAACGTGAATTGCGTGCCGATCTGTATTACAGGTTGGCCGTGGTGCCTCTACACATCCCACCGCTACGAGATCGTCGGGAGGATATCGCCCCGATTACTGAGTATTTTCTTGAGTTTCACTCAGGAAAATTAGGCCGAAACAAACCGAAGGTCACTGCAGAGGCCCGGAGCGCAATTGGAGCACACTCCTGGCCAGGAAACGTGCGCGAACTCGAACATAGGCTCGAACGCGCAGTCGTGCTCTGTGACGGAACGATCGGATTGGAGCATCTAGGTTTACAGAATATTGCTGTCGATTGGAACGCGATCAATGCGGCGCAAGAAAACCTAGGCGCCATAGCACAGCGTGCAAGCATGAAGGCTGAACACGAGGCGATCTCCGCAGCGCTCAAGGTATGTAACGGCGACAAAATGAAAGCAGCACTTTCGTTAGGAGTCAGCTACAAAACATTGCTTAAGAAGCTAAAATCTATTTCCGCTTCTCAAGATGCTTCAGCTTAATACCGAGAAACACAACGTACAGGGCTATTCCGATCCAAAAAACGGAATAGCCGATAAACATGCCGTTAAATGTATCTGGTACCTGCTGAGTAATTTGTTGCGCGACTTCATTCATATGTTCTGCTCGTTTGATCTAATTTCTAACAAAGCTATTCTGTGTCGAATCCAGATAAAAAGTAATCCCATCGAGACTACCGCACCGTTCGCAACCCAAAATGTTGTGCGAAATGTAGCTTCGCGTAGACCGCCGTGTTCAACAACTACTGGGTGAAGCTGAGCGATCGGCGAAAGCAGCTTCACAGAGAAGACTACAACCGGCACCATAATAGCCCCTAAAATACCGAGTACCGCACAAAACGCGGGAGCCTGTTCACGATCAGCAAATTTGCGCAGCGCTACAAGTGCCACAAACAACAGCCATAAAACCAAAGTACTTACTAGTCTGGGCTCCCTAAAACTAAACGCTAAATTCCAGGCGAACTGGCCCCAGATCATCCCTGTTATTAATACGAGCGAACAAAAAAGAAGACCAACCTCAGCGGCTGCAAGCTGCAACGAATCAAGATGATTTTGTTTAAGCGCAAGAAAACCAAGTGAACCGATCAACATGCAGAAGGCAGCAGCGTAAGTCGCAAATGCAGAGCCTACATGGAAGTAAAATATGCGCTGCACCGCCCCCATCGTTACTTCGTTAGGTACAACGGTAAACACGAGATGCATCGCGTAAGTGATCCAGGCCGCAACCAGGACTGTAGCTACAGTGAAGAGCTCCGACTTGAAAGGATTCGTATTTGGGATACTTGGTTGACTCATAGGGGCAAGGCGGTCCTGTTAACGAGCACATACGGATGCAACCACAAACCAGCGGCGAGGTAAATTGCATCAAGACCCCATATTACCGTCCACCAAAAATCATGTCCGGATTCTTGACCAGAGAGAACCTCGCAGCCTGCAAAAAATAGCGGAATAATTAGCGGCAAAACCAGGGTAAGTAGAAAGATTCCTCCGACCCGCACCCTAGCCGTTACGGAAGCCAATAGGGCACCTGTGCTAGCTAATCCAAGCGATATCCCGGCTACACAAGCGATGCCTGATACCGTAAACAGTGCCGCCACCTGCGGTAGGCCTAACAGGGTCGGCAGAATCAGACTAGCTACGAGCGCTGCTACGAACGTGATCACCCAAATGGCTGCTACTCGCGAGAGATAGAGCGCCTCACTCGGTACATCGGCCATGAGTAATCCCTCAAGCGCACCTGACTGCTCATCGTACTCTGAGAATTTCCCGATCACAGATAACGCTGTGATCAAAAGAACCGACAACGAAAGCGCGGGTGCGAGAAGAATTCTTTGATTCTCCGATAGTCCGGCAAGCCACGCGCCATACGAAAGGATGACGGAAAGACCGATTGTGGCGATTACAATCATCGCCAGCAGCTCACCGCGTCGTGCCTCGATCACGAGATCTTTACGAAATAATCGCCAACAAACCCTGAGTTTATCGTTAAACACTAGCGAATCCTTCTTTAGTCCCACTTCGTTGCAACGTTAATCTCGCATCGAATTTTTCGTTATCCAGAGTATCGTGACTGACTAGCAATGCAGCGCAGCCCTTTGACACTAACATTCGAGTTCGAGCCAAAACGGCCCCCCGCCTTGCCTCATCTAAAGGAGAAGTAATCTCATCGAGTAAAATCACATCCGGATTGACTGCCAGCGCGCGTAAAAATGCCGCAATCGAACGCTCACCGCTAGAGAGAGTATTGAGTGGTTGTGCCACAAGCGCATGGCTTAAAAGATCGTTATCGATCGAGATCGATGATGATGATGAGAGGGAGTCCGTGATGATAGCTAGATTCTCTCGCAACGAGAGATCTTCGTACATAAAGGAACATGCTGAACTAACCAAAGCGATCCTGATTGAGCTTGAAAGGGGGGCAATCGTCCCGCGAAAACTCCGATGTACTCCCGCCATCGCCCTTAAAAGAGTCGTTTTTCCTACTCCATTACTACCCTGCAAAAGAGTAAATGTGCCTGGACGTAAATCGAAGGAAACGTTCTCAAAAAGTTTATTTCCATTAACGCTAACGGACACATCGGTAAGCGCCAAAAGAGGAGGATCGTTTTTGGCCGTGCTTTCCCTCACTCAATGCTCCTAGAGTTACCGATTAGATCCGAAAAACTTATCCCTTCGATTTCAGTTCCAGATAATCAGCTTCACTCATCTTGCCGGTTTTGTAATCGAGCTCAAGCTCTTGATCATTCGTCGCTCCAGAGCGCGATCGCCACTGCGCACCCGTCTCGTCGCTATCCAACTCCGGATTTACTTCGAAAAACGGACTGACGATTAACCATACGCAAGCTAGAAACAATGCAAATCCTGCAATTAATCCAATCGACATAATCTGTCTCTCCCTATCCCTCGTTTCGCGAACCACGGCCAGGAATAATGATAACAATAGTGCCAAGCATCATAATTACTGAGCCGATCCACAACCATATTTGCAGCGGATTTACGAACAACTTAAACGATGCAGCAGCGCCATTCTCCTCGACTCCAACGAGCACTGTATAAAGATCATCGCGAAGCGATGTTCTTAGAGCGACTTCCGTAGTGGTTTCGTTATTCTTAAAGTAGTGGCGAAGTTCCGGCTGTAATGTTTGAATTTTGGTACCACTTCGCGCATCAACCACGTCAAGTTTTGCGTAAAACCTTTCGTAGTTCTTCAATGTTTCGACATTGAGATCCACAAAGGAGAGCTTGTAGCGGCCAATTTCCACCACCTCTCCCGGTTTCAGTGTGACCTCCATCTCCATCTTATGCGCCATCGAAGCGGTGATCCCGATCGCTGCGATAGCGACACCTATGTGAACTAAATGTCCGGCATACCGTTCACGATGGCGCTTTAATACCTTGGGATACCCGGCACCAATGGCGTCCGGCGAAAGCGCCTTGGCGCCGCGATGCAGTTCCATCATGACGGAGATGCTTATCACCCACGCGAAGCAATACGCGGTAAGCGCATAAAAACTCGTTACTCCCGTCCAGATCAAAAGTGCGCCGATTCCAACCGCTGAAACGATCGGAATCGTTAACTGCTTCCATACAGCCTTTAACGATCCGCGTCGCCAAGCCATCATGGGCCCAATCACCATCAATCCCAACAAGAGCAAAAATAACGGAACATTGACCGCGTTATAAAACGGAATTCCTACCGTCTGTTTCGAGCCTGTCAGAAACTCAGAAAACACCGGGAACATCACGCCCCAAACGGTTGCAAACATGATCGCAAGAAAGATTAGGTTGTTAACAACGAAACCGGACTCACGAGAAACGAAACTCTCGATTCTAGATTCTGGAGATAACTCTTTTCTACGCAGATAAATTAGAGCGATTACAGATATGGCCAACAGCGACATGTACAGCAGGAATACCCATCCGACATCAGTTGAAGCAAATGCGTGAACACTCTGCACTATTCCGGAGCGAGTTAGAAAAGTTCCAAAAACTGTAAGTCCGTAAGTAAGAGCTACGAGCGCTACGTTCCAAGTCTTCAGCATCCCTTTGCGTTGTTGCACCATTACTGAGTGTAAATACGCAGTGCCTACTAACCACGGAAGAAACGAAGCATTCTCAACCGGATCCCACGCCCAAAAACCACCCCAGCCGAGTTCGACGTACGCCCAACCACCGCCGAGAACAATTCCCGCTGTTAAAAAAGCCCAAGCGATTAATGTCCAACGACGAGTCAGTGTTAACCACGAGTTATCAAGCCTATTGCTTAAGAGCGCTCCGATACAGAACGCGAAAGGCACGCTAAACGTAGTAAAACCTGCGTATAGCGTAGGCGGATGAATCGCCATCAAGGGATTTTGAAGCAGCGGATTAAGCCCGTTACCATCAGGCGGAATTGCGATCGCTCGCACCGCTCTGAACGGATTAGTGGCAAACAGCACAACGGAGAGAAAAAATAGCGCTGAGCTATTCGCCGCTGCCAACGTTCCGCCCAATAGTTTCGTTCCGGCTGACGTTGTTACCGCAGCTATCGCGCTTACACCTGCGAGCATAAAGCACCACAGCAGCATCGAGCCATCCATGCCACCCCATAGAGCGGCAACTCGATAGATTGCAGCCATTTCACGGTTAGAAAATTGCCAAACGTAATGCAGCGAATAGTCGCTAACAAGAAATGCATAGACCAGCGCACCGGTTGCGATCGATGTGCATAAAAAAACGACCACGGTTGCCCGCTTAGTACTAGCGACCAAGCGAGCCACCCTACCGGGAATCTTGTCAGCGGTGTCTGTAACGGAGAAAAGCCCTAGTAAGAAGCCTACAAACGCTGCAAGCCAAGCAGCGACTAATGCCAGGTGACCAAATTCATTCATAGCGATTTATTCTTATGCTGGATCGGTGGGTTGCGAGTTACCGGAATCGGTTTTGTGATTTTCATTGCCGTAATTTTTACTGCCGTATTTATCACTGCCATGTTTATCACTGTAAAGCTTGTCAGGATCCGGAGCCTCATACTTTGACGGACACTGAGTAAGAAGTCCTGTCGCATGCAGCGTTCCGCCCACAAACGCGCCGTCTAGTATAACGTCCCGCCCGCTCGCAAACATGTCCGGACGTACTCCTTCGTATACAACCGGCACAGATCCACGCTCGGGGTGCTTAGGGTCTTCCACAGAAAATTTCAATACGGCTTTGGGCGATGTGACATATGAAACTTCTGACGCAGCCACTCGCCCAGCGACGCGAACTCGAGGGACATCGGAGCTAGAGTTAACCAAATCAGACGGCATTAACATCGGCGATGCGCCAGCCCGGGTAGCTTGAACGATCATCGCGGATCCGCCGATGATAAACACTAGCACCAGTAGTAAGAATTTCCCGTTCATAGTCAGTGAACAGTAGCGTTAAATAGGGGAGCGAGCAAAGCCGGCAGAATCCCGATGCGACACTCCTGAATCCTCGTAATGGCACCGGTATCTAAACGAAATCACTGGGCAATCCGCAGGGATCTCCTCGGAATTCAGCCTAAATTCAGAAAAGGAGCGCCCAACGCTTGAGGTTTAGGCTTTTTGTCTCGACATAATAATTGAGAGTTCTAGGTTTTCTTGCGTCCGTCTATTTAGCGATCGTTGGAAACAAGTGGTATGGCGCCTACGGCTGCTTCCAAAGCTTTCACCGCAATGGTGATAGATTCAAACTCTATCGCTCGGCATCGTCTTAAGCAGGTGTGCCATTCATTAGAAGAATTCGATCACGTTGACCAAAGTAACGACGTTAGATCTGCGATGACTCGCATTGCCGGTAAACTTTCGCGGCTCGATATAATATTTATCTCCTCCGATCTTCCCGAAAACGAGATCAAAGAATTTACTGATTGGGCCAAAGCTCTCGGAGTCACAGAGGATACCGCTTTCGTGATCTTAATGGGAGTAAACGAAAAAGGAGAAGGCGCGGATGCTCGCGCATATTTGATGGGAAGAGACGGGGTTTTGTTTGAACCGTTTTCTACTGATCAGCTTCGGGAAATATGCACACTGGCAATGAACGTGAGAAAGGACAGAACCGCTAAGCGACTCGCCAAGCACTTACAGGGCATGGTGAATGATATCTTTGGAATGCTTGGTGATATCGCGTTCCTAAAGGAGAGTAATTTCTCGTTTAAGCCGGTCATTAACGAGATGGCAAAGATTACATCGGTAATTGAGGGCTTGGAGGAAGAACAGGCTAAGATCTATTACGATGCGCTGATCGATAGGTCGGAGAACAGACCCGACACACCTCGAAAGCGCCCAAACCATTTTCGCTATCCCGGTAAAAGCAAACGTGCACGAAAACGGATGCAGAAAAAGACTCTTCGAGCGCTAGGATACGACGCGACGACCGAATAATAGCCCTCAAAATCGGAACCATGTACGAACGTAAAAATCGAAAATACGATATAACCAACCGATATTAAACACTATTTTCTTCTTCGGTCGCTCGCTTTCGTTGTTCTCCAGCTTTTTTGCGCTACGGACGACTCTTTAGCTTAAGAAGTTTGAGCTACCGCCTGCTCGGAGATAGTATGCAATTCCGTTTTGATGCGCTGATTGTCGATAAAGACCTATCGAGTCGAATGCAGCTACGTCAGGCAACTGCTGCCATCCCCGAGTTCAGCCAGATTTCGATGGCTAATTCGATCTCATCGGCGATCGAGACACTCCAAACCGATCAGAATTGCGACATAATATTATTCAAGCCGAACTTCTCCGATAACGAGAACGCGGACTTTATAAAGCGCTGCAAGGAAACGAGAAACGGCGTAGGATGCGCGCTTATTCTAGTGCTGAAATCAGACCTGAGAAACGCTGGTAACATAGCGACAAATTTCGCCAAGGGAGTTGATGCATTTCTCCCGGAGCCATACTCAGTGGACAATTTAAATGAAATTTTTAAACTTGCCGGTGAGATGAAGAAGAAAAAATTCGAACACCGTTGCAGGACCGCAATTGAAATCGTTCTGAAGGATGCCCCTACCGCGCTCGATAATGCAGCATTGGAGCATAAGTGTGGTGTAGGTGGCAGCAAGAGAAAAGAGTGGCTTAAACTTGCAGTCTCCCTGCAAGATCTAGCTGTTCGAGATTTTGCTTCGTATGAAGAACTGTTAATCAGACGCTTTGAGACGGTTTCGCCGCCAGCAATTATTGGTTCGCCGTACTCTGGTGTAAGCGAGCGGCTTCGCAAAAAAATGGCGAAAGAAGCTGAACAATCCAAGAAGGCAGAGTTAGCCAAGAAGACGACGGGTCCACGGGTGTATCGTCGAGGATAAATCCGACCTTTAAAGGGGACAGTTCCTGAGTGATCCCCACGAAATTTGAGTCGGTATAGCGCCCGCATGAGCCGATCAATCGGTGCGACGTAGGGCTGTAATATTCTACACTGGAGCTCGCGGAGAACGCGGAGATCTTCGGATTTACCTCC
>JBGSNS010000080.1:0-16202 GCA_041739515.1 Bdellovibrionota bacterium
AATCGATCACATGGGACAGCGGTGACCGCCGGTCCGCACGATCAGATTGAGTTCATTCGAACGGATCGGCGGTCCAACTGTTCTATCTCTAAGAAACTCCCTGAACCTTGATTTAACAGCCATTAGGGAGCGGTAGATAGAACGAGCTATTTCGCCGAAACTTTCAGCGCCCCATCGACAATATCGACTTTTACAACACCGCCGTCCTTCAACTTACCGAAGAGCAAATCATCAGCGAGTTTATCGCTAATCTCGCGTTCGACAAGTCGCGACATCGGACGAGCACCGAGCACTGGGTCGAAGCCCTTCTCGGCTAGGAAAGTGATCGCTTCGTCGGAAACTTCCAACTTTACCGATCGCTCCGAAAGCATCGTCTCAAGTTCACCAACAATCTTGCGTGCAACCTTGTGAATGATCTCTTTTGGTAGCGGCATGAAGTGAATCGTATCGTCCAACCGGTTTCTAAACTCGGGTCTGAACAACTGCTTGATCGCTTGGTCTCGGAATGTACTTGGGCCGCTTCCAGAATCACCAAATCCAAGCGCTGATGCTTTTTCAGAACCAGCATTTGTGGTCATAATTAACGTCACGTGCCGAAAATCAGCTTTTTTTCCTTGCGCATCGGTAAGCACACCATCATCCATTACTTGCAACAGAATATTAAGAATATCGCCGTGTGCCTTCTCAACCTCGTCCAATAGCAATACCGCATACGGACTGCGACGTACGATGTCGGTTAATTGCCCGCCCTCTTCGTAGCCCACATACCCTGGAGGAGCCCCAATCAACCGCGCAACGGTATGCTTCTCCATGTATTCGGTCATGTCGAAGCGATGAAACGCTACGCCCATCACCGAAGCCAAGCTCTTCGAAAGTTCAGTCTTTCCAACCCCAGTTGGTCCCGCGAATAGGAAGCATCCCATCGGGCGATTCCCGCCGCGTAAACCCGCTCGAGCACGCTTCACGGCGTTGGCCAAAGCTCCAACCGCTTTCTCTTGACCGAAGACTCTCGCGAGCAGCTTCTCTTCTAATCCTCGAAGTAGCTCACCATCATCGCTCTTCGTGCTTACGACCGGCACATTCGCAAGCAATGATACCACCTGCTCGATCTCAGTTTCGGTAATGGTCTTCTTTCGCTTTCCAGTCGCTTTAACGGCCTGCGTAGCACCAGCTTCATCGATCACATCTATCGCTTTATCCGGCAAAAAACGATCTACAATATAGCGCTGCGACAATTTCGCTGCTGCTTCAAGTGCGCCTTTTGAAAATTTTACATTGTGATGTTCTTCGAATGAAGCTTTAAGTCCTTCTAGAATCTTAATCGTATCGTCAACGGATGGTTCGCTTAGTTTTACCGGAGAGAATCTGCGTACAAGAGCACGATCCTTTTCAATCGATTTTTTGTAATCCTCGAACGTAGTGCTACCGACTACCTTAAGCGCACCGTTAGCCAACATCGGCTTTAGCAAATTTGCAGCATCCATCGCTCCGCTACCTGTAGCCCCGGCTCCAACTGCCAAATGGATTTCATCGATAAACAACACGGTCTTTTCTTTCTGCAACAGTTCTCTCGTGATTCCTTTAAGGCGTTCCTCAAATTCTCCGCGAAACTTAGTTCCAGCAACTAAACTGGCGATGTCGAGCGAGTACATCTCAGCGCCCTTTAGCTGCTCAGGTACATCTCCAGCAGCTATTCGCTGCGCAAGGCCGTGAGCCATAGCGGTCTTGCCAACGCCTGGCTCCCCTAGAAAAAGTGGATTATTCTTCTTTCGGCGCGCCAATATTTTAATCGCGCGATCTATCTCGAGTTCGCGACCGATAACTGGATCCAGTTTTTTATTGCGAGCCTGCTCTGTTAGATGCTCAAGGTATCTGGTAACAAACGATCCGCGCTGAGGCGCAGCGCCGTCGTCATCGTCATCGTCGCCACGAATTGCATCGGTAAGATCATCCCCTTCTGGAATCACACCGTGCGATAACAGCTCTATAACTTTTTCACGGGTGATTCCGCGTTGCGCAAGTACGTACTGCGCGTGGCTTTCGTCCTCGTCGAGAATACTTACCAACAAGTCCTCGGAACCAACAACCGTTCTGCCGGAAGCCAATACTTGCTGAATCGCACGATGAATTACCCTTCGCACAGCGGGAGTTTGCATCGGTTGCTCAACATGTGCGCCGCGAGATTCTTCTAGTGCGGTGAAAAACTTATCGAGCCCAGGAGTTAGTTCACTAGGCTTCGCTCCGAATGCGGAAACGATATCGCGCACTCGTTCATCGTAAAGGATCGCCAACAATAAGTGCTCTACGCAAAGTAAAGAATGTTTGCGGGTTAGCGCCTCGCGATACGCAGCTTCAAGCGCAAGGGTAAGCTCCGGTGTAAATGAGGCTTCGCGATTCTCTGCCATAAACTAAGCCCTTTTCTAGCCAGCTACTCTTCTTCCATCGAACACTTAAGCGGATATCCCGAATCACGTGCTCGCCGATGAACCAACTCTATTTTAGCCTCCGCTATCTGCTTTGGATAAACTCCGGCTAATCCCTTCCCGTTCTTGTGGACTCTCAGCATTATCTGCGCCGATTCCGAAGGACTGCGACGAAATATCGTCTCTAGCACCTGCACCACGAACTCCATGGTGGTGTAGTTATCGTTTAACAAGAGCACCTTGTACTGTTTAGGGATCGCAACGCGAACCCTTTCTATAGTCTCGGTGCCGGTACCAGAATCCGTGTTTTGTCGCCCACGACCCATGCGAAAATCCAATCCTCTATGTTATGATACCGCAGAACTACTTAAGAGGACCACAAACAATTCTTGGTGGTAGACTTTAACTCCAGGGCGCCGTTCAAACATGGTGATTCAACGATTTCCCCCACTTGAGGACGCCGATCGCTCTGGCCTGCTAGCAGTGGGAGGGGATTTCGAGGTCGAATCGCTGCTTCTGGCGTATTCAAGCGGGATTTTCCCCTGGCCTATCCCGGATTACCCATTCGCATGGTTTGCTCCTCCAAAGCGAGCGATTATCGAGTTCGATAATTATCGTCCATCCAAGAGCTTTCAGCGTTGGCTAAGGAAAAGTCCGTATACGATCACTTTCGATACAGCCTTTGCAGACACTATGCGCGCTTGCTCGGCCGGACACATAAAGCCTGACGATGACCCGGAATCAAGCGTCTGGATTACACCGCAAATGATAGCTGCATACTCGGAGCTACATAAAGCCGGGTTCGCCCATTCTTGCGAAATTTGGGACCAGCACGAATTGGTTGGTGGAATCTACGGAATCTCACTTGGGGGAATGTTTGCAGCGGAGTCTATGTTTCATAAAAGGGACAACGCTTCAAAATTAGCGCTACACGCTCTCATAACCCATCTTCAAAAATCCGGCCTTACCTGGATCGATGTGCAAGTGATTAACCCGTTTACCAAGACGCTCGGCGCCACTGAGATCACACGAAATCGTTTTATGGCACTGCTTGCTGCCGCACTAGATAAACCAAGAATTGAATTCGATAAGTAAATCTTTTGAAACTTCCTGACCTGCCAATCGTTTCATACCTAGAGCAGATCGGATCGTTGCTGGTCGACAATCCGGTCGTCTTGCTGTCAAGTCCACCTGGTACCGGAAAAACAACGATATTGCCGCCGTTCTTGCTCGAGAAAAGGCCAGACGCAAATCCCAAAAGAATCGCGCTTCTGGAGCCACGCAGAATAGCCGCCGTTAGGACCGCTGAATATATATCAGCAGAGTATCTAAACCCACCTGAGCGATGCGGAGCAACGGTTGGGTACAAAGTTCGCGGTGAAACGAAAGTTAGTACCGATACAAAGCTTGAAGTGATGACGTACGGGGTATTTAACCGAATCGCTGCTTCCGAGATCGATCTAGCAAGTTTTGATTTAGTAATCTTCGACGAAGCACATGAGCGTTCGATCGATATCGATCTAGCGTTAGCTCAAGCCCTCGAGATCCAAGCAAGCCTGCGGCCCGATCTTAGAATTCTCGTGATGTCTGCAACGCTTAACGTTGACGACATTAAATCCGTATCTCCCGGTGCCCCGCTTGTTTCGGTTAGTTCGCCATCGTATCCGGTTGAGATCTCGTATTTGCCTGCAACGCCAAGTGAAGAGCGCAGACAGGAGGTTCATATAATTCGCGCTACGCGCAGCGTAAGCCATGTAGCAGGAGATATTCTAATATTCTTACCGGGAGCTGCCGAGATTACTCGAGCTGCGGAGGCACTTAACGACGCAATACCGGAGCGTGAGGTAGTGACGTTATTCGGCGAGCTATCCCTTTCAGATCAGCGAGCTATCTTAAATCCACCCGTTGATTCATCCCCAAGAATTATCATAGCCACATCAATCGCTGAAACATCACTAACGGTACCGAGAGTTCACACCGTTATAGATGCTGGGCTTTCCCGGGTTCCCCGTTACGACGCAGAACGTGGATTACCAGGACTTGCAACCGTGCGCGTTTCCTCATCTACGGCGGAGCAGCGAGCCGGCCGCGCTGGACGTCTCGGACCAGGAAGATGCATTCGATTATGGCCAGCACACGAACAACTGGTGCGCTTTCGTTCCCCTGAGATTTTGGAAAGCGATTTAGCTCCGCTTCTTCTCACTTTAGCGTCAGCCGGAGTGCGAGATCACAGATCACTAAAATGGATGACAAAGCCGTTGGATGGTGCCGTTATCGCGGCCAAAGAGTTACTCGTTGATCTTGGTGCACTTAAAACTGATGGATCAATCACAACACATGGAACACAGATGCAGTCATTACCGGTGCATCCGCGATTGGCTCATATGGTTATTACTGCAGCACGATTCGGAGAGGGTGAGCTTGGCTGCAAACTTGCGGCTGTTTGGTCGGAGATGCGTCCAGCTAGGCAGAACACGATCATGGATTTAAATTCCCTAGTTGAAATTTCCGCTCCAACAGCGGCAACCGAGCTGTTTAAAACTTTAAGAAAAATATTGCAGGGATTACCAAAGCCGATTGAGAAGTATGCCTTTTCAGAAAAGATTACCCCCGCGCTATTATTTGCGGCAGCATTTCCGGATCGAATCGCGCACCGCAGAGGGGATCGGGAATATTTGTTAAGCGGCGGTCCACGTGCGTTACTACCAATAGGCTCCCCGCTAGTACGAGAAGACTGGATTGTTTGTCCTGCTGTGCGATCGCAAAGCGGCCGCGCTACTGCTTCAATTTCAGCCGCCGCCGCGGTA
Source organism: Bdellovibrionota bacterium (assembly GCA_041739515.1). GTDB lineage: Bacteria > Bdellovibrionota_C > UBA2361 > UBA2361 > UBA2361 > JBGSNS01. The sequence goes on from JBGSNS010000080.1 coordinate 5,231, forward strand.
TCTGAAAGGGAGCTGCGCGCTTTCGTGCCACAGCTATTCGCTACCAAACGTTCAACAGCCTGGAGTCCGAATCGCAAGGCAGTTGTCGATCAATCAGTGCAGAGTCTTGGTGCAATAGACATTTCAGTGCAAGAAACCCCGAGTAATGATCCAGAAAGTTCAAAAATTCTGCTCGCCAATATTTCATTCTCCGATTTACCGCTTACAAAAAGATCTACTGCGTTGATCGAACGCGCAAAGTGGCTCTCACATTTTGGACTATTTGAATCATCCAGCGGAAAGTGGTGGGAGACCCTGGAGGATAATGGGTTAGCTTGGCTCGAGCAGTATATCCCGAATGCGACGAGACTTTCCGATATCAACGAAGATGCCGTGCATTTTGCGCTCGTAAGTGCTGCCGGTGGAGAGCGATCGGTGCAAGAAATATCAAAACTTGCTCCCAGCTCGATAACGCTTGCACGCGGCAGAACAGTGGAGTTGGAGTATTCACAGAATAAAGCGCCCGTTGCTGCATCGCGATTACAAGATTTTTTCGGTACAGTAATTCATCCAACGGTTGGCGGCGGCAAAATCGCGGTAATCTGCGAACTACTGTCGCCCGCAAGACGACCTGTGCAGGTAACAGATGATTTGCCGCGTTTTTGGAAAGGCAGCTACGCTGAAGTTCGAAAAGAACTTAAGAGTCGGTATCCTAAGCATGATTGGCCGGAGAAGCCGTAGCCACCAGCCCGTTGACCCTACCAAATCTATAGAAATTTCCAAACGAATATCTGCCGCCAGTGCCTGTCCTCCTCGGAGCATCTGCCCGCAGCTCTCACCGACCATGATACAAGATGTCATTAAAAATGACTCGGTCTAGACCCACCACGAGTTGAGTATCAGATAAAAAGTATACGTCATCCGTTGAGCGGACCTTATGAGGAGTAAATTAGGGTGACCATTCCCAATTTTTATTATACTCTTTTCACCAGCGTTGTTTCGCTGAGAATGCCAATTTGAGCTAGCATGCAGTTTAAGCTGTCGATTTTAACAATAGTATTCGTGAAAATGGGGAAGATGAGAATCAAACAAATTTCAATCTACTTTTGCGCAGCATTACTTATTCCGATAGGTAGCTTGGCACAGGAACATTTGCCGTTTCCACCGGTCCCTTCAGGAAGTAAGGCTGGGCCGACAATTGCGGACTCGGTGTATTCACCGAAAAAGCCGGCTCAACACTTACCTAAAGATTCCCCCAACGTGCTCATTATCATGCTGGACGATGTTGGTCCTGCTCTGCCCAGCACTTATGGCGGCCCAATTCATACTCCTGCTTTATCACGCATCGCTCAAACTGGGATTTCATATAACAGATTTCATAATGCAGCGATGTGTTCACCTACAAGAGCAGCCTTGCTTACTGGACGAAATCATCATCGTACCGGGTTTGGACAAATTGCTGAACTCGCCAATGACTGGGATGGTTATACCGGGCACTGGCCAGCGACTAATGCCTCTGTTGCAAAAGTGATGGGCTATTATGGTTACAAGACCGCAGCCTTCGGGAAGTGGCATAACACGCCAGCGGAACAAACAACCAGCCAAGGCCCCTTTGACCGCTGGCCAACTGGTAGGCTTGTAGGATTTGATTATTTCTACGGATTCTTGGCCGGAGAATCATCTCAGTGGGAACCAGCAGTCGTAGAAAATACGACCCGTTTGCCGGCCGTCCATAAGGAAGGTTATCACTTCACAACAGACATGACCGACAAGGCAGTGACTTGGCTACGCATGCACAATGCCGTCACTCCAAACGAACCATTTTTAATGTATTGGGCACCAGGTGCCTCTCACGGCCCGCATCATATCTTCAAAGAGTGGGCTGATAAATATAAAGGCAAGTTCGACGACGGCTGGGATAAACTCAGAGAGAGTATTTTTGCACGCCAAAAGGAACTAGGTTGGATACCAGCCGATACACTCCTCACCCCACGTGCGGCGACAATGGCAGCATGGGAGAGTATACCTAAAGATGAACGAGCGTTTCAGCTTCGCTTGATGGAGGTTTTCGCTGGCTTTACTGAACACGCTGATACTCAAGCGGGCCGCTTGATCGACGAGCTAGAAGCCTTGGGACTTCGTGATAACACGATTGTTTTTTACATTTTGAGTGATAACGGTTCCAGCTCTGAAGGACAGAGCGGTACGATCAGCGAGTTACTTGCTCAAAATGGAATTGCCACTGAAATCAAAGATCACATTCGAGCTTTAAATGAGCTGGGAGGATTGCAAGTTCTCGGTAGCAATAAAACCGACAACATGTACCATGCTGGCTGGGCCTGGGCAGGTTCGACGCCATTTCAAGGCACAAAACTCAACGCTTCGCATTTTGGCGGAACTAGAACGCCAATGGCAATTTCTTGGCCAAAAGGAATCAAGTCCGACAAAATACCTCGGACACAATTTCACCATGTCAATGATATAGTGCCAACCATATATGAAATAGTTGGTATAGAAGCGCCCGAAACAGTAGACGGCGTGAGCCAAGAAGACATGGACGGTGTCAGCATGAAGTATACATTTGCAGATGCTACTGCGCGTGATCAGAAAAAGGCTCAGTATTTCGAAGTAATGGGTGATCGCGGGATTTATGCTGACGGATTATTCGCCTCAGCATGGGGTCCCCGCATTCCCTGGGTTGCCGGTCTTCCTGCCAATATCGGCAAGTGGACTCCGAAACAGGATGAATGGAATTTGTACGATCTGCGCTCTGACTTTTCTCAGGCGATAGATATCGCAGCCAACGAACCGGATAAAGTTGCTGACCTAAAACATTTGTTTGACGTTGAGGCTAAGAACAATCGAGTTTACCCAATCGGTGGCGGATTATGGTCTATCGTTTGGAGCCCGCAGTCTGCACCACGTAATCCAGCAACTAAGTTTAACTATACTCAAGACGTTGTAGGCATACCTGAATTTGCAGGGCCAAAGGTTGGAGCGCTCAGCAATATCGTAAGAATCAAGACTGAACTTGGTGATAATTCAAAAGGAGTTTTGTACGCTCTTGGAGCATTTTCTGGTGGAATCTCTCTCTGGGTAAATAAAGGTAAGCTCAGTTATGAGTATAATCTTTTCGAGATCGAACGAACACGAATAGAAACATCGGACCGCTTGCCCAAGGGAAAAGTAAATATAGAAGTCGAGACTCGCATAGGCGCGCCTCGTGGTAGTGCCGATGTGATCATCCGAATTAACGGCAAAGAAGTGGCCAAAGGCAAGGTGCCAAAAACAGCTCCTCTTGCGTTTACGGCCAATGATTCGTTTGACGTCGGTATGGATAATTACTCGCCGGTTGCAATCGATTATTTCGAACAGGCACCTTTCAAGTTTAACGGCAAAATTGAAATGGTAGAGATAGAATATCTATGACCAGAGCTGGATACCGAAAGACTGCTACTGCTAACAATTAATGTTTTCGAGAAGTTATGCTTTTGGGGTTCTTCGGTGTCCAGGGGTAGTAGTAACTTCATATGTGCGATGCTGCGCTAGAAAACTCATTTTCCCATGCATCCGCCACAATCCCCAAAGAATCCCATCCAACAGTTTTCGCCGCGCCGCAACGAAAAGGTGCGTTATCGTCCGCGGTCGGCGTAGCCTTTGATCTCGAAGGGACGACGGTGGATCTAGAGGCATTTCGACACGGCGGACACCTAAAGGCTGCACAAGAACTTGGAATAGAGCTTAGTCGCGAACGTGCCATCGCCCATTTGGAACACTTCATTGGTGGACCGGATGAAAAGGTTGCCGAAGATCTTCACGACTTATGCAGTCATACACTTCCTCGAATTGAATTCGTTCAGGAGTTTCTCAGGTTAACGCGGGAGTCGTTTGAGATAAACGTGCTGGACGCAGCGATTCGACCACGCGATGGTGTAGTCGATTTTATCGATTGGTTGAGAGAACAAAATTCACCCTTTGCTATCGGTTCCCTCACCGAACGTGAACAAGCGATCATGATCATTCGACGCTCGGGACTTGATCAGGTTTTTGGGGAAAAAATACTAGTTCGAGAGGATGTCCTAAATCTTAAACCGGCACCGGATATTTATCTCAAAACGGCCGAAGTGATGGGCATCAGTCCCAGAAGACAAATCGTATTCGAGGATAGTCCACGCGGAGTTATAGCAGCGATTGTGGCAGGATCACATGCCGTTGCCATGCCGGTAGTTACGCAGGCAGAAGCGTTAGAAGCACTAAAAGTGTCGGGCGCGAGTCATATATATTATAGCTGGCGAGACCCTGCGTTAAAGGATTACGCGGCGCGTTTGATCCAAGAACTCGGCACCCAGTCCCTCTAATCGTCACTCCCTCTGGATTTAGTTAAATTGCTATTAATGCGAAGTTTGGGGCACCTCACCTTTTATGATAGCTTGAGAATAATAAATCCAATAAGTTAACGAGTATCCCAGCATCAGTTCACCGAACTTGCACACGATATGACAGAACCACTGACGTTAAAGAATATTATAGATATTGGCGACGGCGTTAGCTTCAAGGACGATTGGAATCAGCGTGCATCTCTTCTGGGCGCGGACGAAGTAGCAGCCTTCGGACCAGATAGCATCAAACTCTTTGCTGAACATTTCGGATATGTGGTTGCTCAACGTCTGCGTGAACTAACGGGAGCAACCAAGAATGACGACGTGCTCGATGTGGGATGCGGCCCGGGTAAAATGTTATTCTGGTTGGCGCCACACGTTCGTTCAATTGTGGGCGTAGATGTCTCAGACGTAATTTTGAAACGCGCTGCTGAGAGGTGTCGCGGAATCTCAAATATCACACTGCATCAAACTGATGGCACTAATCTTTCAATGATTCCGTCTGGCTCTGTAAACATTGCGTATAGCTTTGCTTGCTTTATTCACATCCCGATTGACGTTCAACGTGCGTATGAATCAGAGATGTTGCGTTGCTTAAAACCTGGTGGAATTTGCCTCCTACACGTTCGATACCAGCAAGAAATGAAGAAAGTTAAGCGCACTTATACAGGGGCAAGTTACAACGAAGCGCGATTTGAAGAGTTGCGGCAGAACCCAGCGGTGGCAAGTATCACGGTATTGGAATTGTCACGCGCCGATGACTTGGTAGAAGATCTCAATGTTCGGCGATGGATCGTTATAAGAAAGAAATAGACCGCAGGGATTGGCGCGTCTCCGCGTTATCGCTCACCACTCGTCTAGCTACATCCTTTAAATTTACCGCTTGGGATACAACGTCGGGCTCTGGTGTGCATGTATCAGCGATATTGAACGGGCTCCCACCATCCCTGGAATAAACTGTTGAAAAAGTGACTCTTGTGTCGATCTGCAACACCGCTAGAATGGGGCGTGGCTCGGACTGAAAAAATAGTTGATTCCGCACAACTTGCGCAGATCGCTGGAGACATTCGAGCCCAGGGTAAACGTATCGTGCATTGCCACGGAGTGTTTGATCTTCTGCATATCGGACACATCCGTTATTTTGAGCAAGCTCTCAAATATGGCGATGTTTTGCTCGTCACACTCACGGCCGATGTCTTCGTCAATAAAGGACCAGGCAGACCTGTATTCACCGAGCAGCTTCGCGCGGAGGCAATCGCAGCGCTTGAGTGTGTGACATATGTGTCGATTAATCGCGCAGCAAGTGCAGAGCAGGCGATTCGGGCGATTCAGCCAAAATTTCACGTCAAAGGACCGGACTATGCAAATCGTCGACGCTCAATCGGGGGCAATTTATCGAAGGAGGAAGCAGCTGTAAAAGAGTTTGGTGGCGAGCTAGTTTTTACTGAAGACATTCAATTTAGTTCCAGCAAGCTCATAAATGAATTTCTTAACCCACTTTCAGATCATCTGGTTTCTTACATTCGGGAGCTACGTGCTTTATATAGCGTCGATCAACTTGAAGAGTTTTTAACCAAAGTCGAAGATCTAAAAGTCTTGGTGGTCGGAGAAACCATAATTGACGAGTATTGTTTCGGGGAGGTGATGGGCAAGGCTGGCAAGGAGCCAGTTCTTGTTTCGCGCCTTAGTCGTACAGAGAAGTACGCAGGCGGAGCGATCGCTATCGCTAATCACATCGCTGGTTTTTCAAAGAAGGTTTCGTTTCTTTCAGCGCTTGGATCAATCGATTCGCATGAAGAATTTATTAGAGGCAGCCTCTCCCCAGCCGTCGCGCCGCATTTTGTTATCCAGAAAGATAGGCCAACAATCTTAAAGCGCCGTTTTCTTGAGACAAATCCATTGCAGAAATTATTCGAAGTTTATGTAATGGATGATCGTCCACTTATGGAGGCAGAAGACGGCGAGTTTTGTGCGGCACTCGAGAATATGATTTCTGATTTTGATGTCGTAATAGTTGCTGACTATGGCCATGCTCTTATCACCGAGCGAGCAAAAAAGATCCTTATCGAGAAGTCTAAATTTTTGGCAGTTAATACCCAAGTAAATGCCGGCAACCGGGGATTTCACACAATCTCGTGTTATCCAGCCGCACACTACATTTCTATTTCGGAATCAGAACTTAGATTAAACTATCGACTGAAGCAGGGGGACCTTGCTTCGATGGTTTCTGATTTGGCGCAGCGCACAAAAGCCAAGCTCATAACAATAACCCGAGGTAAGAATGGCGTGCTAGTTTATGAGCCGCCAAATAAAATGGTAGAAGCACCAGCATTTGATCAACCTGTGGTGGATCGGGTTGGGTCAGGTGATGCGGTGCTTGCGGTGACATCTTTACTGGCTGCGGTAAAAACGCCCCCGGACGCCTTAGCGTTCTTTGCTGATATTGCTGGTTCAATGGCTGTTAAGATCATTGGCCATAGCTCCTTTATTACCCGTTCTCAGGTTTCTAAATCATTGAATTCATTACTTAAATAGTCGAATTCTGGGCACCCAAGATTGCGCAGACTAGTGTTGCCTTTGGCGCATCAAACACTCCATAGGGGCGTTCTATTCTGTCGGAACTTTGACTATGGCAAGCATTCTCTCCCACTCCGAATCGCCTGTAGTTGCGCCGATTACCGACCAACCGCTATCGAAAAATGTCGGACAGACTGATGGGCCCGGGACGACTTCGGAGAGCTTCGTATCGTTCTACCAGAAATATACCGCTGGTCTTATGCGCTGCATTAACGCGCTTGATGTAGATGCTGTCGATAAACTTGTAAAGCTGCTTTTAGTGACTCGGGCAAAGGGCAAACGCATTTTCTTTATAGGTAACGGCGGCAGTGCTGCGACCGCTTCGCATGCGGCTACTGATTTTTCCAAGGAGCGTTTCTCGGAGGAACACCTCCTTTTTAAAGCGATTAGCTTAACTGATAATACCTCGCTGATTACAGCGACTGGAAACGATTTAGGATATGAACAGGTTTTCGTTCAACAGCTTAAAACGTTGATGACGCAAGGAGATCTCGTCATTGCGATCTCCTCCAGCGGCAACTCTGAGAACATCCTTCAAGCGGTGGAGTACGCTCGTTCGAAAGGTGCGTACACAGTCGGTGTAGTGGGCTTCGATGGTGGAAAACTCCAACAGCTTGCCGATACGGCAGTGCATATTCCTACTAAAAACGGTCAGTATGGCTTCATGGAAGATATCTCCCTAATGATAGTTCACATTGCCAGCATATATCTCTTCGAGTACGATCAGCGGCACAAAGAAGAAACCACTATTATTATCGATCTATAGTAGTTTTTCATGTCGCCCAATACGCAGCACACGAATTCCCAAAAGCACTGTTTAGTGACAGGTGGTGCTGGTTTTATTGGTAGCCATTTGGTGGATCGACTTGTGGCTGATCGTCATAAGGTTACAGTACTGGATAATTTTTCTACGGGCCGGAGAGAGAACTTAAGTCAGCATGCTCGTGATCCAAATGTTCGGATTGTCGAAGCAGATATTGGGCAACTAGAGGCGATAGAAAGATACTTTGTAGGGACTGACTGGGTGTTTCATCTGGCGGCGCTTGCGGACATCGTGCCCTCTATTCAGCAGCCGATGAAATATCATCATTCTAATGTTGACGGAACGATCGCGGTTCTTGAAGCCGCCAGACGTGCCAACGTTCAGCGTTTTATGTATGCGGCCTCCTCGAGTTGTTACGGTATTCCTGATTCATTTCCCACCAACGAAAATGCACCAGCCCGTCCAATGTATCCATATGCATTAACAAAGTACGTTGGAGAGCAATATGTGTTGCATTGGCATAATGTATACAAATTGCCGGCGGTTTCGTTGCGTTTCTTTAATGTGTACGGGCCCCGCGCTAGGACGTCTGGAACATACGGTGCCGTATTCGGCGTCTTTCTAGCGCAAAAGTTAAAGGGAGAGTTGATGACCGTGGTCGGCGACGGAACTCAAACACGTGATTTTACCTACGTTACCGATCTTGCTGATGCGCTAGTTACTGCCGCGCAGTCCGATCTAGTCGGAGAGATTTTAAACGTTGGAAGTGGCGGCGCCTACAGCATTAACTCTTTAATAGATCTCTTGGGTGGTACGGCCACCTACATACCGAAACGTCCGGGTGAACCTGATTGTACCTTTGCCGATATTTCTAAGATTCAGAGGCTATTGGGATGGAATCCGAAAGTCGGCTTTGAGGAAGGAGTAGCGAAAATGCTTGAGCATATTGATGACTGGACAAATGCTCCGGTATGGACGCCGCAAACAATCGAAGTGGCCACCAAGGAGTGGCATCAATTCCTTGGCGAGGCTAAAAATTCTTGAGTAGTTTACTTTAGAGAGTTGAGTACTGGACCCTTATGGAGAACTCCTCGGCGCAGCCACTAGATAAGCAGAGGAGGGATTCTGAAAAGCGGGATATCATCCTGGCTCAGATTTCTTCAGGTGATTACAGTCTCGCCTTAGCTACCATCGATCGAGAGATTCAGCTTTTCCCGAAAGATCCAGAACTTGTTCATTTAAAGGGAAGGTGTTTACAGTTATCAAATGATTTCTCTGGTGCACTAAATCAATATTCCAACGCACTTCGGCTTGACCCGTTACATCGAGTGAATATCGCCGCGATTTGCCGGCTTTTAACTTCAATGGGTTCACCATCTGAGTCTGTGGAGTTACTGCAGGCTTACTGTCAAAGAATCCCTGAAGATTTCGAGATGCTGCACTTATTAGTGATGGCTCAGCAGGCGATGATTAAAGATTTGCAGTCGGGAGAGATGTCGGAAAGAGCTCGAACAGTGGATATCATCATTCGGCGACTTTCCAACACTCTTAAAGCAGCACTGGGAGGTAAAAGACTAAAGATTGATACCGTCTTTAATACTGCATTCGGTCCTCTGGCCTGTGATCTTTTCGCACTTCCGCGACTAAGGAGAGCAGGGATTATTGATAAGGAGTTATTTTTTGTCGGAAAGGCCAAGAATCAACAGCTCATCGATATGCTCGCTCGAGAGGTAAATATCGTTCAAGATGCAAGCGTACCGGCAAGTATACCATCATATTATGACTGGGAAGCTGGCAGATTAGCGATTGATTCGAAGGCATTTCTTACTGCGCTTTTTAGTTCTGACTTTGCAAAATACTTCGAGGATATTTTTGAGTTTCATTGCTCGACACACGGGAGAACGTATTGTTCCCCTGAACGCTATAAAGAGGCGCTTGCTCAACAGTTCACTCCGCGTTTTACCAAGGAAGAGGAAGAACGTGGGGCTCGTTTACTAACAGAGCTATTCGGTGTGAAGTCTGGGGATCCATTTGTTTGCCTGCTTGGCCGAGACGTTGGTTATCATAACGAGACACCATCCAGCGGCAGTTACTTTAGAAATGCGCCGATTAACAATTGTGAACAAGCATTTCTGGCATTGGCGAACCGCGGGATCACCGTCATTCGAATCGGTTCTTCGGCCAAGGAGCCACTTAAGGCAAAACATCCAAAAGTCTTCGACTACGCTACCTCCGGGCACAATGAATTCCTTGATATTTATTTGATCGCTAAGTGCAAAGCCTACATAGCAGTGCCAAGTGGCCCAATTCATGTGGCGGAACTATTTAACACACCTACTTTAAGTATTGAGTCTGTTAATATCTGCAACGCTCCGTCGGGACAAATATTCATTCCGAAAAAAATTATCTCGTGCAGCACCGGGGAGTATCTTACCCATGGAGAAGTGATGCGATTACTTTACGGAGGCGAGCATCTGGGAAAATTTTGGGAGAACGGACAGCTCCAGGAATCAGCGTTGGGAATCAAGTATGAGAATTGCACCTCTGAGGAACTGACGGATGGATTCTTGGAGATGATGGAACGCTTGGAGGGACGATTTATAGAGACGGACGAAGACCGTGCGCTTCTTGCTCGATATGAAGCGCTTGTTGAACCGTATCGAACGAAATTTACAACAGCTAAAATTGCAACTACTTATTTGAGGCGCAATTCCAGGATAATTTTCGGTAACTAGGTAGAGCTTCCCCGCATACACATAATCACTCATCCGAACCTCTTATAAACAAGCGACAACAATATTCTCTCAGCATTTCGATAAGCTACCTTATGGTCCACGGGATGATCACTTGTCGACCATTGTAAAAGCGGTGAAATACTTCTTTAATACTGATGAAATCAACAAAGGAAGACACCATGCCAGCCAATGATTCAACAAAACTTTTTCGAGATGCCGAGGGTAATATCAAATCCCTGCTTAATGAGGCTGAAGGAATTTCCTTTCAGGAGAGTCCACTTGATTTTTTTATTCTGCTTGCGCGCTACAAATTTGCGGCGAAGTTATTAAAGAAAACCGACACGGTGGCTGACATAGGCTGTGGACACGGATTGGGCTCAATATTTTTAAGTAAGTTTGCCAAGCAGGTTACGGGTGTCAATTCCCCCCTTTTCTAGACAGGTATAGTTCAACTTGAATCAGCGCTGGCTGTGCGGAGCGGAGCCCCGAAGGGGAGGAGCTCAAGCGCAGCACAGCCAGCGCGGTGAGCATGTTCAAAG
>JBGSNS010000118.1:0-3641 GCA_041739515.1 Bdellovibrionota bacterium
GCACGGAGCAATACAAGGAGTCTCCGAATCCATATCCTCCGCGTCCTCCTGTGTTTAATTCAGTGTTACCGTCACAGACTGCGTCTATCGGCAAACCCGGAACCCCTCCGGTAATACCGTATTCCGTAATGCTTAACTTAATGGCCGTGAGTACGCCGTAGTTAATCGGAGTTTCTGCGGACCTATCTGAGTTTGGCTTTACTGAGCCAGACTACGGTGTTCTGTCCATCAGTCGAGAATTGAACTAGAAAACCTCCAAGATTTTTCAGAGGTAGTATGCGATTGAATACCGCCGATCTGTAGAAGACTTCTTTGCGTTTTCCAAACAACTTTTAATAGCTGCCACCAATCTCTCTCCCTCAAACGGTTTTCGTACAAACGCATCAGCCCCAGCAACTTGAGCCTCGAGGATATCTTCTCCAGTACCCATCTTGGAAACGACGATAATGGGAATCTTGCGACCATCGAATCGATTTCTAAGTCTGCGAATAACATCGTACCCGGAGACTGCTGGAAGAACGAGGTCGACTAGCGCAAACGTCGGAAACCACGTCCAGGGTTGTTGGTCAAGAAAGCGATGCAAGGACGCGGAACTATTAAAGTCCAGCACCTTTGTATTGCGTTGATCTTTTAGGGCAGCTCGAATCGCCTCAACACCCTCGGGCTCATCTTCCACTACTAACGCTGTTCCCTTCGGAAGAACTTTGGCCATACGTATCTAATCGAGCTTGAACCGGAAGTTCTTAACGGGATTTCTCGATTTCGAGCTGTGGTTTCGCTTCGTTTTTGAACAGTTTTGTCCCAACTCCGTGTGAATAAACAAGCTCGCCACCCCTAAGACCCGTAATAGCGACGAGGGCGATCGCGCCGGCAGCTATCATCCGAAAGCCCCAGATCGGCCAGCGCAGCCTAGGCGCTCTCAAACTAAGTTCTAGTAAAATTAGCCCGACTGGGAACACCCAAAGCAGAGCTTTGGCCGAGTTTTCATGGCTCCCGACTAACCGTTCGAGCTCTTCATTACCAACAACGTTGACCGACTCGAATTCCTCGTGACCACTCCAGTATGCGGCGATAATCCCAATTAACGCGCACCACGCGAGTATTCGCACACTCTCTATTTTTGGGACTCCGAACAATACTCGCGCTAGCTCCATGCTCCCCAGCAACAATAGAAAGGCGATCGGGAAGTGAACTAGCGCTGGGTGAATCGAGTCCATTGAATATTTGAATCAGCAACGGGAGAAAAACGCATTCTCCCCTTTTTGGACCCCTGGCACCAGAGCTGATAACAGCAAGGGTGAAATGGGTCCAAAAAGGGGAGAATAAGAGTGAGCTCTACTTCACTCGCTTAAGTAAAATCACCGTTACATCATCCTTCAGCATTCGCCCGTCGCAAAATTTCTCAAAATCCTGCAGTAACTCTTTGAGGCATTCCGCTGCTGGCTTCGTGCCGGTCATCGCCAAGAGAGTCGCATTCATGCGTGATGTTCCGTACATCTCCCCAGCACGATTTTGAGCCTCTGTGATTCCATCGGTAAGCAACACAACGATGTCGCCGACGCCGATATTCGTACTTGATGATGCAAACGTTGAATCCTCAAAGAATCCCACCGCAAAGCTATCGGTGCCGATCTTATCGACTTTGTTCTCACCAGCACGAACAATTAACGGGGAAGGATGTCCGGCCCGTGAAATATCTAACTTTCCGGTGGCAGGGTCGTATAATGCACTCGCCATCGTGACAAAACGCCCGGGTGGCATTCCGCTCGACATCAATCGATTCATCGATGTGAGCAACTCGCCGGGGTCTTCAAATGGCGAGGCGTTCAGCGCTAACTTCGTCATGCTCCCGATAAAGGCGGCGGCGAGTCCATGGCCCGTTACGTCCGCGATTTGAAACGAGATATTATTGCTTGGACGCTGTTGCATGTAATACCAGTCTCCGCCCACCTCCTCTAGCGGATCGAATGCAACGGCGACCTCGAATCTATCATCCTTGGGAAGCGCTTCAGGCAAAAGGGTATCCTGGATCGCCTTTGCTTCGTCTCGCTCCTTCTTCATTCGATCCGTAAGATCGCGAAGTGCAGCATTCATCTCAGCCAACGACGCTGTCGGATCGTCTGCTCCAGCCATTTTTCTAAGCCGCAATTGAGTAGCGATTTTGCTCGCTAAAATTCCGGGCGAGGCAGTTGCTTCAACAATCTCTGTTTTGGATAACTTTAGAGCAGTGAACGCATCTCGATGCTCCGCATTCTCTGCCAGATAAACAATCGGAACTTCCTTTGTAATTGTTTCGTTGCGCAGAAACTCACACAGATCGACGGCTCCTCCATCCAACGACGAATCGATCAGAATTAGATCGAAACATGACTTAGCCGTTAGCTCTTTGACGTGCGCCTGCTCATCCCCTACTACACAGTCATAGCCGAGTCGGGTGAATAGCTTAGCAAGACGAGGATTGGGCTGGCCGATGTACAGTAATGAATCCATAATGGCATCTCGACAGATCTAGGTATTTTCATGAGCGCTTCTGCCATTACACCCCGTTCTATTAGTGATATCGCGTGGTTACTTGCGCGCTCCCGACTGGTGATTTGGTTCCTAATAGCGTTTCTAGCACCTGGACTATTGGTCGCTGGGGCGGCGCTGTCGACGAAAACGGGAATGCAGATAGTAATCATCAGCGCGTTTGTCGAACGTTTTTTGCAGCTATTAGTAATCGGCAAAGTGTACCAGGACGGCGCTCGAATGTTGCAACCTCCTAGACAGCTGCACTTCCTGCCTCGGTTCTTCGTAGTAGGATTTGCAATCGAACTAGTTATCACATCCGGAGCATTTCTAATGGTCGCTCTGCCAGGACTTGGAACAGCAGTCGCAGCGATCTGCTTGTTCTTCGCGGTGCGTACGATTGTTTCGATTATTCTTTATCCGATGCCGTACATGGATCCGCTGCTTTCAGCGAAAGAGGCGTTGGTAGCCAGTAAAGCCCTCACTAGTAAAATTTCGTTGTCGCATCTTACCCTTTGGCCTCTAGCAATTTTTTTAATCGGCAGTGGACTGGCGTTTGCGCAATTTCCGGACGGTAGGCTTTGGTGGAGTGCGCCGGTAACCCAAGCGCTCGCGGGACTCTGCCATTTAATCTTCGTTTTTCGTGGTGCAGCTGCTGCGATGCTCGCAGCTGGATTGCATTACAAACCTAATGCCCGGCAGACTTTTGGTTCACCACTAGTGCTGGTTATCTCTGGATTCGCACTTTGGGGAGCAAATTTGATTCGCGCGTATACCCTGCCGCCGGGGCCTCAGATAGTCGTGACTAGTGCGATTGCTGCACCGCAAACAGTAACGGTGACGCTTGATGCAACGGATGAAAATTACAGTTTTAAAGGTTTTACCCCTCAACGATTTTTTATTGGTGGCGCGACAGGCTATCCAGTTACAAATGCCGCGCCGCAAGTGCAAACTGCGGAGGACGGTGATTCGAATAAGAAAATTACCTTGATCTTCAAAACAGAGCGTCCACCCAACGAATTAGTTGAGATAGAAGACTTACATCTCTGGTACGGAGCTGTTCAGGTGACGCCGATGATTGTGACGCAGGAGTAATCGGACCGGTTTCCCTATTGGATGGATGGATGGACGGA
>JBGSNS010000178.1:0-4155 GCA_041739515.1 Bdellovibrionota bacterium
TTGTTGGAGTTAGTAAGCGATGCGCGGAGCAACAACTTATTTCGGGGCGAATGTTTCATGCAGCTAATGAAGTAGTCGTAAACGAAGCTGCCGCACGACAAAGAAGTGTCGGCATCGGTGACTATGTTTATGGAAGAAACGGACATCAACTCCTGATCGTCGGGATAATTAAGGATTTTAGCACGCAAGGGCCGCAGGTTATTGTAGACCTGGATAGCTTTGAAAAGATCGTGGGCGAGTCTGCTCAAATCGCAGCAGCCGCATTGTACGGAGACCGATCCGGAGCAAGAGTTCAAATTTCTGACGTGAATAAAGTGCTCAAGGGTCGTGCGCTCGCTCTAAGTGGTGAAGAGCTGCGTTCCGTGATGCTAAGCACTTTCGATGAAACATTTCTTATTACTCGTTTTATGCGTTGGTGCGTGATGGTGCTGGCGGTGATTACGATCGTGGTGCTGTATGGGCAGGGGCTTGCTGAGACTGCTTCGCAGCGCGGTGTATTTGAGCTTCTTGGTGCAAGTCGTTTCGAACAAATTATCGCGGTTTCGTACGGGTCGTTAATTTTTGCTGCTGTAGTTTGCACCATCGGACTATTAGGCGGATATGTGTCGGCTATTGTATTAATCGATCTCGTAAATCCAATCTCATTTGGGTGGAGTTTTCCGTTAATATTTAGCTTTTGGAAGTTCTTCGCCCTCGCCGCGTCAGTCGTTGTCATCGGGATTGTCTTTGGAGCCCTAGGACGTAGAGCTGAAGTGCCGATACAGCGGGTGGAGGAGTCGTTGCGTTAATGGAGAATGCTGGATCCTCCACCCTGGACTCTGGACCGCTGTCCAAATGACCGATCGGTTCTAACGCCTAGCCCCAGTCCGTTCCGATTTCGTGGATCGAATGCTCTGTGATTTGCGATCCGCGCTCCGTGATAGCACGACGTAGTCGATCCCGCTTAGGCGGGGTGCAAGCCCAGAGAACTCAAATCCTGAATGGAGCAACTGATCGATATATTCCTCAGAGGATGGGTCGAATGCGTTTACTAAGATGCAATCCGCAGATTTATGTACCGTAGATGATTTAGAGACGAAGCTAGGATTTACAGCGAATAGTCCGGCGTTGCGATCTAGCGCGGATACAGCAGCCATGTCAGCGGGTAGTGCCCACTCAGCTGAGTCGCCGCGACGTTTTCGCTTTCGCAACAATCCAAACTCGCGATACTTGGCGTCACATTCCTTTGCGATTGCGGCGGGTACGAAAAACGCCATAGCTTTGCTCGTTGTCTCTTTAGATGGGGAAACACCGTACATCCAGCCGCTATCCGAAAGAATAGCTGAAGTGAGTAGTCCGAGTTGAGAAAAATTTCCGGAATCAAAAACTGACTTTGGTCCTAGAAATGATACGGAGCGCGCCCTTGTTATCGCCTTATTAGTTCGTAATCGCTCAACGATAGGCGCGGTTTTCCCGATGGAAAGGATCAGTTCGATTTCAGTAGCGGTCTTCGAGTCACGCGAGGGTGTCGTTTTTACAGCGACGTGACCGATGGACTCCGTTAATGTCCCGCATGTGATCGAAACTATTCGTCCATTAGTGCGGTGATTGATTATGCTCCATGCACGCGGCGCAGTGAGGCTCCTTGGGTAGCCAGCTGGAATTCCGTGTTCGTTAAAGAGCTCGCACAGGTTCTCAACGTCGCGACGGTTGTCCGTATTTAGAGCCCGCACGAAACATTCACAGCCATTTGGTGGTATCATATGCTCTGTTATGGATGGGGTTCGGCATTTCGCTCAATCCCATTAACGGGTATGTAGAATGACTGTTCTCAATATAAAGGTGTATGTCATTAGAATTATTCGGAAATATTAGGGGATTAGCCCCCAAGCAGCGCCACGACCTAGAGCGTCTGTATCGTCGTAGGTTAGACCCTGAAAGGCTCGTAACGCTTGAGTTGGCCCGGGAGCTTTTCGACCGTGCAACGGAGGTGGGTCGAAAGATAGCGCTACTAGTTAGTAGGGACGGAGAGGTGCTCCAAGTAATCGTTGGAACTCGGGAGCGAGTCTATCTACCGGACATGGGCCGGTATCGAGTCGGCCAAGGTCGATTACGAAGAGTCAGGCTGATCTTTAGCGATCTGTCGCACCATTCTACGCAGCCAAAAATACCAGCGGATATCTACGGCGATTTGGAGAAGCTTAGGCTTGACGCCGTCGTTGGGGTGAAAACAACTGAGCACGATGGTGCGGTTACGTACGCTTATTTGGACCAAGATGAGCTGGCCGACGATCCCGCAGCTGTTACGGTTGCGGTCCCATCTTTTCGAGAGCTCACTCTCGACTTCTCTGATTTTATCACTGAGCAAGAACGAAAACTCTCACTGCTCGACTCAGGAACAAAATCTACCAATCTGGTGCGTGCAGTAGCAATCTCGGTGCGCCCAGTTAGTCAGGCGAAGGCTGATTCAGCGATGTTAGAGATTATGGAGCTTTCGCGCACAGCTGGGATTCAGTTGGTCGCGAAAGTTATGCAAAGAAAGCGACCGGATCCTCGCACTATTCTTGGGAAAGGACGACTCGAAGAGGTCGTGCTATTGGCGCTACGCAGAGACGCATCGATGTTGATTTTTGATGCTGAGCTAACACCCAGTCAGTGGCGCGCAGTTACTAATTTAACGGAGCTAAAAGTTATCGATAGAAGTATGTTGATCCTCGATATTTTCGCCCGGCGCGCAAGTAGCGGAGATGGAAGATTGCAGGTTGAGCTAGCGCAGTTGAGATATAATTTACCACGGCTACAGGAGCAGGACGCAGGAATGTCTCGCCTCTCAGGTGGAATCGGCGGAGTTGGTCCAGGTGAAACGAAACTCGAGATCGGACGCAGGCGAACCAAAGATCGAATCGCTATGCTAGAAAAGAAGCTTCGAGATTTAGAATCGAAACGAGGGCTTCGTTCTAGAGTTCGCACGCGAGACGCAGTGCCCTTGGTTGCGTTGGTCGGGTACACAAATGCAGGGAAATCGACGCTTTTTAATGCGCTAACGAATAGTACAGTTCTTGCGGAGGATAAATTATTTGCAACTCTGGATCCGACGCAGCGCAGAGTCGGGTATCCGTTTGGAGTAACGGATGAACATCCAGGCGAGATCGTAAGCTTTATTCTTTCAGACACGGTGGGATTTATTCGTGAGTTACCAGAAGAGTTGGTGCGTGCATTTAAAGCTACATTAGATGAGCTCGCTCAAGCCTCAATTTTGATTCACGTTGTGGATGCCAACGACGAGGAAATGCCGGAGAAGATGGCTGCGGTTGATCGCACCCTCATAGACCTTGGATTAGCTGAGATTCCTAAAATTATCGCGCTTAATAAGGCCGACCTTCTGGAGCCAGAGGCGGCGGAGCGTTTGGCGCGGGATGTAGGTGGGATGTTGATCTCCGGTGTTAAGCGGGACGGATTGCGTGAGATTAAGACTGCGATCGTAACGCTAATCAAAGGGATGCAGCAGAAGGCGGATGATACGAGGAATTCTACGGTTATCGATATGCTTGACGAGGCGTTTGAATAACAGGGCATATTCACCCTCCCAGATGGAATCGGCCTGCCGTATTTTCTAGTATCTATCATCGGATCGCCCTTAAAGATCGTATGCGATGTATTTGAGGGAACCGACCATAACAATTTAAGAATTCATTTAAGATTATACTCACCATTGAAAATATCTGCGGTATGAAATTACAACCTAATCCCACAGATGGAGGAAGTAACGTCGCTTTCGACAATCACGCCGATTTGAACCGTTCCACAGAAGCGCCCACTAGTGGGATTCGCTTGTGGCTCAGAGTCGGAGCGGTCGGTCTGGTTACTTTGCTTGGATGCGAGGAGAAACCAGTCAACGATGGGCAGGGTTCCCCACCGCCAACTTCGCCCGTGCCGACGTTACGTACCTCTGAGAAGCCATCGGTAGCCAAGAAGGCTAGTTACGACTTGCCGCTTCTTTGTCCAGCTGGACAAGAGCTAATTCCAGAAGGCGGGCGGGCGCGGCTTAACGCTGATCAACTCACCATTATAAACGCAGCTCACTATCTTTGGAAGATGGCGTTAGCGGAGCAAGCCACGGAACGGGATGTTCTTGCGAGACAGATTCCGATCGCGCCGGGACCTGAGCAGATGCCG
>JBGSNS010000192.1:0-51669 GCA_041739515.1 Bdellovibrionota bacterium
TGTCTATAGCGAGCCTTGCGCGTAAATCTTCTAGGAGAGCCCAACAAGCGATTTTAGCACTAGGGCTAATCGGCGCAGCCCTTCTTTACGGAGACGGTGTAATTACACCGGCGATCTCAGTACTATCGGCGGTGGAAGGTCTAAAAATAGTCACCTGGTTTTTCGAGCCTTACATCGTTCCTATTTCTCTCTCTATTCTGGTCTTTTTATTTTGGGTCCAACGATACGGAACTGCTACCATCGGCATGGCTTTTGGACCGATTATTTTTATTTGGTTCGTAGTTTTAGGTTCCCTCGGACTACTAAGCGTAATTGAGACCCCCGCAGTATTGGCTGCGCTAAATCCACTATGCGCCATTCGCTACTTTACCGAAAATGGACTCGCGGGATTTCCGTTCCTCTCCGCTGTATTTCTGGCGTTTACCGGAGCTGAGGCGCTGTATGCAGACATGGGTCACTTTGGACGCAAGCCGATCAGGTTTGCATGGATTACAGTTGCGCTTCCTGGCTTGCTTCTAAATTACTTCGGTCAGGGCGCATTGTTACTACGAGATAAGTCAGCGGTTGAGAATCCATTTTACCTTTTGGCTCCGGAGTGGGCTCTTCTCCCTATGGTAGGTTTAGCCACGATGGCGGCGATTATCGCGTCCCAAGCTATGATTTCAGGGGCGTTCTCGATAACTCGCCAAGCTGTGCAGTTAGGATACTTACCGAGGCTAGCAATTCGCCATACCTCGTCTGATGAAATCGGTCAGATCTACATCCCGACCGTAAACTGGATCATGCTCATCACAACGGTCTGGCTTGTTATCACCTTCAAGTCATCGACTAATCTTGCATCTGCATACGGAATTGCAGTTGCTTCAACAATGGTCATTACTTCGATTTTAGCTTTTATAGTGGCTAGAAATTTCTGGAAGATGAATCTGATCTCTTGTGTCGCATTATTCGGATTTTTCTTAATCATCGATCTGTCATTCTTGACCGCGAACTTTCTCAAGGTATTCCATGGTGGGTATGTAACGCTTCTAATAGCAGCACTCATTTTCTTGTTAATGACGACGTGGAAAAAGGGCCGAGAGATTTTGGCGGATCGACTACGTCAAGTACTGATGACTCCAGAGCGATTTATCAAGCAGATAGTTCCGACCTTTCCCCATCGACTTCCCGGCACCGCTATATTTATGGCTCGCAGCATCAATCTGATACCCGCGGCATTATTTCACAACGTAAAGCATAATCAGGTTCTGCAAGAAACAATCGTGTTATTATCCGTTCAAACTGAGGAGATTCCTCACGTCCCGCTTCCAGGGCGAATAGAGATGGAGGAGCTGGGAGATGGTTTCTGGGCTGTGGTAATTCATTACGGATTTATGGATACTCCGAATGTACCTGAGGCTTTGAAGCTGTGCCAAACAAGCGCGTTAAAACTTGATAGCCGAAGTACTACGTACTTTTTGAGCCGTGAGACCTTGATCGCCACAGCCATTCCGGGGATGTCTATTTGGCGGGAAAATTTATTCGGTCTAATGAACAGAAACGCGGAAAGGGCCGCAAATTTCTTTAAAATTCCCTCAAATCAGCTCGTAGAGATAGGAATTCAGATCGATTTGTAGGATGTAGCTATTCACCGTACAGTTATTATAGGCTGAGTAAAATATCGATATGGAAGTAGCAAACGACAAAGTAGTCTCAATTCATTACACTCTTCGCGACGACGCTCAAAGTGAGCTCGATTCATCAAAGGGCAGTGACCCTCTGCTCTATCTTCATGGACATTCGCAGATCGTGCCGGGCCTTGAGAAAGCACTAATAGGTAAAAAAACTGGAGATAAGGTTTTAGCCTCAATCCAACCAAGCGATGGGTACGGTGACTACGATCCTGAATTAACCAGCAGCGTTGCGCGCAAGCAGTTTCCTAAAGGCGCGTCACTTAATGTAGGTGAAATGTTTGAATTCTCCAATTCTCAAGGGGAGCCGATCGTCGTTCGTATCGCCGGTATCGATGGCGAAAACGTTACCGTTGATGCAAATCATCCGCTGGCTGGTAAGGTGTTGCATTTCGACGTTGAGATTGTAGATGTGCGTGCTGCGACGAAGGAAGAATTAGAACACGGGCATGCGCATCCGGGTGATGGGCACTATCATCATTAGATTTCCCTGGGACCGCGAAGCTTTGCTTCGCAGTCTAGTCGGATACTTTGCATAAACTATTTTAATGTAGGCTCGTTGAGCAGTCCGGCGCGGCCGTTTTTAGATAAATTCGTATTTGCAAAGTGGTTGTTTAGACTGCGAGGCAACGCCTCGCGTTCCCAGCGACTACTTCAGCAGCTCTTCGATTTTAGCAGTAATGGTTGCGCTCTCCGGTGTTGTCATTGACCGGTAACGCTCCACTAAATTCCCCTGACGATCAAACAGAAACTTCTCGAAATTCCACATCACCCTCCCAGCCAAGCGTTGATTGGCTTCCTGGGTGATAAACTCAAATACCGGCTGTCTTTCCTCGCCTGTGACTGCCCCCTTAGCAAAGATAGGAAATGAAACATCGTAGTTAGTGGCACAAAATTTCTTGATTTCTTCGTTGCTACCAGGCTCTTGCCCCATAAAATCGTTACTTGGAAACGCTAATATTACAAAGCCTTGATCTTTATACTTCTTGAAAATTGCTTCGAGTCCTTCGTACTGAGATGTAAATCCACACTTCGATGCGACGTTTACAACCATCACGACTTTGCCAGCAAACTCGTTAAGCTTTCTCTCCCGCCCATCAATATCGGTGGCTGAAAGTTCGAATAGATTTTTTGCTCCGGTAAGAGCTCCGGCCTGTCCACCACTCATTCCAATGACCCCCAACAATACTGATACGAAACGCCACGCTGTCTTCATAACGGTACAGTCTCGCAGCTAGCTTGGAAGAACAAGTGTAGCTCAGTCGCCTGCACACTTAAGAAGTTCGTTACGGGCGGCGGCGCGCTCCCTTGGTACCGAGTGAAACTCATTTAATACTCGCAGAGACGCGCATATCTCTCCTATGTTTCCAGAAACGAAAGCTTTCTGAAGGAACGTACGGGTTTCAGGCGTGTAATCCCCTCGGATAGCGAGATCCACGAGCACCTCTGTAGTTTCCGAAGAATTGGTCTCGAAGTCTATTTGTCCGTAGGCTTTCACCACATCTGATTTGGCAGCGATTCGAAGCACAACACGTTCGTATCGTGGGTAAGTAACAGAGGAAAAGAGTTGCAGTTCTTGCTCCGTTGATAACTCCGGCAGTCTATCACTGTTTCGTTTAACGAACCTTTCCGCTGAGACTCCCCTTAAACCAGCTCCTGCGCTAAGCGAGACCGCATGGTTTCTCCGAACTCCCGCTCTAATTAGATCGCTTTGTACCTCTTCAGCGGTTCGACTCCCCATGTCGTAACCACGCCCGATCGTAACCCCTGAAGACTCGCCCCCGGGCCAGTGAATTCCTTTTGATGCATATCGACCGGTGGATTGCCCCTCTGCCCGCCACGTTAGAACTCCGTGATCCGGCTCAACATCTGCTCTAGATACACTACTTAATAAGTCGGTTACGCGCATAGTACGAAACAATTCACGGTTTCAGATTCAGTCCTTGGAGTATCGTAGTTTGTTTGAATAAGTTGAGACGATGTCGCACGTTTATACAAGAAATCGACAAGTTCAATAGCGTAGCGCGCTCCTTCGTTCTCCGGTCGGGCTATAGGCCTTTGAGATCTCAAGCAAACGTTCCGCGTTCCAGTCCGATATTGCTGGAAAATCCTTTAGAATTCGCTTCGCAACCGGTAGCGGAATTCGTACTCCAAGCCTCAACGAGTCAGCAGCACTTAACCGAAACAATCTATATAGAACTGACGTTGTTCCAGAATGAGGTACTTCAAAAGCTTCAAACGCTCGTAACAGCTCACGTTCACATCGCAGCTCGTTAGGAACGACACCTTTCCGAATCCAGCCATGCACAGTCATGGGATGAACACCGGTTAACTTCACTATCTTCGCCTGGGGAATATCGGTTCCGTTATTGGCGAGTGTCATAACTCGCCAATATCTCTCTATCGGACATTCCGATACCTTTTTAGACTCGACAACAGGCCTGAGAATATTGAGATCGCGCGGCGGTAACACCTCAATCTCCATCAGTCGCTTTAGATAGCAAGGATGTTTGATCGATACTCGCATCTGATGGCCATCAAAAATTGTTCCAACGATACCGAACTCCCGTAGCAACGAAGCAACTCCGATGACAACCTCTGGATGACAAGTACTCTCGAAGTGATAGGCCGGCTTCTCCAAGTGTCCAATTCTAGCAACGCCAGTGAGAAGAAAGTATCCTCTCAGGAATGCCAGTTTCTCTCCCGTAGTTTCTAACATCTCCCACGGCAATCTAGAATTGTCGCTGGTATAACGACGGAAAGCGTTCGTTAAGGGAGCACCATAGGACTGCGTCACCCATCGATGTCGATCTCTTACGTTAGTTTCAATGACTGAGGCTCGTACGATGGGACTCAATTTTGTCAGAGTGTCGCGTGCATTTTCAGCATCACTTCGCTGTTGAAAATGAAATCGAATGATATTTGGCAATCCTGACCGAGCCGTTACGGCTTGATACATTCCGAGAGCAGATGCCCAATCGAGTGATTGTTCAAGAGGAGCGTGAATGTCTGTTTTCGGTAGAGCGCCATTTCTTGCGAGTTTGCGCATCACTCGCAATGGGTGCTGCGCTCCGTACTTAAAAAAATCCCGCACAGTAGGCGCTGGAAGATTGAGCTCTTCGGCTATACTCTTTACGGAGCACCATCCGCGATATTGCATGATAAGTACCGCTTGAAATGTAGGAAATAACTGATCGGCTTTGAGCATTAACCGATCCCAAACAACAGGCTTTGTATGGGCTGGCTTATTCGCGCCAAGATGAGACAGCTCTGCTTGTAGGGAACTCATGACCTGCTCAACTGAAACGGGCCTTCCCTCAACCATTGACGTATCACCATTTACAACCTGAATAGTAAAGGGATAAACACTGAGCGGTTGGGATCTTCGATCCGAAAAATAGCGGTGGGTGGATTTCACCGTTCGAACCAGATCTGCGCAGGTGCAATTTGCATCACTGTTGGCTTCCCAGGCCTTCGTCAACCGCATTTCCAATTGTCGTTGCTCACGTTCCGTCAAATGAAACTTCGCGGAATCAAAATCTGCGCGTAGTGCGGTAATGAGATCTATTGCTGAGTTTTGCCTCGATAAGGAATCAACGGATTTAATCTCAAACTTATTTGGTGAGGCAATTTCTATCCGTAAAATCGGCTCTTTCGATCGAAAAAATAGGGAGAGCCATGGAGAAAGCCTGATTATACCTGTATGAGGATCGATAAAGTTTGCTTTCGGTATATTTTTGCTCGCATAAATCGAATTTGGACGTAGACCAGCAGAAAACGATCCAAGATCTGTTACCGAAGTCGAGGGTTGATCGGGTGTCCCTCTTTCAAGCAAATCACTTCTCAAGTCTTGCTCAGTCATTGCTTCCCATTTCCATTAAGGCCGCTATCTATTAACGATTGAGTTTCACTAACCACGAACAATGGTTTTGGATGAGCTCAACAGAACTAGATGTAAAACAAGCCAGGAAGGTAAGCAAAGCTACCCTTGCAGAGCTCCTGTTGACTGGGTAGTTGCTTATTCTATTTGATCTCTGGCTACAATCTGATTGTGCCGCAGATATTTGCGAGGAATTCTTAAATTCAGTCCGGTTAAAACCTCGTACGGAATAGTTCTCATATGCCCAGCTAACTCCTCGATGGTTATGCGTT
The DNA here is from genome assembly GCA_041739515.1 of Bdellovibrionota bacterium. Taxonomy (GTDB): domain Bacteria; phylum Bdellovibrionota_C; class UBA2361; order UBA2361; family UBA2361; genus JBGSNS01. The sequence continues at coordinate 5,823 of JBGSNS010000192.1, forward strand.
CGCTATCTTGCGTTCCAACAAGCACGACTTCGGCTCCGTTAAACGCCTCGTCCCGCCCAATATCGACCATGATCTGATCCATACAAACGCGACCGATTATGGGGTAGCGCTTACCGCGAATTATTACCTCTGCACCGATAGCATCGCTATCACCTGAAAGCGCTCGCGAATACCCATCTCCGTATCCGATCGGAATCGTTACGACTCGCGTATTCTGCTTTGCAGTCCATGTTCGTCCGTAGCTAACACTCTCTCCAGGCTGCACGACTTTAAAATATACGACTCGTGAAGTGATCTTCATAACCGGTTTGAATAGAGACTTAACAGTCGGTGTCAGATGATCAGATGGTGAGACTCCGAATAGTGAAATTCCGCAACGCACCATATCGAGATGACTCTCAGGAAGTTGAAGGATCGCTCCGGAGTTAGCGATGTGCCGAATCGGCATCGATCGTTTTTGTTGGGTAAAAAATTGTATGCAATCGTTAAAGCTAGAGAGTTGTTGTTTAGAAAATTCCAAATTTGACTCATCTGCTGTCGCAAAATGGCTAAATACGCCTACTAGATCACAGTTGGCAGCATGCATCGCCGCCTCAAATACTTTCTGTGCTGATGCTGGACGCACCCCAATCCTGCCCATGCCCGTATCGATCTTGATATGAATTCGCGCACGCATTCCGCGCATCTTAGCGACTTCCTCGATAAGCATAAGCTTATCAATGGATGAGGCTGTTAGATCTAAATCGTAATCTAAGTACACCTGCACCTGATCGTTAAAGATTCCTCCAAAGATCAGAATCGGAGTTTTAATGCCCGCTTTGCGAAGCTGCATCCCTTCTTCTACTAGTGCCACGCCAAAATAATCCGCACTGCATTCACGCTCAAGAACACGCGCACATTCTATTAAGCCGTGACCGTAAGCATTGGCCTTCAAAACCGCCATTACCTTAGATTTTCCGGCTCGCTGCCTTAGCGCATTGTAATTAAATACCAAGGCATCAAGATCGATCTCCATCGTCGTTGGGCGTAAGGGGAGGTGTTCCATATTATCTATTCAATCCCTGGGAACACAAAAGCCTCAGTCTTGCCAGACTACAACAACGCATCTAACTGATCGACATACCCGTCCAACGTCTTAAACGCAGCGTCCACCGGCTTATCACGCAGCAAATCAAGCCCGTTCTCTCGCAACAGCTCCAACGGCAACTTCGACATCCCACCGCGCAGTACGTTTAGAAACTGCTCCGCTGCACTCTTATCCCCGGCCAGCACTCTATTGCCATAATAATGCGCGATCGAAATCCCCGTAATGTAGGTAAACGTATAGAACGGCATATATAGGTGCCCATACTGCGCCCACATAGTGCCTGCTCTAGGTCTATCAATCTCTACGTCGCTGCCATACGCAGGGGCCAGAAACTTGTTCATGGTATCAGAAAGAAATTCCGCTGAAATTCCCTGCCCCGCCATGTCCGCTTTGTGCACCGCATCCTCGAACTGCGAAAGCAGTGGCATCGAAAATAGATATCGATGCAAATTATAAAACGCTTCGTCAAGCGCAGCTCTCTTCTGATCTTCGCTCGTAGCTCGATTAAAAATTTCACGTCGCACGATTACTTGGCAGAAGTTACTAGCAATCTCAGCTAGAAACATAGAATATCCGGAGTCGTGGATCGGCTGATTTTGATTCGTTAAATACGAATGAATCGAATGCCCAAGTTCGTGCGCCAATGTGCTCACATCGGAAAGTGAATTATTATAATTCATCAAGATATACGGCTTTGTTTTGTACACACCGCCGGAAAATGCATTTCCGCGCTTAGCTCTATTAGCAAAGGGATCTACCCAACGCTCTGTTGTAAGCCCTGCCCTAATCGGCGCGGCGTATTCTTCACCCATAACTCCGACAGCGTTAGAGATTATGCTGACGGCCTCATCGTACGAAACTTGTGGTGCATTGTTTGTAAGCGGCGCATGCACATCGTACGGAGCCATTTTCGCTACACCAAGCACCTTTGCTCGAACTCTCCAATACCGATGCCAAACAGGAAGGTTCTCTGTGAAGCTCTTTAGCGTCCCGTAGAAAACCTCTTTCGGGAGATCGTCCCAGAAAAGTTTCTTCTCGATCGATGTTGGAAATTTTCTAAGCCGTGTCATGAAACTCTCTGTTCTCACAGCTCCAACGTAGGTCTGAGTTAATGTGTTTTCATGGGATTTATATCCATCAGCGTAGTTTTCCCAGGCTTTACGACGCACATCGCGATCTGTGTGCGAAAGTAGCGCATCTATATTGCCCTGCGTTGGGGTAAGCATAGTGGTAAGCTCTGTGCCGCTTGCTGGAATAGCACGAAATGAAAGGTCGGCACTTGTGAGCGCGGAGTAAGTAGCTTCTGGTACATCGAGCGCTTGACCAGCCATCGCCAAAACTTGTGCGATTTCGTTTGAATACCAATGCTCGCGCTCACGCTGGCAGCGCATAATCAAATTTGCATACACTTTAAGCGTTGGACGCTCAGCTAGGAATCGCTGCCACTGCGAAGCTGGCATCTTAGAGAGTGAGACCAAGTATGTAGCAGTGGCTGCTGATACCTTTAGCCCCAACCCCTGAGCTTCTCCTAGCCGCTCCTGTGCGCGCGAATCGCGAGTATCCGTTGCAAGCGCTAAATCAGCGTAGACTTTTAATTTTTCGTAGACATGTGAACTAGAGAAAATTGCAGCGAGGCCACTCTCAAGCGCAATAGCTGAATCAAGCAGATGATTCACCGCATTTTCTAACGCTGGAATTCCGCGTTGAATTTCCTCGAACGCAGTGCGCCACTCAGTGTCTGATTTAAACAGCGCAGCGATATCCCACTGATACTGAGCTGGGATCTCGGAGCGTGCACGATCGGCGGGTGTACCGAGGGATAAAGCTAAGGAGTGGGAAACGGAAGATTGGGACGGTGGGGACATGGAGATTCCTAATATTGACACTAAGCTAAGGTCTTATAGCACAATCATTTAGCAAGACCGTACACAATCCTCTTATAGACCTTGTTAACCTACCGGCAGTCCAAACTCCGCCGCCGCGACCGATTGGTGTTTATCCGTGGTAAGAAATAAATCTAGCGCTTCATTCTCATGAAACCAAAGCGCGGTGCGTAGGTGAATCAAATTCGCTGATTTAGGGGTGGTAACCGCCGGAAATCGATTGCTAAGGCACAGCTCTAACGATGGCTCTCTTACGGTGAAGTGGTTGGCATGAGAAACAAGACTCTCGCGTAGTTTAATCCCCTGTGTCGGACTAACAATCTTCGTTCGAGTAAGTTGGAGCAAGGCGCGCTCTGCCTCGATAAATAAAATTGAAGAAGCGAACAAGTTAGATTCCGTCAGTTGCTCTTCGATCTCAGCGGCACCTGCTTGATTGAGGGCCCACACCAAATATGCAGACGTGTCGACGAATACTCTTTTAGCTATTTTGCTAGATATGCCAATTGCAGCCTTACGAGTCATTCCTCTCCCTCATCCTTTTCGTCATCGCTTCTGTCTTCATCGAGAAGTCTCTGAATGCCGCCAACATCTAATTGGATCTTACCAACCTCTGCAGCACGCTTAATTGGTTGTCCTGAGCCGACAAGACGGCCGATGGTTACGCCGGATGTATTCGCGGTGACGATCCGAATATACGGTTTGTTGTACTTGGAGACCTCGAGAACTTCGCCCTCAGCAGCGCTCTCAGCGTAACTAGCTAGATCTTCTTTTAGCTCTTTTAAGGATATCTTTTTCATAATAATAAAGTACTTTATTTAGCGCTTTTCATCAATTGATTAAAATTATGCTTCGACATAGATGGCACATTAAGGGTGCCGTATATTTCATAAAGATGAGGAGCAGAAACAAGTTATCCTAGATATCTCTTTGAATTTGCTATTATTTTCAAGAATCATTCCAGTCCTCTTCTTTATTCTAGTATTATTCTATATATAGAATAATACTAGAATACAATGAAGCCGCTATCCTTTTCCGCACTCTCTCCTTCTTCTCTCTCCGGCCCTTCTCACGCCTGGAGTAGTGAAGATGTTTTTTTACCAAACGGCCTGCCGCGCGCAGCGGTGCACGAGGTTTTTCTATCTGAAAGCGAGACGATTCCGTATTTGCCTTCGGCGTTTATTATCGCTGGAATTTACAAAGCGATTAACTCCCCAGCGAATTCAGCTACGAGAAGAAAAATCACTATCTGGATCGGACGCGATAGCTGGCCTACTCCATACGCACTCCCTGAAGAGCTGCGCGCAGATGCGTATTTTTTAGATCCTAATGCAGTAGATCCTAGTACAGGTAAAAAACTTCTCTGGACGCTCGATGCGGCGCTTCGCTGCCCAGCAGTTGGTGCAGTAGTTACACACTGTGCGCGATTGCCGTTTACACTTTCGCAGCGTTTCGCTCTGGCGGCGCGAAGCAGTGGGGTTATCGGGATAATTACGCGTCCGTATCAAGCACTCCAGATCCCATCAGCTTCCCCATTTCGATGGGAAATAGCGCCGTATGCGGCAGCACTTCGAGAGCACCCAAGCTGGTTAGTTACGCTGCACAAAGCGAAACACTCGTTACCTCAGAATAATAAATGGATCGTTGATTATGAAGATGAAACGTTTTCTCTGCGTGTATCTCCCGTATTGGTCAGTGGAAGTAGCGAAGAATCTGCTCGAGAGAGAGCAGCGGCATTCGGATGATAACGTGCGCCCATTGCTGCTTACTTCAACGGTTGCTCAGCAATCAGTCGTTAAGCGCTGCTGCAAACTCGCTACCCATGCAGGAGTTAAACGCGATTCTCCGATTAATCTTGCACAAGCACTAACGCACAATCCGCTAATCTTGCCGTTTAAGCCGCTGCAAGAATACCGCGCGCTGTTTAGGTTAGCCCTCAGAGCGTTATCGTTATCCCCCTTAGTAGCACTCGATAACGATTTAAGCAGAGCGTTTAATAACGGAGCGCTGCTGGAGATCTCTCCTGAATACTCGGGCTTTATGCTCGATATCTCTGGCACAGAGCGGTTGCATCGCGGCGAAGAGTTACTCGCGCAACGGCTTTTTAAAGCTTTATCAGCGCGAGGAATAACCGCACGAATCGCAATCACTCCGAATATCGGCTGCGCTTGGGCGCTCTCACGGTATAGCTCTCATGAGCTTACAATTGTGCCCAATGACCTGGTGCGGGATGCGATGGTTGCACTTCCGATAGCAAGCCTTAGATTAGAGCCAGCAGTAACAACAGCGCTTAATGAGCTTGGACTGTATGTAGTCGATGCGTTACTAAGGCTCCCTCTTAAGGATATCGGACTGCGATTCGGGGTGCAGAGCCTGCGCCGGATTCACCAAGCGCTCGGCACAGTAGACGAACACTTCGAAGCTATCTCGCCTGAGCCTCGTTATACAGCCAGTAAAGATTTCGAGATTCCGATTGAGAATCTCTCTGCTGCGCAAGAAATAACGCTGCAACTTTTAAGAGCACTACTTACCGAGCTTAATCTTTACGGACTAAAAGCTGGGTCTTTTTTAATAACTTTTACTACTCGCTTAGACTATTCCGGAGACACTCAGACTCACAACAAAGAGATAGCACTACAGTCAGCAAGCAATGCAACTGCATCGATTATGCATATCGTCGGCCCGGTTATAGAGTCGTTTAAAATACCTGGGGCTATCGTCTCAGTTCTAGTTACAGCGCAAGCGATAACTAGACATTTAAACGAACAACAACAGATCTTTGAGTCTCCGTACGCAAAAGAACTTCAGCGGAATGCGGAGGAATTATTAAATAATCTGACAGCACGCTTAGGAGTTGATCAGGTAAAACAAATTACTCTACATCAATCGTACATCCCAGAAAGAAGCTTTTCTTATGTTCCAACTAAAACGTTACGTGAAGGTAATCTTTTAAAAGATATCGCTATCTCCCCTGCCATCCCTACGCGCCCACCACAAATATTTAGAAACGCTGAAAAAATATCTGCTGTGGCGTTACTCCCTGATAGGCCTCCGGCTCGGATTACGTGGCGCGGGGCTACTTACAAAATTATTAACGGTAAGGGACCAGAACGGATAGCACCCGAATGGTGGAGGGGCGATTCAATCACAAATGCCACTAGAGATTATTTTACCCTGCAAGATCACACCGGACGCTGGCTCTGGGTGTATCGAAATATTCCGAATTTAGATTGGTGGATTCATGGAATATTTTGAGTCGCTCTGCACCACGAATTTTTCCTTTCTTCAAGGCGCAAGCCATCCGGAGGAATACGCCGATCGTGCGGCAGCGCTAGGTCTTGCTGGGATCGCTGTTGCCGACAGTAATTCACTTGCTGGGATCGTTCGCGCTCATACCACAGCGCTCGAACATCGCATCCCGTTTCGGGTGGGTTGCAGGCTATCACTTTACAAAACGTTACCCAACGTTGGCGATAATAGAGAGAAAAGTTTTCATTGTGAGATCGCTGTATATTCAACCGATAGAGCCTCTTACGGCAAACTTTGTAGGCTGCTTAGTTTGGGTAAACTTCGCGCGCCGAAAGGCTCATGCTTTATACTGATTGAGGAGTTCTTGCAGTACAGTGCCGGACTAGCGGTCACGATACTCGCACACGATAAGACCCAGCATTCAACACTCAATTATATCGTTGAAGCGTTAAGTGATCGAAAACTGATTTCCGTAGCACTAATTAACGATTATACCGACCCGCGCACAGCGAGAAGCACACACGATTTTGCAAATAAACATGAATTGCCACTGATCGCTTCTGCGGATGCTGTAATGCACAGCGTTGAGCGAAAGCAACTATTAGATGTGCTTACCTGTGTGCGCCACGGTTGCACTATAGAACAAGCTGGTTTTCGATTATTAAAAAATGCTGAGCGCTACTTAAAATCACCGCGCGAAATAGCGCATCTTTTTAGAAATACTCCGGCTGCAATCGTTCGTTCTATGGAGCTGCTAGAGATAACCAGCGGCTTTTCGTTAGCACAATTAAAATACGAATATCCAAATGAAGTGACTCCTCCCGGAGTTTCTGCATTAGAGCACCTAAAAACATTGACTTATGCGGGTGCTAAAGAACGATTTCCCAGTGGTATTCCAGATAAAGTCTCGAAACTGCTGGAAGATGAATTCACGCTAATTGCAGAGCTAAAATACGAGAAGTATTTTCTTACCTGTCACGACATCGTTAATTTTGCCCGTGCAAAAGGGATTTTATGCCAAGGACGCGGTGCAGCGGCAAACTCCGTAGTTTGCTACTGCTTAAGCATTACAGCGGTTGATCCTACCAGAATAGATTTGTTGTTTGCACGCTTCATTAGCCGCGAACGTAACGAACCACCGGATATCGATATCGACTTCGAGCACGAACGTAGAAGTGAGGTGATGGAGTATATCTATACTCGCTTTGGGCGTGAACGCGCCGGGCTTGGATGTGCTGTGATTACTTACCGTACTCGCTCTGCTGTGCGGGATATCGGCAAAGCGCTAGGATTAGGCACTGCTACCGTTGATACATTAGCGAAACTTGTGCATCGCTGGACTAATAATGTAGTAGCGCCGCAAGACCTTATCGAGGCTGGTCTTAATCCTAGCGATCCAACTATCGAACTTACATTTGCGTTAGCAAAACAACTTAAAGGATTTCCGCGTCACTTAACGCAGCATGTAGGCGGCTTTATCATTTGTGAACATCCGCTAATTGAAACAGTTCCTATCTTAAGCACCGGAGCAGAGGGGCGCACGATTATTGAATGGGACAAGGACGACATCGAAACCCTTGGAATGCTTAAGATCGATATATTGGCACTCGGTATGCTTAGCTGCATTAGGCGCGCGATTGAGTATATTAACGATATCCGTACGGAAAAAGCGCCACGCTTAGAGTTTCATACCATCCCAGCAGAAGATCCGATCGTTTATGATCGAATCTGTGAAGCCGATACGATCGGTGTTTTTCAGATCGAATCCCGCGCACAGATGTCGATGTTGCCGCGATTAAAGCCGCGTTGCTTTTACGACTTAGTAATCGAGGTAGCGATCGTTAGACCAGGGCCCATTCAGGGCAACATGGTGCATCCGTATTTGCGCAGACGGAACGGGCTTGAAGAACCGCACTATCCTGATGATAGAGCGCGCTCCGTACTCGGAAAAACGTTAGGCGTGCCGTTGTTCCAAGAACAAGCGATGCGATTAGCGATCGTGCTCGCTGATTTTACCCCAGAGGAAGCTGAGGGATTGCGCCGTGCAATGGCTGCATGGAAGCGAGATAAAGGCCGAATTGCTTTGTTTAATGCGCGCGTAGTCGCTGGGATGGTGGCTAATGGATACACTGAAAAGTTTGCCGAAAACTGCATGAATCAGATTAAGGGATTTAGTGAGTATGGATTTCCGGAATCTCACGCGGCATCGTTTGCGTTGCTGGTGTATGCATCTGCGTGGATCAAAACCCATTATCCAGTCCAGTTTGCAGCAGCACTCTTAAATAGCCAGCCAATGGGGTTTTATGCACCGGCGCAAATAATCAACGATCTAACGCGCCACGGAATTCAAACGTATCCGATTGATATAATCTATAGCGGATGGGATTGCTCGATTATGCAGTGCGGATCTATGCGACTAGGATTTCGGATGATTAAGGGGATTTCTGAGAACGAGGCACGAGCGGTCGCTGCGTACATGAAGATTGAAAAAAGGAATGCTGAAAAGAGTATTCCTGAACTACTCGCTACGCTACGAGATCTCTCATCGATCGGCACACTTGAACTTCTAGCTAAATCTGATGCTTTTAGATCTCTTGGCTTATCGAGTCGGGATGCGCTTTGGGCGATTAAAGCACTACCTCCTAAAGTACTCCCACTCGAAGCTGTGCTTAGAGCAAACGACGCCTCTCTGTTACCTGAGAAATCCCTGCAACAAAGTATGTTCGATGATTTTGCTAAAACCGGCGTATCACTGCGTGCTCATCCGTTAAATTTTATTCGAGAGAGGCTGACCAAACGCGGCGTTGTAACGATTGAAACTTTGCGATCGTTTAAGAACTCGCGACCAAACGTTGCAGTAGCCGGTATCGCCTTCGTTAAGCAGCGCCCAGGAACAGCGAAAGGAATGTTATTTATTTCATTGGAGGATGAAACAGGGATCACCAATTTAGTGGTTAAACCACAAATTTTTGAGCGGTTTAGACGAGATATTTTATTGCGACAAGCGTTACTAGTGCGCGGAGTGCTCGAACGGGTTGATGCAGTCACGTATATCAACGTCACGCATATTCAGGGGTTGGATGAGCAGCTGCTCGTGACCAAGATCGATCTTAGTACGACAAGTTATTCGTACTAACTTACCTGGGGCCGCGGAGCGCTGGGACCGCGAAGTGATACTTCGCAGTCTAACGTGTTACCTTGCAAAAGCTATTTTCAAACCACGCACGCCAAGAGCTGATGCTCAGATCCGTCGTTGAAAAAATCCGCAACCGCAAAGGAGTTGTTTAGACTGCGGAGCAACGCTCCGCGGTCCCAGGGTGGCGTCCCAGGCTTCTACCCGATCGTGATTTTTGTAGCTCTGCGCATTGTACCGTCAACGGTACAATGCACCCTAGCTCTTGAGCCAATTCTTAGCTCACCAAAAACTATCGTATTAGCATCGATGGCAAAATCTTTGTCCTCAACGGAATAAGAGCCGTTCGCTGAGAGCATTAAATCGCCTTCAAGATCTATGACCGACGTAACAATTTTGCGCTTCGATCTTCTAGAACTCCTCTTTGGGATAACAATCGGCACTGTACGGCGCGCCGGTTGAATCAGGTTTTTCCAATACTGCAAAAAGGTTGGAAAAGCGGAACTTTCTGTGGAAACGGGCATATATAACTTCCTCTACATCAATAAAGGGAGTCGTTCTCTACGCGGCTACGACAACCGGAAATTTCGCTGATAAAAAACGTCTCTTCGCTAAAGACGTTTCAAAATCTTTCTGATTTCTTCGCTATCGAATAGGTACTAGTACTCCTTGAATCACAACTTCGCTTAGGTGATATCGAGGAATCTTCTGCGGAGCTTTACGATTTGTAGCTAGATTTACTAACGATAGCCTTTTCTTTTTTGCCACTCCTCATAACTCTCCCACTCACCCGGAGCTGAATCAGTGTCTAGTCCTTGAGATGTACGAGAATCTCTGATCGCTTGCTCTCGCTGACGTGCCTTATAAGCATCAGTATCCTGATTATCGGACTCTAGCTGTCTAATACCCTTAGTCATCTGATCGATGCCTTTTCCGATCTGCTCGACTGGCCCTACAGGTTCCTTAGGAGCACACCCTAGCGCTGCCAAAGATATAGCGAAGATGCAAATTAGTTTCTTCATGCGAGGAAAATAGCAGACCCATGAAGGCTCCACCACTTTCATTTAAGGTAACAGGTCAGCATCTTCATCGATTGTTGCAAGGTGGAATGCTCCGAATTTACCCCTCAGGGGTCAGTTCTCCCCTTTTTTGACCCCTTTAATCAGTGCTGATAACTGCAAAGGTGAAATGGGTCCAAAAAGGGGAGAACTGGGGGTGAAAACACTACCTGGTCACAAAAAACGTCAGCCCGGTTAGGGCTGGCCATCAAACAACATCTTTACTCGTTTGAGGCTTTAAACTCCAATATCTTCCCATGTATTAAATGCAATGCTTATCGTGACCAGATACCATTTAAGCTTGCTTAGAACGACGCTGTCCTAGCTCTATAATCTTCTCTAGCATCGCTCTCGGATACAGCTTCGGACTTTCCGCCAAACCTTGATGAAATAGCACCGTGGAAGGAGTTAGAGCCGGCAGAGAATTGACCTCGATAATCATTAATTCTCCGGTGTTACGTTCCACAAAAGCGTCGATTCTAGAATATCCTGACAGCCCAAGTCCGTTAGCCACAGCTGCTATCCTAATCTGGATCTTTCTAATTACCGATGCGCTCATCACTAACGGCGGAGGGGGAGTAAGGTTAATTCCCGTTCCGCCTTGAAACTTCTCTTCAACGGAAAGCACGTCTCCTTTCGCCACCGTAACACTAGGAGAAAGCGCTTTCATTTTCCCACGAGCACCTATTACTCCGATCGTTATTTCAACCCATCCGGAACGGTTGTGAAGCACGAGTTTATTACCCTTATCTTCAAGCCGATCGGTTACTATGAAACGTTCGAATAAAAGTTCGTATGGCTTAGTTGATGGTAACTCTATCGGAGCAGAATGGGCTGAAAACACACCGGACTCAAAACGCTCAAGTCTACGCTGCAAACCTTTAACGTATATTGCAAGTTCCGCTGCACTATTGAGCACCACCACTCCAGCAGAACATCCATCGTCGGCAGGTTTTACCAGAATCGTTTCGCCGAAAGCCTCAGTTATCTCGTCCCATACCAGATCGATTTCAGCTTTCGAAAAGCCTGCCAATAGCTTTAGAGCAACGGGTGCCTTAGGGGTGACCCCTACTCCCTCTAGATCTAGATCAACTATCGCCTTCGCCGTTTCAAACTTATCCATGCAAAGCTTCGCAGCAGCTGATCCGGGACCGTTAAAGCATATTCCCTTCCGCTCAAGCTTTGCTTGCAGATCTCCTCCTTCGCCAAATCCTCCATGTAAACCAAGGAAAACAAAGCTCCGTCCCTTCAAGAACGAGTCTAGTGATTCGCGTTTCGGAATCACGAGTTTCTCAGGCTTCCAATTCAGCGCAGTCATTATGGGCTTGGCCAACTTCAGCATCCGCTTCTCATCGTGAACTGCACGTTCGCACGCTTCAGAAATATCCTCAGCGGTATGATTCAATGCGCAGGCGTACGGCAACCTCCAAACATTTCGTTTTTGATCTAGAAAATACGGCTCAGGAATATATCGGTGAGATCTCGTAAGCTTAAGCCAAGCATTCGTACCACTCATCACCGATACCTGGCGTTCCGCGGTATCGCCACCAAACAATACTGGGACTATCGTACGTCTATCCGAATCATTAGAAACGCTACTTTTCGGTAAAGTCTTATTCTTTCGGGCTAACGCACGTTTGACGAGGAATCGCAAAAATTCCCGGTGTGAAATTCCCAATCGAGCAGCTTGAATGAATAGAAAACTATTCTGCTCCATTCCTGAGATCGGATTAAAATCGGAAAATAAAATCGTTCCGTCTTTCAGCATCCAACCATCGAAACGCGCGATATCCCGGAGTCCGAAAAGCGTAAACATCTTCTGCGCTTCGGCTCGAATTTCGTTTACAAGTTTGTCGCTAAACCTTGGCGGGCAATGATATACAGCTTGCCTCGTTGCGAGGTATTTTTTGCGATAATCGAAGAAATTCCCGTCCGTTTGTACTTCGATCGGAATAAGACATACTGGCTCGTATCTCTCATCTTGCGTTACTACGGCAGTAAACTCTCTGCCCGATAATTGAGGCTCGATAATTACTTGCGGATATCGTTTTAGTAGCGCCTTGGTTCCAAGCGCTACCTTTTCCTCTGATGACGCAAAGCAAACGCCTAGGCTTGAGCCACCGCGCGTCGGCTTAACTACAACTTGTTTTTTCTTTAATTTTTTATACGCTTTCTGCGCTTCAGCAACGGAGCCGGCAACTAGTCCCCCGGTATGGGGATATCCATGCGCCCGTAACAGTGATTGGGCTGTGCCCTTATCGTACGCCAATTCGCAGCTTTCACTGGACGAGCCAACAAACGGGATTTTTGCGCGCTCTAGAAGTTTCTGGACCTGCCCATCCTCGCCGAATACACCGTGGATGACTGGAAACGCCACATCACATCCGCGTAATATTCGCTGAAGTTTCTCCGCTGATAACGGCTTTGCCGCTTTCTCTAGCTTGAAATCGAAATCTGCCGGGGTATTGCAATACAACCACTCTCGTCCGATGGCGAACGCGCGAGCCTTCAAGTCGAAGTAAATCGGAACGATCTCTATCCCGTCACCTTCAAGATGATCGCACACCGTGCGCGCTGAGTTTAAAGAGATCCCACGCTCGGGGGATGGCCCGCCGAACAGCAATGCTAGTTTAATATTCTTCACTGCGATGGAGTATACCGCTGTTGAGAAAACTGGACAGGGCAGAGATCGGACCGAGTAAAAATCATGGACCGCGGACCGCCGGTCAGCTTGATCGAACTTCAGTAAGCGATCGTGCGGGCCGGCGGTCCGCGGTCCCTGAAATGCCCCACTATCAAATTGGCCTAACGCTAAGCTCCCCACTCAGCGATAGGCCAATGTCCATTTGCGTCTCTGAACAGCCTTTTAACGCTCTAGCTTGGAAACTAGATCGCCAATCACTCTTTCGAGCGCTTTTACTTCCCGTGCTAGCACTTCGCTGGGCTCTACGGATGTTTTCGGTTTAATCGCTAGCGTTACCAGACGGATGTCTGCGCAGAGAGACGCAAAATTCGTCCCTTTATATGAATACTTCATTACAACCTCCATTTCGTATGTGTCATCGAGCACCTTGTTTAGGCGGCATGCCTAAACTCCTTGGTCCTCTCTCTTCAAGGGTAACGTCGGTTGGTAAATGATGCAGGATTCGGATCTGAAGCGATAAATTTTAAATTTCAGTGAAGTTCGTAGTCGATTGCCGGTTCACACGATCATCGCAAAACTACTTTTGATAATGATTTCAATGAGTTAAAAGCGAAGATGTTTAACTGATTGTCCGCTACGCTTAATCGTCAGCAGCGAGTCGATGCCGATTCTGATGTGAGAATCGACGAAGCTCTTGGTCACCGAGTTATCGCTGGCCGCTGTCTTAACTCCCTCTGGAATCATCGGGATATCACTAACGAGTAAAAGGGCGCCCTTAGGTATCTCGTTAGCAAACCCGACTGTAAAAATCGTAGCGGTCTCCATGTCGATCCCTATCGCGCGCACATCGCGCAGATAATCCTTGAAGCGCGCATCGTGTTCCCAAACCCTGCGATTGGTCGTGTAAATTGTGCCTGTCCAGTAGTCGCGGCCATACTGCGCTATCGTCTCACTCACCGCTTTTTGCAGGCTAAACGAGGGCAAAGCAGGTACCTTGCTATCAAAGTAATCATCTGAAGTACCCTCTCCGCGCATAGCGGCGATCGGCAAAATCAAATCGCCTACCTGGACTTTGCGCTTTAAACCGCCGCATTTTCCTAAAAATAGCACCGCTTTGGGCGATACAGCCCCTAACAAATCCATCACCGTAGCAGCATTAGCGCTGCCGATTCCGAAGTTGATAATAGTAATGCCGTCAGGGCTTGTAGCGGTCTGCATCGGGCGATCTTCTCCCTGCACCTCTACACCATACAAAGCTGCGAATCTGGTTACGTAATCTGAGAAATTGGTGAGCAGAATATACTCAGAAATTTGATCAACCGATGTTCCAGTATACCGGGGGAGCCAATCTCGAACGATTTCAGGCTTAGTTTTCATTCAAATGCTCTTTGTGTAACCAGTTGCGTCTTGTCCAATAGATACCGGCCTGTTAATCAAATTGTCCCTATTGTTTTAGTTTGCGGTACCGCGCGGTTTTCTACAAGAAGTCCGTTTGTACCCGGTGTTATAGGTTTTTTTATGGTGGGTTCTAAGCGGCGCCTAGCGCCTAGTGCAGTTTTGACGGTCTTTAGCCTTGCTCTTCTCGCCTGCGATCTGCTCTTCATATCAAGCGCATCAGCGCTAACTATAGATGAATTCGACGGCTCACAAACCGTCTCAGCCAATCCAACCTCTCCTAGTAATTTTAGTGGCGCTCCCGGATCCGGAGTCGTTGGTGGCATTAGAAAACTTCGAATTAACTGGCTAAGCGGAGCGAATGCCCCGTCGCTCGATACCGATGTGACGATTGTGCGGCAAGGCGAGGAAGGATCGTTGGTGTACTCTCAAGACGCAACCGTTGCAGCCCAGTGTCTGGTCTCATGGGATGGAACGATATCAGCGAATCCAGCTACGAATTTAGGTTCTGGCGGCATAGATCTTCGCCAAGACGGTGGTACCGCGTTCGCACTTGAGATACTAGGAAATGATCTGGCTACGCAGCTAGAATTAACCGTCACGGATGCAACGGATGCTAGTAGAACTTCTAAAGCCGTTTCGAATATCGACGCAGGCGGTGCTCGCACG
The DNA here is from genome assembly GCA_041739515.1 of Bdellovibrionota bacterium. Lineage (GTDB taxonomy): Bacteria > Bdellovibrionota_C > UBA2361 > UBA2361 > UBA2361 > JBGSNS01. Next base: position 20,938 of record JBGSNS010000192.1, read on the forward strand.
ATTTTTATCCCATTCTCGAGCCTCACCGGAAACGCAAATCTCAGCACTATTGGTGCGATATCGTTGTTGATAAATAAAGGCGGAACTCAAGCGTTAGATCTTTCACTTGCGTACATCGGCACCAATGGACAATGCCGAGCGGTACCGAACAGTAGTGGGCGAGTTCTAGACGAGTGCGGTGTTTGTGGGGGTGATAATTCCTCTTGTACTGACTGCATGGGTATCATCAACGGTGCAGCAGTGCTCGATCGTTGCAACGTCTGTAATGGTGATGGCAATTCGTGCTTAAGCTGCACGCAACGAGATATAACCCTTATACTTTCAACGATGGATGCATCAGCGAAGACCCAAGAAGCCCTGCTGCGAAATATCTATAACAAGATAGGGCGTTCAACACGCAGTAGGTCCGTTCGTCGAACCATTGCGGCTGGTCGCAAGCAAGCACACGCACTGCAGATTAGAAATTGGACATTGTCGTGGACGATTCCACGTATTTCCACTAGCTGTACAAACACTACCTTTTGTACCTCTGTGTCTAACCGAGCATTTATTGAAGAATACCGTCGCAACAGTGAATCACTAAGACAAATGACCATCGATGCTCTCAAGCTATGGCAAAGGGTTAATCGTGCGGCACGTAGACACGTGCCGAATTATCTCCGACAAGCATCACGCACCCATGCTTATAACGAGCGCTTACTGGCTGATGTTCCGAGAACCCAGACGGCGTGCACATAGAGGATTGCTCGAATGGGATACCGGAGCACGCTCAAAGAAATGCTAATAGTCGGTTTCATTTTCGGCCTATCGGCGATCCCGTCTCTGGCTGCTCCAACCAAAACCGTTTGTCCGAAGTTAATAGCTGAAAAACGCGGCGAAATTTATTATCCCAGGGAGAATTACCGCTGCTTCTCATCTGTTAAAGCTGCGCGCCGTGCTGGGTTAATCGGTGTTAAATCTCTCGTAAATCCTAACTACTCCGGCTGGTGGAGGTTTAATCTAACGTTATCAACGAACTCGTGTGGCGGAGCGAGTTCTGCAAGTTCTCCGACAACGTATTTTCTTCAACTGAAACACGATCAATCTACGGGGCTTTTTGGATCGCTCTGTCCCGGAGCAGATACTTTCGTCGGTCCTGCTCCTCGCAAGGATCCCAATGCGGGCTTTTCGATGACAAGCTCTTCTAAAATCTCAAACGTTGCATTCTGCGCTAACGGCGAAGCGCAAGTTTCGTATATATTTGAAGCACGCGATTTTGATTCCCTGTTTAGTGATGCGAAATCCGCCAAGCTCACCCAGGTAACAGTCTGTTCACACGACGCTTCTGTGCGTTGCAGAGCAACTTGGACCGGAGCAGGGGCAAGAGAGTCAACAGATCACCGCTTCTGGCCTCAAATCCATAACGATATCAATCAGTTTAGCTCAAGCTGCACAACGGCGCTTAGCACCTGCCAAGGCTGTCATGCAGCCCCAAGCGGCTCTAGTAGCAACCCATAGTTCGTTACGAGCACCCCGTATTTTTCATTAGAAGCTCGAATTTCTCATAGAATCTCTAACGTTAATTGATTCTCCTACCGATATAATACGACATGGGGATTTCGGTAATTCAAATGGCCAAACAACGCGGATCTGCGCTTGTCGAGGCGGTCTTGGTCATTCCCATTCTATTGATGTTAATCGGAACCACTTACGAACTGGGCGCAGTTTTTCAACAATATCTCATTATTCAGCAAATGGCGTATGAAGGAGCGCGATCTGGCAGTCAGCTAGAAAAGGACGCTTTTACTGCGCCATCTTGTTACTCTGTGAATACCTCTGGATATATAAGGGACCCGGATACACCGTCTCCCAGCGGATACAATCCAGCGCTCATAGCGGTCCTAGCCCGGGTGGAGGCCCTAATAACTCAGTACCAATCCGTGCTCTCTCTTAAATGCGATGATCGTTTAGCTAGTAACCGCTGTGATACCGGGGATTCAACCGGCTTACCATCTTACGCAGCTGAGTATTTGCCCACAGATGCAGACGGAGAGACTCAGCCTCTAAACTGTGGCTATCCAGCCCCACCGTACAATCCGGCGATGCTCGCCAAGAAAGGAACGATCGGGGTCAAGGTAGGTGGTAAATACACCGGAAGGGTTTTTCCATTTTCTATCTATTTGGCAGCGGAATCGAGATCTTTGTTACTTAGTGGCAATCAAGATTATGCACCGCCAAGGGATGAGGTACCTAGTTCGAATCCATAAGGCTATCGCGGAATGTGTCATGAACACGGTTGTAGCGTTTATCCACTGCGACATTCCTTTGAATAAAGTATTGTCGCTCGTACTGCATAGATTTACGGTCAAGCCATGCTATCAAAACCAGCAAATTCCAAGCCGTTCACCAAGATCGAAACTGCCCAACGAGGTGGTGCGATCCTTGAGTTCGTTGTCGGATTTCCGTTGGTTATTCTTCTGGTGCTCGGCTTGATCGATACGTTGAGGTACTGGTCTGTGACTATCATAGCGCAATCGGATGCTAACAACGCAGCACGGCTTGCGGCTACGATAAGTAATCTTGATTTCGATTCTTATGCCACGTACTTGGGGCGGGCAGATAATTTGACTGACGACGATCTGAATAAATTGCAAAAATTCGAAGAAGCGCGATTGCGGGTTGCAAACGAAGCCGTTCGGCTCGGATCGGCCTCATTAATTGGTGGAAGTTTAGCTTCGTATTCTACGTTTTCATCTGCATTATCGGCTGCAGAAACCGTTCCATTTAAGGCCGCGGTACTCCGACCGTTCGACCAGTTCACGCGAACATCGGGAGGCCAAGGAAATGGTGAAATTGTAAATCATCCATCGGTTGCAGCGCTTTGCATTTCACCAAGTACGGGTTTTAGCGGTCATTGCTCCGCTGCTGGTGGTCTAACATTTTCTGCTGCAACAAAAATTTATCCCGTGGTAATTCAGACAGAGATAAACTTCAAATTCTTTCTTCCGCTATTTCCAAATAAGCGAATCACTATAAGGGGCTCCGGTTACCGAGAAAGAACCTGGCAAGGAGCTGTTACTGAACCGTTTGCAATTGCTGCGCCAACCGCTACCCGCACGCCAACTTTTACCTCAACCCAAACTCCATTGCCTACCGCAACAATAACGCCGACAGCAACGATCACTCCAACCAGTACGATAACACCTACGGTTACATCTACTCCAACGGTAACCGCAACTCATACCGTTACGAACACCCCAACGATAACCAACACGCCTAGGCCAACGTCCACGCCGAGCAACACCCCAACAGTGACTCCGACTTTCACACCGGAAGTCAAACCAACTCAGACCCCGACTTCCACAATTACTCCCGGCCCGTCGCCCACGCCGACTTCGACAAGAACACTTACGCCGACCGCGACCGTGACGTTAACACCAACGATTACTTCAACACCAACAATCACTCCGACACCATCGGTCACTCCAACGGCAACAGTGACACCAACTGTCACGGCGACTGCGACACCAACGTCGACGCCGACATCAACATCGACAACCACGCCGACTCCAACCTGGACGACTCCGGGAAGTTCATCATCGAGTTCGTCATCCTCAAGTAATCCTGATGAGGACGTCAATTTCTAAATAGTTCGATTTATTTCTAGGTGTAATTCAATATGAAACATCTCTTCACCTCCCAACGAACCGACATACAGGAGCGCGGTGCCATCCTCGTTTTTTTTGCGATAGTTCTAGTAGTGCTTCTAGGCTTTGTAGCGCTTGTTGTTGATGCAGGAATTGGTGAGAGTGGACGAGGGGAGGAGAGAACTTCTGTTCAAAACGCCGCGCTCGCAGCGATGTCGAGCTATCTAGAGGTCCTAAAAACACCCACCCCAGTGAATAATCCAGGTATCCCATTTGCAACAGCACAGGCTGCTGCAAAAGCTCAGGGAGAGGCGTTATTGGCGGCAAGCAACAGAATTAGTAAGAACTCCCGGTTCGATCCAGCAGCGCAAACAGAACTTTCTGTGGGGAATAATGATGGCGAAGGCGTGATTAAATTTGGACGAATGGTATGGGCACTTCCGACCCCGGGAGGCACAGGAGATAGCGCGGCGGCGGCAGCTGATCGAGCTGCCTGTACCTTGAATGGTTCAGTAAAGACGCCATGCTTTAGGCCCGTCACTAATGGTACAGAGGCCGCTACAGCGATAGAGGTGACCACCCAGTCCCGGGATAATCCGATTAAAACGATCTTTGGCCGAGTCTTCGGAGCGGACCGCTACGACATCGGAGCTTCTGCGATTGCTACGTTGATTCCCCAGAATTACCTGTTTCTTTTGGATCTATCACCGTCAATCCTCGATCAAACCTATCGCCGATTCGGTGAATTCGATGAGGTGTGCGATCCTGCTAAAATTGATCCCGCTCCTACGATTTGTACAACTTCGAATTGGTTTACGAATCCGGCATGCTTTAAACCAGCGTCTGCTTACTATTTTACTTATGAGGTAGATATTGATCGAGCAGCAGCACTCGATTGCCATGCGGCAGGCCAAAATGGTGAATGTGCGTGCTTTTCATCTCTAATTAATGGTGAAAATTGTCTAAAATTTGCACGATTCGCAGAGTTCGGAGCATCAACTATTGATTCCGATGCGTCGGAAGAGACCTCGGGCAGTTTAAGTTCCGTTGATTTCGAACGCCGCAGATCCAGGCGAATCTTCGGAGGATACGGGAGCTGGTGGGATACCGCGAATGGTCAATCATACGCCTTAAATAGATTTCCGCCCGCATGCCCTCCGTCCCCTGATAGATCTCAGTGTCCGAATGAGGCAGATGGCGCAGTTCAATGTCAAGGTTCTTGGACTCCTTCTCAATCTAGCCCACGCTCCTTCTACCGTTTGGTGTATCCAACTCTCGGTACAGATCTCATAACACGACAAGATCGCAACGAAGATGACCCGGCAGCGCTTGTTGATTTTGGTCAAGCCGGAGACCCTGATAATTTTTTATCAAATCCTGAACCACTAAAATCAGTTCTCGATGCCACTAACGATGCGATGGAATTTATCAAAGATCGGGCTGTGTCCGCGGATAGATTTTTTCTTACGGGATTTGATGAAACGATCTTGTCAGCTCGAACGACCTGTAGAAATGAAAGTCTAGAAGATTGCGCTGCTGGTGAGACATTAGTTGAACCGATGTCGAATGCATTCGAAGGCTTTCTTAGATTAACGAACGTTAAAGAAGGGACAGCTAACAACTGGCGCAGCTATTCGATCGGGAACAGCTATCATTTCTTGAATCGATCCTTCTTTTCCCGACAAGGATATAATACGGATATTCAACTGACGCTGTGGAAGGCGTATGAGGAGCTTGCAGCGAATCCTTCCGCTTCCGTTGCGAAGAATCTCGTGTTTTTGATCACTGACGGCATAGCAAACTGCAAATTTTCCGATATAGACCAGAAAGATGCCCTAGAAGGTAACCAGCCATTCAAATTCGACGGTGCAGATCTAGGAGAATACATTTCTAAGCGCCGATGTGACGGGAACCTAAATACCATCGGACAGACGGTCATAGAGTCCATTCAACAGATGAGCACGAATTTAATCAATTCAAAGTACAATAAAACTCTCGTACAACTTCTGCAGGAAAAAAGCATAGCGGTCAGCGTTATTTTAATCGGTAAGAACGTTCAGCCACACTACTTACTACGCCCCTCTACGACTCCTGGTGGGACTTCCGGGTGCTTAACAAATAGCGAAGCTGTCTATGGCGGCATACCTTTCGTCGACTGGAGCACATCAGCCACCGGAAGTTCGTATCTATGCGATGGTGACAAGGACTCCTGCACGAATGGGTTTAATACCGAAGTATTGACTGCTGATGCTCAAGGAGCATTAATCAATCCAAACGGGGATATTACGCTTCCTATCTCTAATCTTCTGTACAGTGAACTCGTCGCTCCAACCCGCGGTGCGTGGGTTCCGATTATGCCTAGCTTGTCCGGTGCTGATGCTGATTTTACTGCGGAACTTAAAGCCAAATGTAATGACGCGTATCAAGACGAACCCTCACTGACGGGTGAAGAAAAATCGCCTCGAATACGGAGCTTTACGTTGGACAGTGGGACTAGGGTCTCAGATGCTCAAGGACGGTTACTTTATGATCCAAGCGGAAGAGATCAGAAAACTCAGATTATCGATGCTATTAAGCAAGTGTTGGGCGGTGGATACGTGCTTGTAGAACCGGCTATGAGAGCGGCGAACTAAAGATCGGAACCATGGAGCACGAGGCGATCTTGTACGCCGTAGCTTGCTAGGCGGATACCTTGCGGTCTAGGCAACCCGCAGCTACGGATTTATTCAAAGAAAGGCCCGACTTTCAACTTTTAACGCCCGTGGTTTAAAAACAGTAACAACAAAGCACCGCCATAGACTGCGAGGCATCCGCCTAGCAAGCTACGGCGGACAAGATCGCCTCGCGGTCCCGGGTTAGTGATGAGCAGCCGGAGCAGCTTCCGTTGATTTCGGTAGCGGATACTCCCAACTTCCATCCGGATTAACTCGATACGGATTATCCAAGAATACTAATCCGATCAGCACGCCCATAAGAATCAACGGAAAAATGGCGTAAAGCCAGGTAACTTTATCCTCGTGGCTTAAATGCATAAAGATTAGAGCAACCATCAACGCCTTAATCGATGCGATCACCATCGCCACGACGATATTCCACGTACCGAAGTCCACCCTGGAGACAGCCACGGTAATAACCGTGAGGGCGAGTAGAGCCCAGAACACTTTAAGATAAAGCGCTCCATGACTGTGATAAGTAGAACCGGTTTGTGAATGCGACATACGCTGCCTTGAAACAAAAAACTTTTGAGCTTATCCAACCAAATAAAGTAGCGGGAAAAGATAGATCCAGATTAAGTCGACCAAATGCCAATACAACGCACCAACTTCCACTGGGGTATAGTACTTAGACGAGAAATGCCCAGCTCTTACTTTCAGCGCCGCCCATAACAACAACCCCATACCCAAAATAACGTGAAATGCGTGCAATGCGGTCATGCAGAAGTAGAGACCGAAAAACATCTTGTATTCGACCTGATGCGCTTCGCTGTTGAACGTATCCATCCCAGGAAACAGGCCGTGACTGTACTTTGCGTGATACTCGAATGCTTTAATAATTAAAAATATGAATCCACAACCGATCGTGGCCATTAAGTATTTGTACGCCTTCTCGCTCTTGCCGAGTTTTACGGAATCCACGGCCATCACAGCTAAGTAGCTGCTAAATAAAAGTACGATCGTGTTCAAACCTCCGAGTTGCCAGTTAAGCGATTTACTTGCGTGATGAAACTCAGCGAAATACATCCAGTGATAAAACAGATAGGCCGCGAATAATCCGCCGAAGAGCAAAATTTCAGTCGCCAAAAACAACCACATGCCTAACCGCGCCGCGTCGTATGCGGTGTGGCTATCCATATGATGAACGATCGGCGGATCGCCTAATTTCCAGTCGCTATGTGCTGAGTCCGAATGAGACATAATTAACCCTTAGAAGTTTAGTGCCAGATAATTAATGTTTGCCACCCTCAACTGGAGTTCCATACCCGTAAGTCCACTCGGTAACGATCACCGGCTCTGTAAAATTGTCATGCGGCGGCGGCGACGGAGTCTTCCACTCGAGGCTCAGACTCTCCCAAGGATTCTCGCTTGCTTTTCGCTTACTAAAGATCCAAGCGTACAGAAGATTAACCAGAGCGAACGTGTATCCAAATGCGTTTAGAAAAGCGCCGTACGTCGACACCGTATGCAACGACTCGAATTCCGGAAGATAGTCGAAGTATCTTCGCGGCATCCCCATCATCCCAAGCTTAAACTGCGGCAAGAATGTCAGGTTGAATCCGACAAAAACGAATACCCAAGCAATTTTTCCAACGGTGTCGTTGTACATCTTGCCGGTCATTTTCGGGAACCAGAAATAAAGTGCCGCCATCAGCCCGATCACTGCACCGCCCTGAATCGTGTAATGAAAATGCGCCACGACGAAGTACGTATCGTGGTAGTACACATCCACCGCCAGAACCGCGAGGTAAATTCCTGTGGTACCAGCGATCATAAACAGGAACACGAATCCCATCGCGTAAAGCATCGGGGTCGTAAACCGAATCGATCCCTTATACATCGTGCTAACCCAGTTAAACACTTTAACGGCCGTGGGAATCGCAACGCCGAAAGTAATTACTGAGAAGTAAATCGCTGAATAATCAGAGATACCGGCAACAAACATGTGATGCGCCCAGACGAGAAAACCCACCGCAGCGATCGCAATGGATGCATACACTACAGCTTTGTATCCGAATATCGGCTTACGGCTAAATACCGGAATAATCTCCCCTACTACTCCGAAAGCGGGAAGCACCATGATGTAGACAACCGGGTGCGAATAGAACCAGAAGAAATGTTCGTAAAGAACTGGATCCCCTCCAAGTTTCGGATCGAAAACACCGACTCCAAACAGGCGCTCCATAATTAACAACAATAGAGTAATGCCCACGACCGGCGTAGCAAGAGTTTGAATCACAGCCGTAGCGTAAGTCGCCCACACAAACACCGGCAGTCGATCCCAGGTCATCCCTGGGGCACGCAGCTTATGGATCGTAACAACGAAATTGAGCCCTGTGAGTATGGACGAAAAGCCCAAAACGAATGCAGCAAACGTCATCAGCACTACAGATCCACCGGATTCAATCGAATAAGGGGCGTAAAACGTCCAACCGGTGTCAGCCCACTGATCAAGCGGATTCATCAACGCGAAACATGCGATCAGAGCACCTGCTACGTAGATATAATAACTGATCAGATTAAGTTTCGGGAAAGCTACGTCCTTAGCTCCGATCATTAGCGGCAACAGAAAGTTACCCATGGTTGCTGGGATGCCTGGCACAACGAACAAAAAGATCATTAACGCGCCATGCAGCGTAAACATCACGTTGTATTGCTGCGGTGTTAAAAATTGTCCGCCAGCGTGCATTAACTCCGTGCGCATTATCAACGCAGCTAATCCTCCAACGAAGAAGAAGATTAAAATCGAAAAAAGGTACATCAACGCGATTCGCTTGTGATCGACCGTCGTTAGCCATCCCCAGATGCTGGTATCCCAGTTCAGATAATTCTTCGGCTCGCCGGTGCTAGCCTCACCCTGTCCACTATTATGCTGTCCACTCATATATTTCTTCTATATTCTCTTCGTTGGAACTCTATTTAACAGTCTTTAGAAACTCGATTAGATCCGGAATTTCTTTCTCAGTTAGAAGACCTGCTGGCATAGCCGGAGGATATCCCGCCACTACCTTAGCCATCGGAGCGAGTATCGATTCTTTCAAGTAAGCATCATCCGAAACGACTTCAGAACCATCCGCTAGCTTAACGGTGCGACCATAGCTGCCCTTTAGTGATGGGCCGACTAATGGCGAGCCATCTAGTGAATGGCACGTCTTACACAGCTTATTCTCGTAATAGTACTTACCCCTTTCAACAGGGGACATCTTCTCGAGATCCACAGCCACGGCTACCGCAGCTACCGGTGCTGCGCTCGCATTGCTGCCATCGATGGTCTTAATAAACGCAATTAAATCTCCGATATCATCCTTCGAAAGTTGTCCTGTATATGCCGGCATCTGATTCGGTGCGTAGCCCTCTACGATATGAAGATTCGGATTGTAGATAGACTCCTCTATGTAGTTCTCATCAGCCTTATAAGCTGTTCCGTCTGTGAATTTCCCTTGACGTCCGAAAAGCTTAAACCAGGATGGTCCAACGATTTTGGTATCGCTGAGAGCATGACACGCATTACATCCTTTTTGTTGATACAAAAGTTTTCCGCGCTCTTCCGGTGAAACCCGGCCCTTCATTTTCTGCTCGCTATCGTCGTTTGACCAACGCGCGTATTCATCCTGCGAAACGACCTTCACTTTCGCCAACATCGCCGAATGGTCCTTCCCGCAATACTCGGTGCAAAACGCTTGATACGTTCCGGTCTTTACCGGAGTAAACGAGACATACGTAAACTTGCCTGGAAGCGCGTCACTTTTTACGCGCATCGACGGGATAAAGAAGCTATGCAAAACGTCGCGGGAACGAAGCACAACCTTGATAGGTTGTCCGACCGGAACTACCATTTCGCCTGTGACTTCACGCTTGATTCCATCAGTGTACTGAAAATCCCATTTCCATTTCTGTCCCCAAGCGTTGATGGTAAGAGCATGCTCAGGCACCGCGCGCAGCTCTCGATAATAGGCCACGCTGTAGTAGCCGATAAAAATACAGATAATAGTAGGAACGATCGTCCAGATAAGTTCGAGAGCATGACTACCCTCGATTTGCGGCGTGTCGTGTCGACGCCCGGGCTTCTCACGATACCGAATCGCGAAATAGATCATCGACCCGACGATCGCTACGGTAAAGAAAACGGAGAGATCTGTAATGACGTTGTGGATCCAATCAACTTTTGGAGCCATCTCCGATGCTTGCTCAGGCAGATAGCGGAACATAGAAATAAACCCTTAAACCCTTAAATCGTACCTAAATCAGCTCTACGCACAGCTTCCTTAGTCTTTCTGGATCTCTCAGCTTGATAAAGTCTGTAAATCAGGAACCCTAGGAAAGAAAGTGTAAGAATTCCGCCGAGACGCATAATCCCGAACGCAGCCCACACATACTTTCCTGCTATGTGGTCGTAATTAAAGCAAAATAGAAAGACCTGGTCTATCGCTGAACCTATAGCCCCACGCGAAGCGTCGATTAATCCGTACCTCACATCATTGGGCCGAAAGGAGATGCCGGCAAAAAACTGGGATATTACGCCGTTTGGGGTCAGCAAAAAGATCGCTGCGGTGTGCGAAAACTCTTCGCCGTCTTTTTGATACTGAAACCCGAGTGACTTCATCAACGCGCTTGTATTTTCTTTGCTTCCGAGAAGAAAATGCCATCCAGCTCCAGGTGCGTTTTGACCCGTCAACTTCGCTCGAAAACCTTGCGCGTTCGCCGCGGCACGCTCAACGGTATCTTCAGGATTGAAGCTTACGGTAACTATGGAAAAATCAGTGCCGAGCTGAAGTGAAATCTGGCTTAATAGCTCGACTACGCCATTTAGAAGGAGCCCACACAAACGCGGACAGCTGTAATAGGCCGGTACAATTATCATCGGTCGCCCCGGCACCATTAACGCGGCCAGCGTCACGGAGTGACCGTGTTCGTCGATGAATTCAGCGTTAAGATCTACTTGCTGTCCAAGCGACGGCACAACGCCCACCTCTTTCAATCCTTGCTCTGGGTCGGTGATCGCAGCGTTCGCTAATGGGCCACAGATCAAGCTCGCCAGGATTAGAAGGTAAAGGGCGACTCTAAAGAGCATAGAGGCCGAGTATGAAGTAGATAGATCTAAAAGAAAACGTAATGAATTCAAATGTATATTAAAAAGGAAAGTTTCTTTAACAAATGTTTGATTGATATGCCAAACTTTTCATTTGGGATAAATACTTTCTATTGACGACTAGAAAATATTCCCTTAGGTTATGGCGAATAGTTTCAGGAGTTAATCATATGCTCGATGTCTGGAAACAATTCGAAGAGAACAATTTAACCCACAGCGCAGCTCATCACATTCTAGCCATTCAAGAACTTCGAGATCAGCGCGGCTATGCGCGTGTTACGGATGTAGCCCGGCACCTCAACATAACGACCGGATCGGCATCGACCAATCTGAAAAGCTTAAAATCCAAGGGCTTGATTATCGAGGACGAGAATCGGTTCCTTCAGCTATCGCCTGAGGGTCAGGCGCTGGCCAAAGCCGTTGTTCAGCGCAAACAGCTGTTCTTTACCTTTCTTACCGAAACCTTGGGTGTTTCTCACGACCAGGCCGAAATCGATGCCTGCAAAACTGAGCATTTGATTTCTGCAGAGACTGCTCGAAAACTGGAGAAATTCCTGAACAATAAAGACAATAACCATAAAGACAGCTCCGCTCACCCAAAGGTTGCCGCATGAAAGATGACATTAAAAAGGCGCTAGTTCCGGCCATGAAGGCCCGCCAGGCGGTCCGCGTGGAAACAATTCGAGCTGTATTAACAGCGATTCAATACGAGGAGGTTGCAGCCGGAACGGAGAATCTCCCTGCCGCAACCATAACTGAAATCCTTAAACGAGAAGTTAAAAAGCGCCGCGAAGAGCTTGAGTTCGTAGCGAAGTCACGACCTGAAGGTGTTGCAAAAATTAACGAAGAGCTCGCCACTATTGAAGAATTTCTTCCTAAGCAGATGAGCTCGTCTGAGCTAGAGGGGTTAATCACTCAGATCAAAACAACAAACCCTGCTGCAAACATCGGTGTTGTGATGAAAATGCTTAAAGATCAGCACGCCGGGATGTATGATTCCAAAATGGCTAGCGAACTTGCAAAGAAAATTGCGGGGTAGCTGCGACGCTTCCCTGGGACCGCGAGGCGCCGCCTCGCTGTCTAGACAACCCCTTTGCCGTTCCAAATTTATCCAAGGCATATGCAGAGATTTTTTCTAAACGAAGCTGTTTTGATCATATAGTCTGCAAAGTCTGCCCTAGACTGCGGAGCAACGCTCCGCGCTCCCAGGAGAACCCCATATGAAAATTCTTATCTCCGGCGCATCAGGACTAATTGGAACCGCTCTATCTGAGTTCCTCACAGCGGCGGGCCATTCAGTCTCTAGACTTGTTCGTAGAAAGCCTAAGAACGAACAAGAAATATTCTGGGATCCGGACGCAGGCGTTCTTGATTCCTCGGCGGTTGAAGGATTCGATGCTTGGATAAATCTCTCCGGCGAGAACGTTGCTGGCGGTCGATGGACCGATGAATTTAAGAAAAAGTTGTTTTCCTCTCGTGTAAACACAACCGGGTTGTTGGCGAAAACCATCAATCAGATTTCTTCACCACCGTCAGTATTCGTTAGTGCCTCAGCGATCGGGATTTACGGCGATCGTGGTGATGAAAAACTCACGGAAGACTCTTTGCCTGGCCAAGATTTTTTAGCGGATGTTGCGCGCCGCTGGGAAGATGAGGCTCTCGCCGCTAATGATAAAACACGCGTCGTGCTCGCACGGATCGGATTGGTCCTCTCCGCGCGCGGAGGGGCGTTACAAAAAATGCTTCTGCCATTCAAACTAGGACTTGGCGGAAAAATCGGGACCGGCAAGCAGTATATGAGTTGGATTACACTTGATGATGTGGTCGCAGCGATCTATCACGCGATTACGACTCCTGCCGTCAGTGGCCCCATCAACTTTGTAACCGGCGAGCCGGTAACAAACCGAGAATTCACAAAAACTCTCGGACGCGTGCTGCATCGCCCGACGTTGCTGCCACTTCCAGCCTTCGTGGTGAAAACGCTTTTTGGCGAGATGGGAAAACGGCTTTTGTTAGGAAGCTTACGAGTGGTGCCGGAAAAACTAAACGCCACTGGGTTTGTTCCGAAATTTACGGAACTGAAAGCGGCGCTGAGGCATGTCGCTTAATGCGTATTTACTTCTGAACAGATCGCGCTCTCCGAACTGCCTCATGCCATCCATCCATCAGCGATCTTCGCTCGGAATCGCCGATCGATGGCTCGAAACGCTTCTCAATCTTCCACTGGCTTTCAAGCTCTGAAGTATCCATCCAGACTCCGGCTGATAATCCGGCGAGATACGCAGCGCCTAACGCTGTGGTTTCGGAAATTACAGGTCGTAAAACAGGAATCCCTAATAAATCAGCTTGAAATTGCATAAGCAGATTATTAACCGACGCTCCGCCGTCCACTCTCAGCTCTAAAAGTGGCTGCGTAAAATCTTGCTTCATTGCAGCAGCTAGATCTGCCGTTTGATACGCCATCGCCTCGAGCGTTGCTCGCGCTATATGCGCCTTCGTTGTCCCACCGGTAATGCCGGTAATAATTCCACGCGCACCGTCATCCCAGTACGGCGCACCTAAACCAGAAAATGCTGGTACTACGTAAACTCCGTTCGTTGTCGCGACTGACTTCGCCAAACCCTCTACTTCTGATGACGATTGGATTATTCCAAGTCCATCCCGTAGCCACTGCACGCCTGCGCCCGCGACAAAAACGCTTCCTTCCAACGCGTAGGTAAGGTTGGTGCCCGTCTGACACGCTACGGTGGTAATTAGGCGATTCGTAGATACGGTCGGAGATTCGCCGATATTCATCAACAAAAAACACCCAGTTCCATAGGTGTTTTTTACCATTCCCGGCTTTGTGCACATCTGTCCAAAGAGCGCTGATTGTTGATCTCCAGCGATTCCAGAAATCGGAATTCCTGAAAGCGCTTCTGTGGCATTAGCAATAAATCCGCATGAAGGAACGACTTTGGGTAACATCGACTTCGGGATACCGAAGACGCGCAGCAATTCATCGTCCCAATCCCCCATACGAATGTTAAAGAGCAACGTACGCGAGGCGTTGGTCGGATCGGTCACATGCGAAGAACCTTTGGTTAACTTCCAAATCAGCCAGCTATCGACCGTCCCGAAAGCAAGCTCACCGCGATCTGCTTTTGCCCTTGCTCCGGTAACATTATCTAGTAGCCAACGAATCTTCGTTCCTGAAAAATACGGATCAATTACAAGCCCCGTCTTCTCGCTAATTAGCTGTGACAATCCACCTTGTCGTATTTGATCGCAAAATGGCTTGGTACGCCTATCTTGCCAGACAATCGCGTTTGCGATCGGCTCTCCAGTTTTTCGATCCCAGACGATTGTAGTTTCGCGTTGGTTCGTTAATCCAATTCCAGCTATTTCAGTCGTCGCTATCCCTGCTTTACGAATTGCTGCGACAGCGACATCACGTTGAGATTCCCAGATCTCAGTTGGAGCGTGCTCAAGCCAGCCTGGTTGCGGATAGATTTGCTTAGTCTCCTTTTGGGCGGAGGTCACGATGGCGCCATCTGAGTTAAAGACGATCGCCCTAGAACTAGTCGTGCCTTGGTCCAAGGCAAGGATAAAACTCATGCCTCCTGGCTTTACTGCCGGAAGCCTAACTTCGCAAATATGGAGACTTTCTCAACATCCTAATGAGTTTTGGTGAGCTTAGCTCGTTGAGCATCCAATCTGCCAAAAAATCTGGCCGTATCTTCCTTCGGTGTTCCGAGCCTTCGAGTATATATATCCAATCGGCCCAGCTCATGAAGCGCAAACTCACCAATCTGCATCTCCAGCTTTCCCATCGCTCTCAGCACTTCTGTAGCGCCGAATTTTTTCGCAATCGATGTTTGCTCGTTGGCGATCACCACATCATCGTTTAGTGATGAGCGAATTTTTACACACGACGCTCGGAGTTGATCAATAAGAACCAACCGCTTCAGGGTCGTTAGGGTTAAGGCTTGAGCGTCTCTGGGGCCTTCCTCCAACTGTTGATCGGTAAAAGGCTTTAGTCTATTAAGCGCCGCGCGTGCTGTAGGGTCGGAGATACCGAGCTCTTCAGCATACTGTGAAATGCCGTGAAAATGCGTGAGCTTAAGACGCTCGATTACGTCTTTATCGATAACTGGATCAAAGTAATGACAATCTAAGAGTCTCCTAATTCCAGCCGGATCAAGCGGAAGCTTGGCGAGCATTCCAGCGGCGTCAAAGAGATCAAATTTCCCAACCTCATAACTCCGCCCTGCTGTAAGCTTCTCAATGATAATCCCCTCCGGAGGACACAAATAAACGTGACGTCCACTTGGCAGTTCCACGGTGCGGCGATGAAACTGATCTAGGGCATTGAACGGGAACACGTAGCAAAATCCCTGATTGTTGGGCTGAATTCGAGTTATAGTCAGCGCATCAAGCTCAACAAGTTGCTGAAACTTTCGGCTGTGCGCTTTGCCGGGAAATCCCCGACAATGATAAATATTTTTGTTCCAACCGTCGCTTAATGGAGCAAGCTGATCAGAACAACTCCTCAAAAGCTCTCCCATCCGGCGTTCGAGATCTGGAGTCTCGCAGGCTGTGAAATCTATATCGAGCGAAACCGGTCGTGAGTCCTCAAGGTACAACCCGACCGCGAGCCCTCCTTTTATGCACGGGACAAATCCCTGCTCGATACACGCCACGGCAAGGTTGTTATCCAAAACATCAATCAGGGCATTTGGAATAAACTTGTGCCCGTAACCAAGTTTACGTTCCAATAAGACATCAGTTGCTAGAACTTTTGCTCGCTCTCTGGCGCGTGACATTTCTTCTTTCAGAATATTTTGTATGCGCTCTGGGGTTGCGGGTTGAACCTGCTCTTCTGAAAAACCTTGATGCGACACCTCTGCGGAGGACAAATTTAATATTGAGCGCATGCCATAAATATCAACCAGACCAGGAATCTGTGGGCCATCAGCATGGGCCATTTCTGCTAGTTTACTCACTCTCTCTAACAACTCGCCCGGAAAAGCTTCGGGTCGTGTGGAAAGACGCTGTGCTAGTACCTTCAAGGGAACCTCTGCCCGAATCACACAGATAGCTGCAAGCGGCGCAATATTACGGATTCCCTCGATCATCGCCGGAATTTCTTCGCACCTACCAACGATATATCCGATCGAGTTATGATCTTTAAATGCCCTAACCAGTGATTCAGATGGAAACCCATAGTAACCCTGATACTTATGCTCAGCGAAAAATACACGATCGGCGCTAGTTAAATCCCGAGCATCGCCTACGTACTGATTCTTTGCTGCGGCCGCCGGAGAATATTCAAGCATGTGATGAGACCACACCTTGTCACCACCTGTATCCCCTGCACGGACCTTTCGCGGCATAAGTCGCTCACCACAAATCGCTCCGAGTGTTTCGGCGTTTGACAGGATAATCGATTTTCCAGCAGACGATTGTCCTGCGATGATCACCACGATCGGCTGATCGTCCCTAAGCTTACTCTCAAGATAAACAAGCCGACCATCTGGACGATTCTGTATCGTTTGGTTTGCAAAATCCGGCGCGCCCTCTGAGTGACGAGGCGTAGTGGGCGAATTCTCAGCTTGAGATGCTTTCATGGCACCGACTATATCAGCAACAAAATCGCTAATAAAATCGCTAACCAAATCTTAACGGAAAGCTTAACTCTCGCCATCCACCGAGCTTAGGGCGTGGTGCTTTTTATTCTCATTCGTCCCGGTTTCTGTTAGCGTTGAAGCTCGCATGACTCAACCTCTTCATTTCATTCACATCTCGGACACCCATATCGGCCCTACCCGAGACTTTGAGCTGCGTGGGGTAAACCCGGCCAAATCAGCGGAGCAAGTCGTCGATGCCATTTGTGCCTTACCCTTTAAGCCCGCCTTTGTAATCCATACCGGCGACGTAGCGGCCGATCCCGACGAAGAGTCGTACAGGCTGATTTCGGAGATTTTTGCCAGAATTAACCTGCCCATCAGGTATGTGACCGGGAATCATGATAGCTCTATGATGTTGCGAAAATTCGTTCCATCTTTAGAGATAGATTCCGTATCTCAGAACTCGAGCGTTTTATCGTACGGATTTTCCCATGGAGAGCACCGATTCATCACATTAGATGCGCCGACTTTGCAGCCGTTTTGGCAAGGGGAGCTAACCGATGAGCAATTCGCTTTTCTAGATCGGGAGCTTGAGGCCAAGCCACACTCCTTGACTATTTTCCTTCATTATCCAGCCATCCCTTTATCAGTCCCATGGATGGACGAGAAGATGATGCTTGCCAATGGAGATAAACTACATCGCAGACTTCTTTCGCTCTCGCCAGGTTGTATAAGGGGCGTTTTTTCCGGCCATGTTCATCGGGGATTCTCATTGGTCAAGGATGGGATTCTTTATCAGAGCGGACCGAGCACCACCCATCAATTTGAAACCTGGCCTAGCACAAAAGAGATAGCCTTCGTTAAAACCCCGCCGCCCGCTTTTAACCTAGTTACCTACACCGGCGATTCAACGATCGTGCAAACCCATCAGGTACTTGATTGAACTCGCTGACTCGATCGCCCTAGGGCTGAAACATCCGAGCAGTTCGAATTTTCCGTCGATCCGGCAAGTGCTTGTGCAATTCCGTGAAGTCTCTTTTCATAACCAGATGACATAGTATTGTTTGGCGGTAACCCCAGGTTTTCAGCAACAATTGACAACTCTTTCAGTCCGTTGCCACTACGATATTCAAGGTCAAGACGGCGGCGCAGCACATCCTCTACCGTAACTGCTTGCTCTAACTGAATTGCGATATCTAACTCGCCACGAAGAAGCTGCGAAGAAAGTTCTTCCCGCCACGCAGGGTTAGTCAAAAACTCCTCGGCTCGTGTTCCATAACGAGGAACAATTCGACGAGCATGGTCACGACCTATGCCTGATCGAATCAACTCATCAACCAGAATGCCACTTTGTTCAGCACTGATCCTGCTGGGGTAAATCTCCCTTGGTGCAGCCTCCGGAATCGCTAGATTCAAAATCTTCGCGGCTTCAACGATACCTTCCCAAGCGGTCCATACGGCAGTCGTGTATTTCCCGCCAACGAGCGTAAGAATCCCGTCGTTGTACCTCCAAATATGTTTGCGAGAGATAGTCGCTGAATTATTTGCTGAATTCCTTATGGGCAACGTGCGGATGCCAGCGAACGCGTAGTGCGCCGATGCTCGGGAAAGTCCGCTAGCTGGGAGATCTTTCTCTATCCGGCCAAATATTTCGTCGAGTTCTGATTTGGTCGGCATCGGATCTATCTCTGCAACTTCGGTGTCGCGCTCAGTGGTTCCGATCATAGTGCCGCCGGGATGTGGCCAAACAAAATAGTATCGAGCCTTGCCTGGCATCGGAAGAAACAAACTCGGGCCTTTCCACGGCTTATTAAATATTACATGAACACCGCGGCTAAGTTTCACAGCAAGCGGATTTTCTGAATCAGATTTTCCTTGAAGTTTTGTAGCCCACGGCCCAGCACAGTTGATCACAAGCCGCGCCTTTAGATGAAATGTTTCTTTCGAAACCTGATCGTTACAGCTAAGAGTCGAAATGTCGGAGCGTCTCTCGATCTGATCAACCTTGATATAATTTAAACAAATGGCACCGCTTAATCGCGCGCCAAGGATATGCTCTAGGACTAAACGGCTATCGTTCATTAGCCCATCTGTGTACTCAAAACACCCTTCAAGGTTGGCTGCATCCGCGCCAAACCCAGTCTCTGTCAATTTGGAATTTGGTATCCAGCGATGCTTATGCTTGGGATCTTTTACGAGCAGATCGTAAAGAAAAAGACCCACTTTAAGTTTTAACTTAAAAAACCAATCTCCCTTAGGAATCGGAATTAAAAATCGTTCAGGCTTTACGATATGCGGAGCTTGCTCGAATAATTCCTCGCGCGCCTTTATCCCCTCAAATACCTGCTGGAAATCGAGCATCTCTAAGTATCGAAGCCCGCCATGAGCCATCTTAGAGCTGCGACTTGAGGTGGCAGCGGCAAAATCGTCCATCTCCAAAAGCGCCACTTTCATGCCCAGCCTAGCCGCGAAGTTTGCGGTGGCGGCCCCGTGAACTCCTCCGCCTACGATCACTACATCGTAGACTGATTCAGTCTTAAGGTTTGAGAGAATTGAGTCCCTGGATAATTTTAACGATTCAAGATCAAACATACAGACTTTTTACTCTCGCGGCAGAAGTGCGCCGAGATTGCAGATTGCCGAGCCACTCTCGATCAATTACGACCGAATTAATTACGATATTGCAGGACGCAACGTTAGTATAATCAAACGAATTAGTCAGGTTTGTATACGCCGGTTCGGCCATGTTCTGACTGCCATTCATGAATCTCGTTCATACTGACTTTTCGAAGTTCTTTCAGCAGTTTATCCATTACAACCGAGGGGGATTGTTTACCGCCAAAAATATCGATTAGAGCATTTGTGATTGGGGTATAAATACCCGCTTTCCCCGGCCTTCCACCGACACCTGGTCTGTCATCGGTCAGTAGCTTAACGGCCCAGGCGGCGAGTGCGCCCTCAACGACATTACCGGATCCCTTAATAACCTTGTCGACGCGACCACCATTAGCAAGCGCGAGACCTAAAGCGTAATTGCGTCCTGCTGGGGAGCTGGTCGATAGGTGCAGATCAGGATATCCGCATGGCTCTAGAAGGGTTTTATGTTTTCCGCCCTTCCATTTAATTATATTTCCGGCTTCCTGCATACCAAAGCGCATTATCTTCTCTCGCAGGTTTTGAGGGAATGAATTATCGCCATGGGCTAGGGTGAGGCCGTCGCATACGCCCACCATAACACTGATAACATTCTTCATCGCGGCAGATATCTGAACCCCTACGTGATCCGTAGTGAGCTCAGTTGTCACCTCAGCCCTATTAAACTTCTGGGCTACATGAGCGGCCACCTGTCTGCCCATTATTTTTTCTTGCGCCCGGTCGGGAGCAACTGCGGCATCCCGGTAGTGAGCAGCCACGGATAAATCTAACGCATTACCGGATTTTAATTCCTCTGCGAATCCCGGTCCGGCTACCATGCAGAGAGCTTTCACGAACTCAAAATTCGGATGTGCGCGCATGAATTCAAGAGGTAAAAAAACCTCAGACCCCTTCGGTGGTCCGTTTCGGTAGCCATCCATTTCCGTATTAGGACGCCAGCCCTTTATGATTAGCCCCTTGGCGAGGTTTACGACGATCGAATCAGGATGAGGCTTTAACGAGTTAATCTGATCCTCAAGCGCCATAGTCGGCACCGCGAGCATGATAATTCCACGATCCGTCAATGCTATTCCACGACTTGAGGAAGCCCAAAGCTCCCGGGATAGCGGTCTGTCGCCTAGGCATTCAGTATTGCGATGATGTTTCGAAATATCCTCAGCAACGGTGGGTTTTCGAGCAAAAATTGCTACGTCATTGCCAGCTACAGAAAGCAGGTCGGCAATAGCAGTGCCATATTTACCCGCACCAACAACCCCGATGCGATCGATAAAATCAGGGGTTACCCTTGGGTTCGAGCATTGAGAAAATATCCCTCGTGCGCTCTCACCGGCTCGTCGCGCGTTAGCACCGATATCGACGCCGTCGAGCTCTGGGACTGGAATGCGCAAGTGGTTAAACATATCCGCGGGTTGAGGACGTACCGAAGGGGTCAATTTATCAGCTTGGGCGGTACCAGTCATGTGTTTACTACCAAAACACTAAACAAATCAGGGAAGCGGACTTTCCTTGAAAATGTAACGATACTCAACCGTTAGCTAGGGGGTTTTTAGTTAGATAAGTGTTAGTTGTAGCCTGACTATAGAGGAGTTTGTTCATTTGCTCCGCCAATACGCATAAAATTCCTCATAAAGGACTTTGCCCGCATTTGCTATCGCGTATATGACCTCCTCCTCTCCGTGCGCCAGCTCAAGCAGTTGGGCTGTTCCTGGAAGTTCGAGGCCCGGTTCTGCGCTGCCAGCGACGATAACAATTCGCTTGAGTTTCAATACACATCTCCTAAGAACGTCCCCAACCACCTTTCCCTGAAGCGTCTGGTTATCAATCCGTCCTTCCCCAGTAATAACCACATCTGCCCAATCGATTTGATGATCTAAGCCCGCCATCTCGGCAACGGTTGTAAAGCCTGACACCAACGATGCGTTGAGGCCCAATACAGCCCCCCCGCCAAATCCTCCAGCTGCCCCGGCTCCAGGAACATTAATTTCCCGATGAAGCTGTCGACTCGCTATCTCCGCAAAATTTCTTAATCCGGAATCGAGTCGCTCGACCATTGCGGGGTCGGCACCCTTCTGAGGAGCATACACGTACGCTGCGCCGTTCGAACCGTGCAGCGGGTTATTGACATCACAAAGAATCTGCACCCGTGGAAGAATTAGGGGTGAAGGAACACAGGTTTTAAGCTTAATCAGGCTTTTCCCAATCCCCGGGACGGGATTTCCATCGCTATCAAGAAATTTCCAACCTAGCGCCGATAATGCGCCGATAGCGGCATCATTTGTTGCGCTACCTCCAATTGCTATTCGCAATATTTTAGCCCCACGCTTTATGGCATCGAGACACAGCTCGCCGGTTCCATAAGTTGTAGTTTCCTCCGGATTTCCACGCTGCCCTTTCAAAAGGGCCAACCCACTAGCAAGCGACATCTCCACGAACGCCTCTTTCGTGCTCTCATGCCATAAATATCTAGAGTTCACTTTGGTGTCAGGAAACGGACCGCACACCTGAAGCGTCACAATCTGCGAGTTTGGAACGATTTGCGCTAAAACATCCAGGGTTCCATCGCCCCCATCCGCCAACGGGAGTTGTCTCACCACTACATTCGGAGTCGACCTACAAACATTACCGATCAACTCGCAAACCTGGCCCGCGGACAGCGATCCTTTAAAAGCATTAGGGGCGATGAGTACATTCACGAACTTACATCGCTCCGAATAATCATATCGCAACCGATAATACTAGGCGCCTTCGACTAACCACGCTGCTTCCCCCGGCAAAAGATCCATCGAGCCACTGACCATCTTACCAACAAGGGGATTTTTCCAATTTCCCTCAGGAAGACTAATTTTTTCAGTTTTCTGCGATGATAGATTTAGTACATGCAGAAAATGTGAGTCAGCTGCACGTCTCTCGATTGCAAAGACTGCGCTTCCAAGATTCAATGTGTGCTGCTCAGCCTCCGGATGCAAAGCAGGGATTTCTTTGCGTGCACGAAGCGCAGTCTTAATTTCTGAAAAGATTCGCGATGAGAATGATAGATCTAGATGTTCAGCGAGCGACTTGTCTGACCACTTACGCCGGTTTATAGAGCGCGCTCTGCCACTATTCTTAAGCCCTTCGTAGTCGTTCTGCCCTGCTATGAGACTCTGAAAATAGATCGCCGGGATGCCTCGTAGCGCCATCGCCGTCAGTTGAGAGCCAATAAATCTGCGGACCTGCAATTCACTGGTCTCGTCTTTCGTAGAACCCAGCGCATCAAAGTAAGTAATATTCAATTCGTATGGAATATCTGAGCCATCAGATACTCGCCGCGTCGAGATACGACCGCCCCGCTCGTTAACCCACCCTACCAACCGATCAAGATCTTCGTCCGGAGTTATCCCTTTAATTCCCCTAACACCTATTCCGTCATGCGAGGCGGTAAAATTTAAAAATGTGCACCCCGCCGGGACAGACCCAAGGCTCGCAACCCAGTCATTAAGATACTGGGAGGTCTCGGTGACGAACCCGTGTAACAGAAGTGGCGGGAGCGCGAAGTTGTACACCATGTGAGCTTCATTGCCGTTTCCAAAGTAGCTAACATTCTCAGAGTGAGGAACGTTTGTTTCACTCAGAACAATAAGATCCGGAGCGGACATCTCTGCTATCTGACGAAACACTTGCATTACGCTATGAGTCTGGGGCAACGATACACAGGTGGTTCCAAGTTCCTTCCAAAGATACGTCGGCGCATCAAATCTAATAATTTTCGCTCCCCTATTAAGGTAAAGCATCAAGACCCTAACTAGTTCAATCAATACACCCGGTTCTTTGAAATTTAGATCGACTTGGTCGGCGCTGAAAGTAGTCCAAATATGGCGAGGTCCTCGTGACGTCGCAAATTCCGTTAGAAGGGGTAAACTGCGCGGACGCGTCACTTGAGAGTAATCGATCTTCGGATCGGCCTCGATAAAATAGTTTAGTGCGTATTCTTTCCCCGCTAAATAATCTTGAAACCATTGGTGCTTAGCTGAGCAATGATTGAGAACGAGATCAAACATTAGTGCGAAACGTTCGCTCAACTTGGAAACATCGTCCCAGGTGCCGAACTCAGCGCCAACCCCTGAATAATCCTGCACGGAAAACCCATCATCGGAGGTCCATGGATAAAAGGGAAGTAAGTGAATATGACTAAACGCCCCCGCAAGTTCCTTATCACAAAACTCTTTTAGTGTTTGCAGTGGTCGCTTGCCATTCTGATTCAAATTATCTGCGTATGTAATAAGAACGCTGGTGGCCTGATCCCATAGACCTTTCGATTTCTTGCCGGAATAATTTGGGGAGGTATGTATTCCGAGTACGGAAACTAGCTCTTTAACGATTAAGCTTGCGTCGTGATCTGGATAGAGAAACTCTATTTTTTGTCTTAAGCTTTCGATTTTTTTACTATCGACTGATTGCATAGGTAAGAATTTAGCCCTATGCGCTAATTAACATCAAGGACGAGCATTCTTGTGCGCGTAGTCGAGTGAACGGATAGCGCATGTCAGATAGGTCTCCTGCTTGGGACGCCAGAGGGGACGGACACGTGCCAAAAGTATCTTAAATTCCAAGTGCGAGAGCCAGCTGCGCATACGAACTAAACTCTACATCAGGTAGCGGCGCATCTACACCGGAGCGGGCTCGCTGCGGATCAACTTTACACCACGCAAACTTCATCCCGGCGGTGGCCGATGCCCCATCATTGGTCTGGCAGTTGCCGACAAAAAGCATTTCCTCAGGTCTAAGTCCTGCG
This sequence comes from Bdellovibrionota bacterium, assembly GCA_041739515.1. Taxonomy (GTDB): domain Bacteria; phylum Bdellovibrionota_C; class UBA2361; order UBA2361; family UBA2361; genus JBGSNS01. Next base: position 45,402 of record JBGSNS010000192.1, read on the forward strand.
ATAGATGCCGATGCCCGAATGTGCAATTCACGAAAGAGAGCAGCGGTTGGTTTCATAACAAATCGTCCCTCGCAGCTTAATCTATGGGAGTAAAGCTGTGTTTGCGCGTCTGGGAAGAAGCTCTCCATGTTTATACCGCCTGGTGGCCCATCGCTCGTTGCCGCGTCAACTGTACGGCTAAATACCTTCTCAAGAATCGGGGGAGTATAAGGCTGAGAATTAGAGATAATGCCTAAATGCATTCCGCTATCTTTAGCCCGTCTAAGAAAATCGACGACGCCTGGAACAAGGGAAAATCGTGCACGACCGAGTTCAAAAACTGCAGCGAACTTAGCCCACGCTGTACGCTGCCCAAAAAACTCGCTATGCGGAGCAAGCAACTGGCCCCAAATTCCGATGGCATCCATTTCGGGCCAGATTGTCTCACCACGATTCACAAACGATCTCTTTTGTTCCGACTCGATCCGTTTAAAATCCGACCAGAGCTCGTCGGGGTCAATTCCCTTTGGCAGCTCAGAATTCGCACAATATCTCCACGCTTCTGCGATGACTGAAGGTATGTCACTTCTTCGCGGAGTCGCCTCTATATGCCCAGGCTCGATTGCTGAGCTACTTAATATGGTATCGTAAACATCAAATCCGATGAATTTGATACCGGACAAGCACTGCATCAGTCCGAAATGCTCCATAGCGCCACTGGATTTTGGAAGTTCGCAAAAGGGGTGTAACCGGAGAAGGTCGTCGACTACTGGAGCCATGACCGCTTCGTCGCGCTGAGCAGTTAGATTCTCAGATAATTGTGGCCCACCACGACTTGAGGAAATACCGACCATTGCTTAGTACCTTCTATCCCTGGTTAGCCGCCGTGCGATGGCCAAGCGGCACACTCCGATGGTGTGTATCTTGGTTCACTAACGTTCCATTCATCCGCGCAGCGACAAAGGTCGTAACGTCCTCCACAAACGGGGGAATCAAGAGGGCCGCCCGACTTCCTATCCTAACACCATCTGCTTCGAGTAGCTCTACAAAACGACGCAGCAGACCAGCATCTTTCTGCTCGCCGATGAGCTGATATTTAAGTCGGACTGCGTCCACAAGCGCATGCGGAAACCCGAATTCAAAACACATCTGCTCTCGGGCCTCTAGATAGGCTTCGTCCGATATACTATTCTGCCCCTGCTCTCCTTCCGGACTCAACCCGAGCCGGCCATTAATCGTCGAGATCGCCCAATCCAACCCAAAATTTTGCGCTCGACACATCGTCCGAATTGCGCTTCGTATCTCTTCGACCTGTGCGATTAGGTGCTCGTTACGGATCTTCGCAGCGCGATCGATAATGCAGTTCGGTAAATCGAAGTTGCCGAAGTCTTGCAACGTAGCTCTTCCGTTTTCAATCAAAGGTCGAACGAGTCCGTCATATACGTCTTCAAGCATTCTAAATAGTCCGGTGGACGACGATCCTGGCGTGCTGGTCCCCATTGGGCTGTGATGATGCTCGTAGCGCGAAATGGCAACGCATCCGACAGGCACCCCTCCGCGGGCAGCCATTTCTCCCCACTCGATTAACATGCGAGATTCAAGTCCGTAACTCGGATGCACTTGGAGTTTTGCTAGATGCTCAACTCTGATGGCTATTTCTCCGCTCAGCGGATAACGAAATTCAGCCATTGCCCGAACCACCTTTGCCGTTTCGGTAACCGTTGCGGAGGTCGTCTCATTAGCGCGATCTTCGAAATATTCCGCCATCGCCTTGATAATCGGATCAGAAAAACCACGCGTAAGGCGCCCGTTTAACTTACCGGCATTAAGCCTAACAAATGAAGCTTTGGTTGCTGCGATTTGTGAGTGTTCGAGAATCGGTAGTACCAAAGAGGGAATTAAGGGAATCTCCGCGAAATTTCGGATATCCGCATCATGTATCAAAACTATCTTTGCTCTATGTAATTCTTGAGATGCAGCAACTCCTAAGGCAACCGCATTACCCTTTCCTGGTAACGAGCGACACATCTGCCCGCACCCCCTCGTTCGCCCTTCTGAAACAAGTGCTTCCTGCACCGCTTCATCGTTCATGTTGGTAAAAGTAAAGCATGAACGCAACGTCCCTGGATCGATCTGTCGATCGGGATCGCCCCAACAATTCTCCTTGAAGAAAACTAAGAATTGATTGAAGTGCTCCGTTAGCTTTGTGAGCGTTTGTGAAATATCGATCTGCTCACTTATGCCGCGAATAATAGTGTTGTCGTTAAACACGTAGTGAAACGAAATCGTGTTCCCGGATTCTGCCAAAAGTCTTCGATGTTCAGCTGCTATGGTCCTGATAACCTTTCCGTTCTCAGCATTAACATCGCGCGGCATCAGCGGAACGATCACAGTCAGCTTGTTCTCAGGAAGCGCCAAAAGTTCCCGAACCTCTGATCTTACAAAAGCAGAACGTAACTGGAGCTCATGTGGAGAAACAGCTCTTTGCTCAAAGTCAGCTAGGAGGTGCTCGCCAAGAGAGGGTAGCGAATGAAAGTGAGTGATGGATTGGGTTAATTTACCTCTGGGGCCACAAACATCACGAAGGCCAGAATCTGCTGAATCCAAAAAATTCGCAGACATGATTGCTGCTTGACCTAAACCGGACGGGATTCCGGATTGGTTTAGAGACGACTCGACCCTTTCAGCGCTTGTCACTGACCTACACCACTAAGAAATCATTGTTAAATAGAATTTGAGGGACAGCCTTTCGGCATGAGTTGGCACATCCAAAGTCGCCACCCGGTAGTTCTTGGCCCCAAACTGTGCGCAACTAAGAGCGGCGAAATAGCCCTCAAAGCCGACACCCCTCGTTTGTTAGCATTTGGTTAGCTTTGAATCCAGTCGCAAAATCTTGTCGAGTATCTCTCCAACTATCGTAATAATTTCAATAGGTTCGAGAAACGTGCGAATGTTTGGTTAACCAGTAACGCTCCATACAGCGTGTGCCCGGTTGGGTGAGAGCCTAGCACCCGTCACCGAAACCACCTCTGCCGCAACGCGCGAGGCCCGTCGCAACGCCTCCATGGACGAAAGCCCAATGGACTCTCCGTATAGCAATGCCCCGAACAACGCGTCCCCAGCGCCGGTCGTATCGATCGCATTTGTTGAAATAGCCGGAACAGTTTGTATCTTTGAAAAATTACTCCCTGCAGCAAGCAGCGAGGCGCCATTCCTTCCGTGTGAGACCACTCTTCGGGTACTTGGCAGCACACGATCCTTAATCCCGAGTGCATCATGCTCGGCTTCGTTACCAACTAGTAAATCGATTCGGTCGATAAGCGCCAACAAGTTCTCCCGCTTAGCTTGAACAACTCCGGGATCGGAAAGCGAAAATGCTACAGATGCACCACGAGACTTCGCATTTTCAATGATCCGTTCCACCAACTGAGGGGCTGAACTAAAGAAATTATACGCTTCAACCAGGACCCAATCCCCTGTTGCGAGGTCATCAAACTGAGCTGCATTACAATCTAGATGCGTTGCCGCACCGAGCGACATAAACATCGTCCGCGTGCCACCTTCGCTCACCGCCACTAGGCACAGTCCGGTTTGATGCGCTGCAAGAATCTCCGGATAAACTTCAACGCCGGTGGTTTCGAGATCCGCCTTAAACGTAGCGCCCAAATCGTCCGCTCCAATTGAAGTCATAAATCGAGCTTTGCCCCCGAGTGCAGCGAAGATCGCGAGAGAATTTGCGGACGCTCCTCCCCCAACGTCAGTAAACGATGTCGCCCCTAACTGCGCTAACAGACTTATTGATTCTGCGGGCGAAACTAGCCTGCGTTCTCCAGGAATAACGCCGACGGCACGCAACTGCTCCTCCGTAACGTAAAACACCCGATCAATGAACGCTTGGCCGCAACATAGAAGCATAACAACGATTGTAGCGTGCAATCAGTTGCGAGTCATGGGCCAAGGAGCTTGCATTGCTTACCACGGGCGAATACTGGATCCTCAACTCTTAATTTCCTAGTCTACCGAACCAAGTCAGGAGACCAGTAATGATAGAGGAGAAAAATGCAAAATAATCCTTCCCCATTTCTCGGTGTGATAGAGGGCTTTTACGGGCAACCGTGGTCCTGGGAGGTCCGCGAAGAATATTGTTCGTGGCTTAGTGCGAGTGGATATGCGTTTTTTATTTATGCGCCGAAAGCAGATAAATATCTTCGCAAATCTTGGGGTGAAACCTGGCCCGATCAAGAGCTGAACAAACTACGCACGCTTTCAAAGATCTGCTCCGCTGTAGGACTTAAGTTTGGAATTGGATTAAGTCCGTATGAAATTTATAAGGATTATGGCGGTGAAGCGCAAAAAATATTGCGATCTAAAGTCGAGTTGATCTCTAAAGAATTAAAGCCATCCATCCTCTGCCTTCTCTTTGATGATATGCAGGGGGACATTCAAGACCTCGCTTCACTGCAGGTTCGAATCGCAGATGATGTTGCCGCCGTAAGTACCGCTGAGCGACATATTTTGTGCCCAACCTACTATTCTCTCGATCCAGTCCTCTCTAAACTGTTTGGTGAAGCTCCGAGCTCATATTTAGAGAACCTTGGACAGGCGCTTGACCCACGTTTTGATTTTTTTTGGACTGGTCCCCGAATCTGCTCCGCAGAGTACCCTGTTGATCACCTTGAATGGATCACAAGCCTGATGCGACGAAAACCGTTTCTTTGGGATAACTATCCGGTGAACGACGATAAGAACATGTCGTTGTTCTTGCATCTACGGGCGTATCGAAACCGACCCGGAAGTCTGGCTCAATATCTAAGTGGTCATTCAGTAAATCCAATGATGCAGCCTTGGCTCTCTCAGATTCCACTTGCGACGCTGCCGATGAGTTACGCTCAATCAGAGAGCTACGATCCGTTGGATGCGTTTAGAATCGCCGCAACAAAACTTCACGGAGAATCGCTAGCTAAGGCACTCCAAGAAGATCTGCCTCTTTTCCAAGACACCGGTCTTGGAAATATGACCGATCAACAAAAACAGCATTTGCAAAATCGATATCATCAATTTTTACCAAATCGCGTAGCAAATGAAGTCGTAGGCTGGCTGCAAGGGCAATTCGCATTTGATCCAAATTGCTATACCGAATGATGGCTTAACTTAGTAAACTAATTAGATGCTCTCTGTATCCGTCAGTTGCCGTGATCCGAATCGCCGAAGGAATGGTATCTCCGGGGTTTCGCCCCGGCGCAGATGAATCAACCGCATGGGTCGTGCATTCAATCCCTCTTGCGCGCAGGATTTGAGCCATCAAAACGGTTGCCTTGTCGCTAGCGGCATCAAAGATACTACGCAATTCTTCCGGCTTGACGGCCTCTGCTCGACGTATTCCCCCTGTGGTAGCGGCAAGTTCCAAATTATTATATTTCCCGCGCATCACTGAGTAGGCACAGTTACCTCTCGCAAAATATTTGTAGAGGCTTGCCGCGAATGGCTGTGTGCGTTTCGCGATATCCAGCGACAGCTCTACTCTGACCAACTCACGATACGAGTTTGCTATGATCTCTATGACATGAAACGGAACTTTCCTTGAAAATGAGTCCGCGTCGGTCAGCCAAGAAAGATCAGCCTCGCATGGAGAATTTTGTCCGCGAATCTCCGTCGAATTAAAATCCAAATACGACTTTAAAAGTGTGGCAATATCATGCAGATCTCGAGTCAACACCGAGTTACCATCGAAATTCCGCTCACGCAAAGTCTCCAGCAGATCTCCAATGACCAAAACTACGCGACGCGGATCGATTTCAAAAAGGGGAGTTTCAATCTGGCCTTGCCCCTGAGTCTCACCAATGCCACGAAGCGCGCGGGCGTGTATGCCGATACGAAGATCCTCGTCCACTCCACGAGCAAAGCGGAACGGGAAAACCCCGCCAGCGGACGCGTGAGCATTTGCAGAGACGAGTATTCCAGCTCCGGCTGTCCATGCAGAATCGGAATTTTCCGAAATGGCACGGATGGTATCAGTCCAAAGAAAATCCATGGCATGCAAAAGCGGATATTTACGGAGATCTGGAAGAGGAAATCTCCCACATTGACGATAGAAGTCTTTGGAGTAGCCATCTCTTTGTAGGTGGTCAATTAACAACGCAAGGTATTGAGGGTGCAATCCCGGAGTGTCCGCATCCATAGTTTGGATAAAGAACCGATGCGCCTCATAAAAAAGGTTACCGAAGAGCACCGAATCTGATGGTCGAAACCTCAAATAATACGTTACCGAACATTTATAAGGTGGCGTTAT
>JBGSNS010000206.1:0-2307 GCA_041739515.1 Bdellovibrionota bacterium
TCCGTCACAACGAATGACATCAACTAGTTATGGGGCTTGGTTGGATTAGCCACGTATCCGGAGTGCGAACCGGGGCGGTTTCGGCCGGCGCGATCAGGCCCTACTCCCCTCTCACCCTCTTCAACAACGCCGCCGGATTCGGCTTGCATCTGCATTTGTATACATATATATTATACATATTGTTATGTCGCCAACGATCATCAGGACCAGCAACTTGCAGATGAGGGTTTACCCCAAGGATCATAACCCTCCACACGTGCACGTGATTGGGCCAAATGCTGAGGCAAAGATTCGGCTCGATGATTTTAGGTGCTATTACTCGAAAGGTTTCTCGCATAGAGCATTGAGGCAAATCGTTGCGTATGTGAAACAAAATAAGAAAGTTCTTTTGGAGGCATGGAATGACTACCAAGAATAATAAAAATATCGAATACGGCGATGTCGAGCTTACAGAGGATGAATTTGCGCCAAAAAACGTAAAAGTGCGCATCACGACCCTAATTGATGAAGATGTCCTCATAAAGCTAAAAGCTTACGCAAAAAAGCGCGGAGGGAAGTATCAGTCGGTGCTGAATGCTCTGCTTCGCATGTTCTTTGATAAGCCACCGGCTAGCGTCAAGGTTAAAGGGTTATCAGAAGAGAGGGTGCGCCGCATCGTGCAAGAAGAGCTGCGTAAGAAAGCGTAGTGAAAGTCGGAGTTTACGCCCGTGTGTCAGTCAACGCATGGCAGTAAACCCTTCGCATGCAGCTTTGGGCGGTGCAAAATTCGTGAAACAAGGAAAATGGACGGTTACATTAGAAGTCAGAGATATCGATTCTGGCGCTGGTGAGGGCCGGTATGACCAATATCCCGCTCCGGATACGGCTGTCGAGCGTCGTCGTCTAGAACGAAATCTACCGAACTGTTCCCACATGTAATGTGTGGTACTCAGGGACAAGCGGTTGATCCACACCTAAGTGCTTAAAATAGGATTGGGGCGCACCAGTCTCCGCCAAAAGAATCTCCCACTGCGTGGGGACATTAAAATTGAATGGGACATTAACTTTGCCCCTGGGGTCGGCGCTAAAGTGGATGACACGATTATAAAGGTGATCGAAAAAAATATTCGAATGTCGCTGTTCCTCCGCTGTCAACGAACAAAAGGCAGCTGACCGGGCATCGCCCGCTACGCCATCTACGATCCCAAATACTGATTCAATGACGATTACGCGACCACCGGGGCGTGTGATTCTAATCCCCTCCTTCAGAAGAGATACCGGACTGTCGGCGTGATGAAGCACCGTAAGAAGTAATGTGGTGTCTACCGAGCGTGTCGGGATGGGAACGTCACTACCCTGGCTAAATTCGTAAAACGAGAGTCCTGTGCTGCTCACATGCGAGTGTCGATATACGTCTGCTAAGACAACGCTCCTGTCTGAAGCAGCCACCATCTCCCCCACACGCCCATCACCACAACCGAGATCACAGAGTCGATCCCCTATAATCCACGGAATGACTTGCGAGTGGATCAAACGGGCGCGCCCGCTTAACTTTTCCGGTATCGCGGATACGACGCCCTGGTCTATTAGCAGGCGATTACCTTCGCTTTCGTACTGATCAAGGAAAACGCCGGAACGCGCCAACTCTATAAGGTTTGCAACTACATCGCTCGCTCGATCACGTCTCTGAACCAGGTGAGCAAAAACGTCTGTCAGCGAATCTCGAATGAACTCAGTAAGAGTCGGATTTTCGAGAATCTCCCGGATGGTCGGTATCGACATACCGAACGCATTCGTGTTGGGCCACAACCTAGGCATTTCTCGGTTTGCGATTGGCTCCATCGTCATGGGACAAGTCTGAATTTGGTAGGTCCTTTAGTCAATGGAAGGCTAAATTTGCCCATAAATTAAAGTATTCGCGGGTCAACACAAAGCAAATAGCATCAGCGAAACTCCAGCTGCTAAGGAACAAATGGGACAATATTTCCCCCAGCAATTCGCTTTAAAACATACCGACGAACGCCGTCACCGTTCTTGTCGAAGGATATTAGGCCAGACACTCCCTGATACCCTTTTAGGTCGTAGAGACAAGCCTTTACCTTGTCCGAATCTTCTCCGCATCTCACGATTTCATTCGCGACTACGCGCACTGCATCATAAGCTTCCGCCGTATAGAACCCATACGGAAGCTCACTACTGTCCGGTAGAAAGTGGCCATAAATCGAGCTGTTTTTGAGTATTTTTCACTGAATCGGCTGGACTCTGTATATCGAACTCTGAAAGCGCCTGTTTTAATGGGGTTTTTGCGAAAGCTGAAACACTTAAGAG
>JBGSNS010000245.1:0-7845 GCA_041739515.1 Bdellovibrionota bacterium
CAGTGTTCGATGGTAAAAACGGTGTGCATCCACTAGATGAAGAGGTTGTGCGCTTACTTCGTAAATCTACGAAGCCAGTTATTTGGGTCGCGAATAAAACCGAGAAAGAGCACATGCGAATGCAGGCAAACGAGATCTACGCCTTAGGTGTCGATCCGCTGCTGTTTGTCTCGGCGTCACAGCACACCGGAATTAAAGAGATGGTAGCTACGTTAAAGGAAACTTTGGCGCAGAAAGCTCTCGACATCAAGGTGACTGAGGACCCGAATCCTGGAATCAGACTTGCGATCGTTGGAAGGCCGAACGTTGGTAAGAGTACGCTTGTTAATAAGCTTGTCGGCGAAGAAAGGGTCGTAGCTAGCTCCAAGCCCGGTACAACACGGGATGCGATCGATATTACCCTTACTCGTAATGGTCAGAAATTTACGATCGTAGATACAGCCGGATTGCGACGAAAATCGAAAGTCGAAGACGACGGCTCTGAGCGTTACAGCAACATTCGTGCTCTCAATACGTTGAGCGAATGTGACGTGGCGGTGCTGGTGTTGGATGCGACCCAAGGTATGCCAAGCGATCAGGACATCCGAATCGGAACGTTGATTCATGAACGCGGCAGAGCGTTTATCATCGTCGTTAATAAATGGGATGCGATTGAGAAGACCACGAACTCGACTAAAGAGTTCGAGGAGATGATCAGGGCGTCGTTTATGGAGGCGCCATACGCTCCCATTCTGTTTGTGTCCGGGTTGACCGGTCAACGGGCCGTAAACATCTTGGATACAGCGGTGAAAGTCTCTGAGGCGGCTGCGCAGATTATTCCACAAGATGATCTCTATCAGGCGATGCAAGCAGCGATTCAGCGCAACGTTCCCCCGGCGTATCACGGTGCCCCGATTCGATTCTATAGAATCGAGCAAACCGGCACTAAGCCGCACAACATTCAGATTCAAGTAAATCAGCCACGAGGGCTAACGCCGAACTATATTCGGTATTTCCGCTCTGCATTACGGGAGAAGTTCCCGCTAATCGGATGCGAACTAAAGCTGTATTTTAGAAAGCGCGGTAAGCGCGTTGAGGCTGATGATCCGTCGCAAGAGGCGGCGGCGGATTGAAGTATTTCGGAGAAATCAGGACCGTCACTGAATGATCCCCACGAAATTTGAGTCGGCAATGAAGCGAGTGTAAGCCGATCAATCCATGCGACGCGGGACTGTAATATCTTACACAGGAGCTCGCGGAGATTGCCGGGTTTGCCTCCGCGCTCTCCGCGAGCCCCTGTGTAAATTCAAAAGTCGCAGAGCTGCGAACTAAGTACTTTTTCTTACGGCTGTCACGAAATGGTTATCGAGAATACCACAGCGGGTCGCGACCATTGGCTTTCAAGAAATTAGTAACTGTTTAGCTACGTTACATATATTGAGCACTTTCGTGGGGATCCGTCAGAGACCGTAACGCTTTTTCCTAGAAGATTCTCGTAAAATCTCTTAGGCGCAATATCTAAATGTATTAGGGATTCGTGTCGACTGACTGGGTGTGGAGATCCCTACGATGTCGACAAACTTTTACGCTGCAGCGGCCACGCATCTGCTCCTAGCGACGCTTTTGCTAGGGTTGACGACCCCTGTTTGCGCGGCTCCTTTAGATTTTGATAACGACGGCCTAACTGATCGAGTTGCTGTAACGATCGACGACAATAGCAGTTTTAGCTGGGAAGCCGTCGGGGAGATCGCGGCATCAGATCTTGGACAGGTTGGAGAAGACGAGGATAGCGCTATTCCCGGACGATGGCTCGCGAACGACGAATCAGTCGTCGGCTTCGTGCGTAAGGTCGGATTTGGGTTGAGCTGGAATATTCTCAACGGCTCTGCGCTTCAATCCGTAACTTTTGGTAGCAGCAATGGAGTTTTCTTATCTGGTGGTGACTATAACGGTGACGGGATAATCGATGCTGCGGTTGTAACTAAAAACGGCAGCAGCCGAGAGTGGAATATTAGCTCAGATTTATTTACCGCCGAGACGCCTACTACGACAACGATTCAACTTGGTCGCGCTAAGGATATACCACTATTCCTCAATGTTTCAGGACTGAGTGATAGCATAGCAGTCTTACATACTCCGCCTGGCGGGAGCTTGCTCATTCGCGCCCTTGATATCACGACGAATGTAGTTAGGCGTATGCGGCGCATTCCTCGGACGATGCGCAAATTTGGAAGACCTTTACCACTCGCGAAAGCAGATGGGACTGACGTCCTAGCTTTTATTAGAAAAGGGACTGGAATTACGATTGTAAATGTAATTGCGCTGAATGGTAGGCGGATTAAGCGTATTGAATTCCCAGAAGCGGTCGATGTGGTTGTAGGAAATTTCCTAGCCGCTGAAGGAGAGGAAGTTGGATTCGTCGGTACAACTAAATTTGAAGCTATAAACCCATTTACATCCGAGAGTAGCGAATTCGATCCTGTTTCGGGCGTTGCCGCCGGTGAGATTAATATTAATCAGTTCACCGTTGAAGATTACGATGGGTTACCGGATCCGAGTGATACTTGCTACGAACAGGACCCAACTGATGGATATAAGATTCGATTCATTTGGAAACCTAAATCAGATACTCAGTTCGGGTCGGTAGTAATTCTACCAGGAACATATCTGAATAAAATATCAGCGCTAAAGAGTACCACTAGCGCTGGCGAAACGATTAGAGAGTTCGCATTCAAAGGTAACGCCAATCCGGATATCAGTGGTCTTCGTCCGCACTATATCGACCGCATAATGGAGGGGCCTGCATATCGCCGCCGGTACGGCGCGATAAAAATCCGAGTTGATCTCATTAATGGTGCCTGTTTAGAGTATCCGATTGAGAATCCGGCGGTTCGGGTAGATTAGATAACCCGGGAGGTATCTTGGTATGACCATCCCTAGTTGTCGGATTCCAATTTTAATTTAGTGCGCGGCTCAAAGCTGGGGGTTCAATTGGCGTTTGGTTCGTCAAACTGGTAAGTCCTACCGGTATATGTCGGTACTTATCCTCGACTTTGGTTCCCAATACACCCAGCTTATTGCTCGACGCATGCGCGAGCTATCGGTCTATAGCGAGATTCGTCGCTGCGATACTCCGTGTACCACGGAACTGGCCTCCGAATTCTCTGCGCTGGTGTTAAGCGGCGGACCTGCCTCGGTGACTGATGCCGACGCACCAGCGTTCGATGTTAAATGGCTGGAGTCTGGATTGCCGGTGCTCGGAGTGTGTTACGGGATGCAGCTGATGGCGCATCTTGGAGGGGGGCGGCTTGAGGCAGGCGCATCGAGGGAATACGGACCGTCGACGCTAGATGTACTCGCTGGGAGTGAGCTATTTTTTAATGTTCCGGCTACGACAGCGGTTTGGATGAGTCACGGTGATCACGTGGTTGCCCTTCCAAAGGGGTTTGTCGCGATGGCGAGCAGCGCTGGAGCGCCCTTCGCAGCGGCCGGGAATCCTGAACTACGGCAGTATGCTGTGCAGTTTCATCCAGAAGTAGTGCATTCAAAACACGGCACGCAAATTTTAGAGAATTTTATTACCCGGATCGCTAAAATCCCTAGAACCTGGACCCCGGGTAATCTAGTTGCGCGAATTACAGAATCCATCAGAGAGCAGATCCCTGGAAATGCTCAGGTGCTTTGCGCGCTAAGCGGAGGAGTTGACTCTACGGTGGCGGCAGTTCTTGCATCGAAGGCGATCGGAAATCGTCTGCATTGTTTTTTTATTGATAACGGCTTGTTACGAAAAAATGAAGTTCGTGACGTAACCAATCTGTTCGAGGGGCTGGGTCTTCAAGTAACAACGATTGATGCTGCAGAGCAGTTTTTAAGTGCGCTGTCCGGAATTGTGGACCCTGAGTTAAAGCGCAAGGCGATCGGCCGAGTGTTTATCGAAGTATTCGATTATCACGCTAAATCACTCTCCAACATTACCCACTTAATGCAGGGGACTTTGTATCCCGACGTAATTGAGAGCTCTCCTGTGCGCGGTCCATCAACGACGATTAAGACACATCACAACGTTGGCGGCCTTCCTGAGCGGATGAATCTTAAACTTCTGGAACCGTTTCGAGAGCTCTTTAAAGACGAGGTGCGTGCGATTGGGCGAGAACTCAACGTTCCAGCAGCGATTGTGGAGCGGCAACCGTTTCCGGGCCCTGGGCTAGCTGTTCGGATACTCGGAGAAGTGTCAGCTGAACGCGTTGCAAGGCTTCAAGCTGCTGACGCAATAGTGCGAGAAGTTGTAGCCGCAGACCCGGTCAATAAAACTCTCTGGCAAGTTTTCGCGGTCTTATTACCGATCAAATCGGTCGGTGTCATGGGAGACGGGCGTACGTATGAAGAGTCAATCGCGGTGCGCGCGGTCACATCACAGGACGGCATGACCGCTGACTGGGCCTATCTTCCAGAGTCAGTCTTAAGAAGGATCAGCAATCGAGTAATCAACGAAGTGAAGGGAATAAATCGGGTAGTGCTCGATATCTCAAGTAAACCACCAGCGACTATAGAATGGGAGTAGGATAAGCCCTGACGAATCCCCACGAACGTGTGGCAAAAATTCGGTAATACCAGAAACTTGGCGGAACAATCTCGATTTACTTCGCCGTTTTAATGGGCAATTAAAAATTTTCTTCACCAAAAAGGATCACCAAAGACACGAAGGCGAACCAATTCCTTAGTATTCTTGGTGTTCTTTGGGGTGGAATTTAATCAGGATTCGTGAGGAGCACTGAGTCTGTAACAGAAAGTGTGTAAGACGAACAAAGATGCGCGACAGGGCGGGATGTTTTTACACTGGAGCTCGCGGAGAACTCGGTAGATAACCCGTTGATTTGGCTCCGTGTTCACCACGGACTCCTGTGTAAATATTAGAAGAGTCGGACGCATGACGTAATATCGCTTTCACGAATTATGTTACATTCCCTGATCTTTATTTAGGCGAAATCAGGTTGAAAAAATAAACCGCCAATTCAGATTTTCCGGAAATCGTCACCTTATCAGAGAGCATCGCAATTTGGGGATTTAGCTCTCCGTTCCACATTCGCTGCAGCGACATCTCAGTGAGGTCTATTACGCAATCTCCCTTGATAGTCTTAGCCGCAGGACCGGAGCTTTCTTGCATAGGAAATCCTTCCCCCTTGGGGTCGAATAAAAACGCGCGCGAACGATCAAGCACCCGAAGCACAACTGTTCCCATCAAAAGCTCACGAAGTTTCGGACTCATCTGTCTTCCTGCCGTGGAAATTCCTGCGGCGATCTCCTCTACTGCGACCTTTCCGGTTCGCGACGCCCCACCACCACGCGACTGTTGTCGCTCCGGAGTCGTCTTTGGACTTACTACTGGTTTCGAAGATGGACCAACGACGCTGGCTGGTTCCGTGGCATCGGATTTAGTCGGCGCGGCTGGACTAGTCTGTTCAGTGGCGTTCATCGCAGGGGCTTCTGTACTTATTTCGTCGGTCATTTGGTAATCTTGGCCTACTAACGATAACTCTTCAACCTTGAAGCCTAACGATTGTCCAAGGCGACCCCTCCATTATGGGCCAACGATATGAATTGGGAGGTTATAAGCACCCAGAATAAACACTGCGAGTCCGGGGGTTTCCCCCCGGACTCGCGGAATCCGAGCACTCAGCATCTAGACTAAGAGCAAACGGACGACTGCAACACCAGACTAGCTTGATCAGTAGCGATTTGTGAATCCAGAGCTCTAACGTCTTTGAGCAAATTAGACGCAGCTCTCTTCTTATTCGCCTTCCGAAGCCTCGCAGCGACTTCTACAGCAATCTCCTCCATTCGAGAGATGGCTGCGTCGTATTGCGATACGTTATCAGCTCCTGCAACCGATACGGTTTGACAGAAATTTCCGTTCGCGCACGTCGTCACATTCGCTGTGATCGACCAGATAGCTCTCCAGGCTTTGAGATACTCGACTTGAACTTGAGCGTTCTTTCGCGCCTCAAATCTCTTTGCCGCTCTTGTTCCTCCTAGCGCGCGCTTTAAAGTCCGCAACGCAACTTTATTTAGCCGAGACATCGAATGCGCCGCTGTATCGAGTGCGAGTTGAGTAGTAAAGTTACTCTGGTCTGTGCAATTGAGACAACTTGACCCATCTCCTCCACAAATATTGCAACGATCTAACGATGTGGTACCGAAAGGCACCCCTGCGCAATCAAAACACGCGTTATTTCCACCGCATACCCCGCATTGATCGACTACGAGATCGCCAAGTGGCGTATCGGAACAATCAAGCTCACAACCCGGGACCGAGAGCGGAATGGAGCAAGTCGATGATGTGTAACCATCACTAACTGTTCCCTCAACAGTACAGGTCGTTAAAGTTCCGAATCCAGGCCCAGTCAAACTAGCCACTAGCTGGTTGGGTGATTGTATTTGCAGCGAAGCACTTCCAGTTGAACAGCTGATTGCATAGTCAGCAATCACTGGATCGGCATCCGCATCAGGCGGAACGGAACTCATGATATCAACCGTTGTGATCGCCCCCTCACATGCCAACGGAGGCGGATTGTTCTGACTCAAAAATAGTCCGCAGGTCGGAGCTGTGTTCTTAATAAGAATGTTGCTCTGACATTGAATCTTTTGTGAGACCTTATCTGTAACTGAAAGAGTCAGCGAGTAGTTCTGGTTCTGCGTTACAACAGGCGCCGTGATATCACAGGTATATCGCCCCACTTTAAGGCCAATACCGGGATTCACCACTGACTCAAAAACACAATTCACCCACGTGGCTGGAAGCGGATCAGCTATTAATAGTATTTGCGATTGCGGCAACGGCCCATCCGCATCGAATCCCGACAGAATTACCTGGGCCGTTTCGTTGGGTCGCAGCGTCAAGCTCTCAGCAGAAACCACACATTCAGGACGGGTATTGGCTACCAGATACTGTGCATCAAAGTAACCGACCTGCCCTTCTGACGTTACGCCAGAGATGTATCCGTTGCTGGCATAGGTATATTGTCGATTAGTGGCTGGGTGAAACCATAGTCCGATTCCTTGGTCGAAACCGGTGCCGTACCATGAGCTGCCTGGCACCGTATAAGCCGGAACATGATTTATAATCTCAGTGGCGTCGATATCAAATTCAAACCGTCGTCCGCCGGTGACATCAGTCACCGAAAGGTTATTAACCCAGTTTCCGCAATCGGTCGTGTTTACCGATGTGCAAATCAGGTCCGGTGCCTGATCCCCTACTGCGACCGCATCCCCATCTCTCCACGACACATCGTAGAGCGCATGGCCTGCATTATAACCGTATGCGGTAAGCGTCGGATTCGCGGCATCGTTACCGTCGAAATAGATAATAGCCGCATTTCCTACGCTCCATGGCATTGGCCCATTGTTGATAACTACTTTGTAACTCGACGGCGTTCCAAAGCTAGTCGGTCCTAAAACCGTAACGAATTTAAGCCGCTTCGATACGCTATCGAACTCTGTGCTTATCGAAATTATTTCGCCTCCGTAGGTGCCGTAATAATAATGAGGGGGAAACGGCACCGGGTGCCCAGGAACGGGATTCTCAATACTCCATTCATTGGTCGCCGCAGCGACTGGGCTCGTCCCAAGTAAGATAGACGGCGCGATCATCAAAGAAACGGAGAGACATGTCGCGGAAATAAACTTACGGGCTGGATCGAATACCATGATTATACACCAAAAAAAATCAGATTGCGTTAGGGAGCTTATGGGATCGTTTGCAGGTGACAGGATAGTGTATCTGCTTAGCTACGCAACTGATGGACGTCATACGACTTGCCTCAAAAATAATGGCCGCGACGGAAAAGGATTCGAAAATTCCGTAGTGGC
>JBGSNS010000264.1:0-3136 GCA_041739515.1 Bdellovibrionota bacterium
GTTCCGGTGGAAATTCTCCCTGAAGGGTACGGGGTGGCG
Organism: Bdellovibrionota bacterium; assembly: GCA_041739515.1. GTDB lineage: Bacteria > Bdellovibrionota_C > UBA2361 > UBA2361 > UBA2361 > JBGSNS01. The sequence goes on from JBGSNS010000264.1 coordinate 40, forward strand.
CTTCGAGGCTTACAGAAAATAGGAGCGACCAGCACGGAGCTTCGGGCTTGCACCGGGGGCAAACACGGACCGGTAATTACTGAGCGGGGAAATCTCATTATCGACTGCAAATTTCCGGTCGTAAACGGGGATTTAGAGCGAAAAATTAAGGGTTTAATCGGGGTTGTCGAAAGCGGGATCTTCTCAGGAATCGCCCATGAAGTGCTCGTGGCCGGAGGGAAGCGTTTCTAGCTATTTAATTTTTTTGTAACAGGTCAGCATGTTCATCGATTGTTGCAAGGTGGAATGCTCCGACTTTACCCCTCAGGGGTCAGTTTACGGAGTAAACTGGGGGTGAAAACACTAACTGGTCACAAAAAACGTCAGCCCGGTTAGGGCTGGCCATCAAACAGCATCCTTACTCGTTTGAGGCTTTAAACTCCGATATCTTCCCATGTATTAAATGCCTACGGTGACCAGATACGTTTTTTTCACCTAAATAATAACTTTTTGTCGATTGTTAGGTGACTAACCTTAAATTTATATACTACCCTGACCCTCTGCTCTTCGACTCGGTCAGGCTAACGGTAGAAGAAAATATCGATGTTCGAGATCCTAAATTTATTAGATCGAGCATCCGTAATCACGGCCCCGTGCGAATTTCGAGTACATCTTATCTGTGTCAAAGCGATCTTTGAATTCGTACAGTTATCTTTAAATTCGTACGGGGCCTGTGGAATGTGAAAGGTTCACACAACATAGGTTTTTGTTTTCACTTATTCTTGAGTACCGCCCCCGAGCGGTACTCAACGTGAAGTCAGCCGCGTGAGCGCTGATACTGAAAGACAAGCATGACAAGCTTGCAGACTAGCGTTCCTTCGTCTCGTCAGGGCTTCAACCGAAAGGAGAAGAAGAAGAGTGGCGATCCCGCTACGATGGCCGTCCTCGCCGCTGCTCATCGGATGATGGCGACGGCATGGGAGTCCGGACAGGAAGTTGTCGAAACGATCCCGGTCCCGGGTGGTCACCTGATCAACCAGGTCCAGATCAGAGTCTCGCGAGAAGGCTTCAAGACTCACGTCAAGGTGCTCAGCGCAACTCCGTGTGAGAGGCTTCGCAAGAGGTCAATCCGATGCGGAGAGATTCTCGTGGCTGCCCTGCGGAAACTGGTCGTCGATGAGAGTGCTGGGGTGAACCCCAAAAAACTCGACGCCAGCCTTCAGCACAACGCGTTGGTGTTCGCCAACGCGCTGATGCGCAAGGTGCACGAGATGGAGCACACCCAGAAGGAGTCCGATCCTGGTCGTGCTCGGAAGGTGGTTAAGAACATCCTTCGTCGCGACCTGGATAACACGGACGAGGGAACGGCTCTGGAACCTGAAACGGCTGCCGAGGCAACCGCTCATCAGGTCCCGCAGTCGCAGTCCAAGCCCACAAGCAACGGCACCCGCCGTGAGAAGCATGTTGGCGACCGAGAACTGCAGCCTGTCGGAGTCTGATTTGTAGATCAGCCCGATCACAACGTTTGGATTCGAAAGGAGGACTTTAAAATCCGTCCGAGTAATCCGTCTGTATAACCAAGGAGGGCCTAAAAATCCGTCCGAAAAATCAAATAAGTGAGGTGGTTTTCCTAGAGGTCGTTGCACACACAACTAACCACAGGCCCTCACTTTTTCTTCCCTGGGACTTCTTCCCTGGGACAGTGAAGCGTTGCTTCGCAGTCTACCGAAAACTTTGTTATAGCTTTGCTAAACCATTCCAGAATAATGACATTGCGGTAACGCCACTGCGGCAATTCCTCTGCAAAGTTTTGGGATAATGCCGGATCTGCGAAGTGACCGAATAGACTGCGAAGCAACGCTTCGCGCACCCAGCACTATCCCTTCAACTCAGAAAGCACCTTATCGGTAATATCCGGGATGCTCTTCGAGAATAGCACGGCACCGCGACCACTCTCGTTCTTATCGAACACAACGTCGTAGCCGTTTTTCTCAGCAAATGTTCGAATGAGCGCCAATGATTTATCGGTCAACTCTTTGTTAGATTTTAAAAACGCTTTGCGCAGCTCCTCTTGCGAATCCTTCACTGCACGTTCAAATTCCCGCGCTTGTTTTCGAAACGATTCTGCCTCTTTGGAGTCCTGATCGACTTTCGCAGCAGCGAGCTTGGTCTCAAGCGCTTGAAGTTCGGCCTTTCTAGCATCTAGCTTTTTACGAGCCACTGCCGCTTGGTCATCGATAACTTTTCTTCGAGACTGCGCTTCCTTTGATTCGTTCAAAACTTTATTCACATCGACCGTAGCGACTTTTACGTCAGCCATAACAGGGCTAGAAAAAATCGGAGCAGTGACCGAAGCAGTAAAGAGTGCAGCAAGAATGCTTAAACGCTGAATCGTTGTCATATGTGCCAGACTCTACCGAGGCGTAAGGCAGGCGGCAAGCTTTGGGGCCAAATTATGGATTAAGCTCGTTGGGTATCCCCCCAGGAAGCTCCGGAAGGCGTGCATTTAAAAGCTCTACTACGTTACGAAATATTCGTCTGGCTTCAAAGGTAAGGCTGCCATCTTCACCGCAATCGGCATAGAGCGCCACGGGGGTATCGTGTACCACATCAAGCGGAGCTACGGCGAAAGCGCGACTTCCGAAGGGCGAGATCTGATTACCTTCCCGGCCATATGATTTAACGCTGGAAAAGCACTGCGCCAACGGATTAAGCGGATCGCTTATTTCAATGCGCTGCCCGTTACCGAGATTCGGCCCACGGGCCACTACCACGATCGCCTGCTTTCGGTCTTTACTCACAACCATGAGCGCCGCTTTGATAAACGGACCCTCTGGCTTAACTAGCTTTGCTAGGATTCCAGACAAGAGCTCTTCACTCGATGTTGCCTCAGCGAACACTCCGGATACTGATGCTAGATACTTGCTCCCTTTACTGGTGTGAATTTTCGGCGGTTCCACAACCGCGCGACCCGGAGCAGGCGTTACCCTAGCCACCGACGTCGACGCAGCTTTATTCTTAAGAAGGCTAAAATCGCTGGCTTCAGCTCCCAGTGATTGAGCCGTTTCTTTAATCTCCGTTTTTTTCTTGTTAAGTGTTGGAGGCTGAACCACCGACT
>JBGSNS010000291.1:0-4414 GCA_041739515.1 Bdellovibrionota bacterium
TGGTTACACGCAACACCATATTTTATGGGATTCTTAATAGCATTCTAGATACAATAAATTAGTATATACTAGAGGTTGAGCATAACTCATCAATATCACTACGATTATCGATGATTAAAAAGATTGCGGCGGAAAGTCACGGAGTTGCGGGGGTAAAAACGTTGGGGTGGACGAGTTGCGGGAGGACGAGTTGCGGGACGAGTTGCGGGGGGCTGAGGCCGCTGGGCTGAGTTAGAAGAGCTCGTTAAGGCGGTACAGCAATAAAGGTGACCGTCTCTGAGAGATTCCCACGAAATTAAGTTGGAATCGGGTAGTGCCAAACAGGGAATTTACTTGTGTCCGAGATACACCTCGCCCACTGAATGTTCATGCTCCATTTTTCGAACACAACAAAATACCCACAAGTAAATGTTCCTCAGTAACAAAGTTCTTGAGCGCGCACTAAAATACGTGTATATATAATTTGATTGGATAATATATACTATGAAAACATCCCGTAAAAAAATCTCCGCCCATCTCCCGAAGAAATTACTCGAGGAAGCTTGTCGAATCGGTAACATCAATCAAACAGATGCACTCGTCATGGGTTTAAAATCGCTCATCGCTGACTTCAAACGACAGCGCTTAGTAGAGGTAGCAGGCAAACTCCATTTCACGTTTGATGCCGATAAAGCTCGTGAACGTATTAGGCTTTAACGCGAGCTCTAATGACCAGTGTTGTTGTCGATACTAGTAGCTTTATAGAATTCCTTCGTGGCAATGACCACGAGACTTTGCCATCATTGATTCTCGCCAGGAAAGTAATTCTTTCATCCGTTGTGAAGCTCGAATTACTCGCCGGGGTGCGCCGTCAAGAGGCCAGTCAATTAGAGGAGCTACTTTCAGGACTCACTCAGTTCAACGATTTTCCTGCAGTTACAATCTGTCAATCGTTACTCACTAGAGCGAGAGGGCGCGGACTACTTGGTGGACTACCTGACATAATGATTCTGGCGGATTGTCATAGAAGCGGCGCTTTATTGATGACATCGGATGCTAAGCTAACGGCCTTAGCAAGAGAGCTAAAATTTAAAATATACGAAACGTAGGTTTATTAAGGGCAGTCCTTTAAGAGTGGCCAACGCTCCGCGCTCTACGGATTACTCCAACCGCTCCAGCAGTGACAAACGAAACAACGTAAACCAACACGCAAGTGGCACTGCTAGGATCGTGCTTACTAAGGTATTTTCAATCATCGATTGAGTGATGCTCAAAAAGTATCCAGCTGGAAACATTATATCAAAACCAGATGCGAATTGAATCGCGATTCCTGCGAGTGATGGAATGACTCCGCTGGTAGCAGCACTGAGTCCCACCAGAATTAAAATCGGCAAAAACCAAACGAGAAGGTTATCCTTCGTAATTCGAAACGATTCCGTAAACAACGCACCCTGGGAAGCTATTCCCAAGATCGCAACTTCGATGATCGGATTAAACGCAAACGCCACTCCGAGTTTTATAAAAAGTATAATCGGGCTTTGAACGCTCTCCCCTATGGGAGTGATGAGGGAAAACGCAATCCATAGAATAAATCCCACAAACGCCACGTTCGAAAAGACATGATCTACTAGTCCCCATGGTGAGCGCATAGGGATGCGCTCTGCGCGACCTAACCGCCAGCACCAACTATAAAATTGCACTAGTGCCAAAAGACTCGCTATTCCAGCGAGTAAACCAGCAACCATACCTCCTATCGGAGCAACGAGCATACTGAATGCTATCACCGCGAAGTATAATCCAAGACTAAGCGGGATAATTATCCAGCCACGAGTTAGGGTCTTAGTTGCCTGCGACGCGGCGTGTGCCAAAGGATTCATGATAGTCATAAATTCTTATCGCTCCTCACGAGTTTGTGGTGCAGCTGGCGACCGGCGTCCACCACCTCCGCCTGACCCTGCTCCTCTTGTACGCGATGGCGCGGCCGATGAGGGAAGATGTTTGTGAACAAACTCAGCGTCGGTTTCATCCGAGAGAACATTAATTAGGTTCGGCAAGTCTTCGCGACCCCAATTTCGCCGTAACCCCTGAATCTTAGACCGGCTAAAAGGAGGAGAACCGAGTTCAAGCCAGCTAGAGAGCATACCGGTAATTCGTTCACGTTCCTTTCGTGGGACACTTAAATACTTAAAAGTTTGGTTACAAGCATCATCGATATCCTCTTTGGAGGAAAACCACGAATATATATCGCGTTTCTCACTAACCAATCCTCTAGTAAACAGCACGAGCATACCGAGCACGACCGTAGCTGAAGTCTCAATACCCTTACTTTTCAGTTCATCAACTCGACCTAAGCATCGCGAGCATTCAGATATATCCGAGAGCAGCATCGCGTCTTTATTAATTAGCGCCGGAATCAACGCCTCAAGCAATCGCAAGTCATGCATTAACCTCAATGTTGGCAAAACAGAGCCATGCGAAAGATCTTTCTTGATTTCGTCATAGACTCTGACTGGCGATGCGCGGGCGATTAAATGAAAGTTCTTAATAACAGATGCGCGGGTGATCGGCTCAACCGCAAAGTTATTGCGCGCGGCATGACGAGCAACCCGCAGCATTCGCACTGGATCTTCTGAGATACGTACGTCTGGATCTCCGATGATACGAATAATCGCGGCTTTTAGATCAAGGACTCCACCAACGTAATCGATAATCGAAAAAGACTGTGCATCGTAGAATAGGCCGTTGATTGTAAGATCTCGTCTTAATGCATCCGTCGTTTCAGTGCCAAAGGTATTCTCGCGGGTAATGATCGGGGCCTCTGAGCTAGCCACTTCATTCGGGTCGATCGGCACGTCGGTGTCCCTAAAGGTACAAACTTCAATATTTTTACCGCCATGAAAGAAGATGTGAACGAGTTTGTACCGCTTGCCAATTATGCGGCTGTTACGAAAAAGAGTTTTGATTTGTTTCGGGGTTGCATCAGTCGCAATGTCGAAATCTTTTGGAGTCTTACCCAGAAATAGATCCCGGACTCCCCCCCCCACCAAGTACGCTTTAAACCCATTGTCGGTCAGACGATGCAAAATTCGCAATGCGTCCTGGTCGATGCTTCGACGAGATATCGTATGCTCGTGCTTTTGGTAGATGCTTGGGATAGGGACGTTATTCATTGTGGCAGGAGTCGTACCCTTTTGGGGCTAGTTCGGACAAGGGTTTTGAAAAACTTGATGTATCGTGTTTTAACCGCGCGATTTTATTGGATTACTCCGTTCGGTCGTCATAGTGGTCTAACGGCAGGAGAGTAGTAAAGGAAGGAGTGAAGGGCAACTTGTTGATGTAACTTCAGTTAACTCTAGCCACGAGGGGTGAGGGCTCCGCCTTCATACCCCTACGGACTGTAGTTTAAAAATGTAGTCATGGAAGCGTAGATTCACAGCGTTCGATCCACGGCAGAACTTCAGCGACAGCCTTAGCTCGTCCACCATTTGAGAGGCTTGGCCCATCGTGGTGATAGGCATAGGCAAACTCATAGTAGCGAGACGACTCTGGCGTCGCCCGTTTTGCAGCGAACTGGAACATTTCCCGCAAAGTTTGAACTAAGCACTCGATGTTCATCGCCGGATCGAATGGATCCGAGGCGTTGACACATGCTCGACTAGCAAGAACGTTGCGGGTTTTGTCGATCATCTGCACTAATCCGGCAGCGGATGTGTATCCAGCTGCTGCATCAGGATTAAATCCTGACTCATAGCGGAGCAGTGCAAGCACGAACCCAATCTGACGCCGGGAATACCCGACTTGACTGAGCCGTTTTACAACTGCGTCGATCATCACAGCTTGCACCTCTAACGACGCATCTCCCCACCTTCGCGAATTCCCGTTTAGGCCGTCGCTGCGTGGTTTGATCGGCACGTTGTAGTGCGAATGTTGCCTGGTCATGCCGTAGCTCGGTCCAGGGATCGTCACCAAGATCGAACTGTAAACCGCCACGAGATCTCGCGGCGGAATTCTCTGAAACCCCTCAACGAGAGTAGCTTCAGCTGATTCAACGCGCACCAACGGTGGTACGACGTCGATTATCGGTAGCAATCGATCCTCAATTGCTCCCACGATGGCTTTGGTATTCCTCTCAATCGACTCCGATTGAGATGCTTGTGCGGTTCCAGATGAACTGAAAACGCGTAAGCCGAGGAATGCCGTGGCTCCGATCAGAATCGGAATGACCCAAATCTTTCGAACACTGGCTTCGCCTACCATGGCAAAACCTCCAAGCTCGAGCGCGACAGCACCTACGAGGTACCGGAACGCTCAAGTAACCTTGAACAAGTTGTCCTTCTACTCCGTGTAAATTTGTTTAAAGATCAGATCCCCTAGGTTATGGGACTTTTGTCGGGGGCAGCATCCTACACTAAATCCCCCGGGAACGCGAGGCGTT
>JBGSNS010000041.1:0-3211 GCA_041739515.1 Bdellovibrionota bacterium
TCTCTTTCTCCTCTCTACGACCACCATGTCCGTGATGGATAGCCTGACCGGCACGTCCACTATGCGATCCAGTAACCAGATATGGCTCAGTCAACTCCGCCCCAAGTGCCTCAATTAAGTTGCTTGGCACTTCGCTCGCAAGCGCCAACTCCTCTATATGAAATTGCCCGCCTTGGTAAAGAGCAACGATATCCTGGCTGACGGTAAGTATCTGATACCGGGTCAAGTCCGAAGCAAATGGCAGGAACGGTTTAAGGAAAAACTTATCGGCTAAGACACATCCGGACTCGACTGAATACGGAAGCTTAAACATTTTCACCCATCCGACAGTTACAAACAGAGCTAGTCCGTCCAATTGATGTTGCCAAAAGCTTTCGTCAGTCTCGAAGTTTCGTAACGGCGCTAGAAACGGCTCAGGATCCTGTCCAGCTTGTTCAAGCAGGACTTCAGCTTGAGTTAAAAGATTTTTAAACTCGATTCTATCCGCTTTGATCTGTGGATAACGGCGATGAACTTTCTGATAGATGGTAAGTTGGGGTCGATTTTCATTAGCGATCAGATCCGCGATCAGTGAACTTCTTAAAACTTCCATTGGCCCCTCCTAAATGATTTGCCCCTGAATGATTTTCTTGGGCTTCCTAGACTGAACCTACTGCTCAGCGCCATGTCGGCGTCTCAACTCAAGGCTCTACGTCACGTGCTGCCACGTGTTACGCGGACAGGACTTTACTTAAGGCGTAAAAAATTTCCCATGATCTAGATCATGTGGATAAAGATAGCGTTTCGTGAAGTTCCTGCCTGTGCAGCCTTGTCAGCACGCATTCAGAGCCTGATTAAAGAGAATCCGGATCAACATCAACTGGGAGAGACTTAGACTTATGGTGATGATCCTGCAATTTATCAATATGGCGTCCCAGGCTTGTCATAAGCTTGTTAGTAGCGTCATGGAGGGCTTGTTCCATATTGCCAGATTCCGCGCTCGCAATGATCGGCTCGCGTTGACTAGTAAGTCGCGCTTCCAACTTACACTGCTTATCTATCCCATGTTTATCGGCACCATTGAGGTCGCTCAAATACGCTTCAATCCGTGTCAGGTGCGCTTCGAATCTCCCGAATTTATCAGAGATAAGGGCCTTAAACTGCTCGATCGTATCTCCACTAACCGTAGTATCGTGGGCGTTAATCTCTATATGCATAAAAACTGTTCCATAAAAAACTCGCCAACAAGAAACGATAGACAGCCGCTTGCAGCCGGTGGAGTTGGCAGTGAAGAGTGCAGTACCGTCGCAGCCTTATGCCACCGTCACCAAAACGTTCTACAGGCTTCGAGACAAGACCGCCACAGCCATCAAAGTCATCCCGACTGACTCTATAAGACTGACGGAACTCAAAGGCACTTGGATAAGCGTCCCTGTACATGCGCATTTAATCTCGCGCTTATTCATAAGTGCTAGCGTAACGCCAACTGCCGTAACGCTCATCACCAAAATCGTAAGAAATGAGAACAACCCGAGCAGGTATCCCGAAAGGAACCCCAAGCCCAAGGTCAACTCGACCACGGGGTACCAGTACCCATACTGAGCCCAGCGCATAGTAACTAGGTCGTACTCAGCAAAGCCTGATTTAAACCCCCGAATATCAAACAACTTCAACATCGCAAAGATTACTAACGCTATGCCCATAAACTGAGGCATAAAACGCGGAATTTCGGTGGCACGATACACGGATACAATTGCTGCTAGCAACGCGACGCCGAGAATAACCAACACTGGCCGATAATCGGAAAGCGTATTGGTCACCTCCTTTGGCACCATGTTTGTGACCTTAGTAAACGCAGCTTTCACGTGCTCTTTGTCTAAATTCTCACCGAGATTCTTGTTAATCCAACTCTTGGTGTCGGAATCATTCCGATCGGGTGATTTTGGCGATATGGATACACTCTCAGTGCGCAAGGACGGCTCCCCAGAAACTGACCGGCTACGCGATCCAATGGAATCCTCTCCCCTTCTCGTGCGACCTACATCGCGCACGACTCCTTGACGCTGCTCCGCGGTGGTGTCGCGATTTGAGTTGGCACCTTTCCCATTACCGTTGCCATTAGCAGAACTGCCGCCTTCTATATTATCCTGATTGACCCCCATCTTTTGCCTCCTGAATATTTTGTTCTCCGTAGAATGATCGCTTGAACCATTACTTAACTGGATGATCTAGATCATGTACTTGGGGCTAATCGGTGAAACGGATGCACAGAGATGTTGTATTTTGGGAGTGTGGCGAGACGAGAGCATTGTAATTTGAGCAAATTTTTGGTGTCCCTCTTTGCCCCAGACTCTGACAGTATGACCTCTCATGGAAGACAATCACGGCGGCCACGGACTCAAACCGACGATGGGATTTTTTGCTCTCGTCATGTACGGCCTCGGCGATATGCTAGGTGCCGGTATTTATGGGCTAGTCGGGGTAGCGGCTGGACTAATGGGCAATATGCTGTGGTTGGCGTTCCTTATCAGCATGGTGGCAGCGATGCTTACAGGACTATCGTACGCGTCGCTTGGATCCCGCCATCCGAAAGCCGGAGGTGCGGCCTACGTCGTAGAGCGAGCGTTTTCACGTCCGTTTCTATCCTACGTAGTTGGGCTTGCCGTAATGTCATCGGGCTTTATCTCTATGGCTGCAGCAAGCAGAGCGTTTTCCCAATACGCCGAAGCGTTTGCGCCGACACTCGCACCCGGCTTTATAATAGCGGCGTTTCTTGCGTTGTTAGCGTTTATAAACTTTTGGGGCATGCGCGAGTCCTCCGCCTTTAATGTGATATGCACATTTTTAGAGCTCGGTGGGTTGCTCTTCATAGTTATCGTAGGGGCGAAGTTCTGGGGAAATGTTGACCTTCTCGACTCCACTTCTCTTTCCAATCCCTCGGGCGAACTAACCACGGTACTATTGATGCAGGGAGCTGTTCTGACCTTCTACTCGTTCATCGGGTTCGAGGACATGATCAACGTTTCCGAGGAAGTGAAGGACGCCTCAAGAATTTTTCCAAAGGCGCTCATTATAGCTCTAATCCTGACATCTTTGGTTTACGTCACTGTTAGCATCACCGCTGTATCCGTCGTGAATCACGCTGAACTTGCCACAACCAAAGGTTCAATCGCCGAAGCCACGGGCCCACTTGCGAAAGTGTCCGGGGTCGCAGCCCCGTGGTTAGACACTC
>JBGSNS010000054.1:0-46150 GCA_041739515.1 Bdellovibrionota bacterium
TCAGGATTTCTCCCATTGCGCAAGATTCCTAACTGCTGCCTCCCGTAGGAGTCTGGACCGTGTCTCAGTTCCAGTGTGGCTGATCGTCCTCTCAGACCAGCTACCCATCAAAGCCTTGGTAAGCCATTACCTTACCAACTAGCTAATGGGGTTCAGGCTACTCCTTCCGCGCCTTACGGCTTTCCCGACAGCGACCGAAGTCTCCGTCGATGTATGCGGTATTAGCCAAACTTTCGTCTGGTTATCCCCCGCGGAAGGGCATATTACCTAAATTATACTCACCCGTGCGCCACTTTACTCATATTGCTACTTTCACGTGCGACTTGCATGTCTTAGGCATGCCGCCAGCGTTCATTCTGAGCCAGAATCAAACTCTCAAAAGAATTTCATTATATTTATACTGCCCATCCTACACCTAGGATGCGCAGGTCGTATTTGCCACCAATAAAGGCGAACAAACCGACTTTGATTTTTTGCGCTTCAGCATAACGAGCTATTCTTCCGTTAAGAAAAATAACTGTTCACTACTGCTCACTATGAATTTGACGAGGTTATGGCTGATTAATGTGATTCCTCCGTTAGGAGAAATACCAAATAATCGCTTCACCTTTAATAACTTTACTATCGAAATAATACTGCTGTTTGTCTTCATCACGGTACCATCGGCCATTATTCGGCAACAAAAACCTCACACATTTAAGCATGTGTTTTTTGCGCCAGCAAAAATACCAAGGATACCGCTCAACAACTTCTACCCATAACCCCGATTTCTCGCGGTCCATTTGCTTCCCGCTATTTTTCCGCTAGGAAAAATGCAGAAAACACTGTCCAGACTAGCTTGAGCTTTGGAAGCCGGGCTTTGCCTGACTCGCCTACCAGACTAACCAATCAAATTCGCGAGAATTTGCTCGGGTCGCACAGAATACCTTGCTTTTGCTCTTTTAAAGAAAAAGCCGGACTCTTTAGTATGTTAGGTTTTTCCTAACGGCGAGGATGAGGAATGTACGCAGCTGAGTGCTGAGTGTCAACGAAATTGGGAACTTTTTTTACAAAAAAACTACACTGTCCCAAAAAAGAGAGGGGCTTGCCATTGTACCGGTTAGCAACCGTCATTTCCGCGCAAGCGGAAATACAAAATGTACTGTGCTTCAATTCAACAAGCTTAAAGCGTACATTCGTTAAATATTATGCGTGAAATTTCGTCAATGGGTAATTTTAAGCTAGATAAAGCTATGCGCTCAATCGCCATAATCGCGGGAGAAGTTTCAGGAGATATGCATGCAGCTGCAGTAGCGTCCGCGCTCAATGAAGACGGGCGTTTTAAGCTATTCGGCATGGGCGGAAGTCATATGAGAACTGCTGGCGTGGATACTGTCGTAGATTCAGAATCTAGCGCTGGCGGGGCCATGGGATTTCTAAACGTGGTTGCTAAGCTTCCAGTAATCTTTGCCGCGCTCAAGACTCTCGAAGCGGCACTTCGGGAGCGCAGGCCAGAGGCAATTTTACTAGTTGATTACCCGGGGTTTAACCTAAAGGTTGCGAAAATCGCCCATAATCTGGGAATTCCAGTCTATTATTTCATAATCCCTAAGATGTGGGCATGGAAAGCCGGAAGGATTGAGGCTTTTAAGCGTTATGTAACGCATAGTTTTACGATCTTTCCGTTTGAGGGAGAATGGCTTGAAAAGCGCGGATTTTCGCAAAATTCTTACGTCGGCCACCCAATCGCCGATCAGCTTCAGGAACGGCCATTTGATCGAACGCAAGTGCGTTCAGACCTTGGTGTTGGCCCTGCTGACAAAATCTTAGCATTTCTTCCAGGGTCCCGCGGTCACGAACTGAATCGCCATATCCCGGTAATGTCGGAAGTAGTGCGACACCTGAGAGCTGCGCACCCCAATCTTAGCGCAATCGCCCCGGTTGCAACCACGCAACACGCGCATCCGATGTGGAAACTCGCTGAGAATGCGGGAATTATGCGCACTGAGATGAATTCGTTGGATGTGATGCGCGCAGCGGACGTAGGGGTTATTAAATCCGGCACATCGATACTCGAGGCAGCGGCATGCGGATTGCCGTCTATTATGATTTACAAATCGAGTGCGCTTACCGCATTTATCGTTCGCAAGTTTATTCGCGCCAGCGATTACTCGTTACCCAATATTATTCGCCCCGGCACGTTGCTCGAACTGACGCAGGAGCAAGCCTCAAAACCGCGCCTCGTTGCTGAAATAGAGAATTTACTAGATCCGAAACAAGCGGAGTGCGCCCGAGCGAAGTATCGCGAATTGCTCACACTTCTAAATCCTTGCTCAGAAGAAAACGACGATCTGACGCCTTATCAGCGGGTTGCGGTTCAAATTCAGCGCGCAATAGGCTGATTTGATTAGAAGCTGAAGCGCTGCGAAAATGCGACCCTATGAAGACGGTCTCTGTTTCTGAGCTCCACGACAAGAGCAATGTAAGATTTGAAAGCCTTTCTGCCAAAATTGATGCGCGTGGAGACAAACCACTAACGAAAACGCTTGAGACTAGATTAAATGAATGGGGAGAATCGCGCATAGCCATTCTTCGTGCTGGTTCGGGTCGGCTACAGATTCAAGAATATGGCGCTGAGCGATTCGCCAAAAATTACGTGCGCATACAGGACGTGCGCGTCTCCGAGCTGCTCTGCCCCAAAGGAACGACGCCCGCCAAGTTGTTAGAGACGATTTGGAGGTCGCTGCCAAACTCTCCATTCAAAAGATTTCAAGAGCTTTTCTGCGAGCCGCGCAACTATGTGGTTCCGAAATTTTCGATCGCTCCTGACGGTAAAATCGACTTTGGTTCCGATCTGATGCGCCGAACGAGATCTGTGGCTCCCTGCATAGTCGCCCCCTACTTAATTTCGGACGCTCTGGTTGAGTCGCTAGGTTTGGCTACGTTTTCGGAAGCGGAGCAAAAGTCTCCGGCCCTGCGCTTCTTCCGCAAGGCGAAGATCGATGTTCGCCAGGGAATTAAGGAACGATGGGATAACGCTAGGCCGCTGTCCGATCGAGATTTTCGGATCATGGTTTTGCGAAAACCTTCAAGTAACGATGCTGCTGATCTAAACGCCGAGTATCCTTTAGCGACTCCGATGCCGAGGGGTTTACACGGAAGCATCCTGATGTCTCGTGCGGCGATCGACAATAGTCTGAACAGACTCGCCAATGGATTGATTCAACCAAAGAATGCCACACAGCGAATAGCTGCCCATTATTCTTCTGCATTTGCCGCACTTCGAAAGTCGGACCATCAGCGCGCCGGGTACGATACTGAATCAGTAGATCTAGCAACGATAAGTGCTAAATTGCGAAGAATAGGTGATCGAATCGGGACGGAGTGGAGGCGCGGAGCATTAGATGACGTAAAGAATGAACTTCTAGGTGATCTTAAAGCGACCGCGATGGCTGCGCTCGATGTCGTTGACGGCGCCGAGGATCCAAAGAAGATCGAAGTTGGTCGCCGTATTTCCCACTGTCAAGATTTGCGAGATAGCCTCAATCGCTTGAATCCGAAATCATCCGAAAGTCAGATTTTCCAATCCCTTAACCTTTTGAACCTTCGACTAAAGGAAGTTGCCCACAAAGGCGGATACAACGAGACCGATAGGGCGCTATTATCCGCGGAGCTGAAGAAACAAATTGTCAGCATAAAGCTAGCGTGCGATGCGCTACGGGAGTTACCATTTGCGACGCGTATAGGACATCAAGAACGCGCTCGATTGCAAAGAATACTAGCCGCAAATGAATCTGATCTCTCTTTGGTGACGCTAAAGCCGCTAAGCACATTTGCTGGAATCATTCGATTGTACGGTCGAAAAGCGGCTCAAGGGCTTGAAAAGGGACAGGCCAATAGAACACCTACGAATAAGATCGAGATGGTTTCGCGACTGTTCGATGCTGCACTGAGCATCGAACAGATGAAAGGAATAGTTTCTACCGATGGCGCTATCGATTTTCCGACTCTGATCAAACACAGCAACACCTTCAGAACTAGCGTGCCACATTCTGCTCTAGCGACTTCGAATGAGGGGCGGGCTATCTCAGAAAAGTTAGGCACATTCTACGCGGATGTGCGCACTCACCTCGACAAGTTTAAGAAGATCGTGGATTCCGATTCTCAGCAGATCGTTTGGGCCGAACGTTTTCGCGAACTCCTGCGAAACGTCGACATAGAAGCTCTGACTCTATCTCTGATTCCCAAACGGTAAGTCCTTGCGAATAAATATCCGCACTTCTGGATGATCGTAAACAGAGAATGCCTCGTCGGCCATTTCCCCAGGGAATTCGAATCCGAACAGGTTTGGCCAGCGAGTAACTCTATGTCGCTCGGTAAAATTACCGCTGCCTTCGAAAATTTCCTTGTACCACGCGATTGTTAGCGGAAACTTTTTGGTAAGAGGCATAATAGTGCCCCAGCCACGATTACTGCTGAACACGATTGCATCAGCTTCTGCCGTCTTGGCGCGCAAAATACCTATTTTCTCAGGAGAATCAGCTTCAAACACCGGCAGCTCGATAAATTTTATATTGAATTCTTTGCCTGGCAGATGAAGCGGTAAACTATCGTCCCAATGCTCGACTGCGATCTTGGCATCGCTCGGTAAATTATCGAGGATCCAGCGCGAGGCTTCCACGCGAGTGTGTTCGCCCTGGTAGATCTTCATAAACGCCGCTGGCCAAAGCGATAACAGTACAACGAGAAATATCGCTACGGTCCAACGCTGGCGATGATGCCGATATTGACGAGCGATCGTCATGAATCCAAGGCCGGCCAATATGGCAGCTAACGGATAGATCGGATACGCATATCGCATCGTTTGTAGAAACTGAGAGCCGCAGTACAAAAGGATCACAACGCACCAAGTAGCGATTAATAATACTTTCAAATTTTTTCTTTGCGACCAAAAGCCCCATCCAGCGAGCCACGTAGCAACCACGCCGAAACCGTACAGCAAGAAATTCTGGAGTGTGAACAAATATGGGGTCTTTGAGAGCCACTGAATACCAGGAGGCCACGGATGCTCTGAGTAAACAGAGAGACGATTTACCTCGCGTAAATTCTCGATAAATATAGGATTGATGGTTGGATCGATCCACGATGAAGCTGCAAAGAACTTCGGATCTGCTACGCGCAATCCAACGTAAGCGCCAAAAATAAGAAAGACTGCCTGCATTGCGACGCTTCTAAACTTGGGCGACTGCAGTGCTGCGAGCACTAGCAAAACTGGGAATTGCAGAACAAGCGAAACCTTGCACCCTACAGCTGCTCCGAACGCAAAACCAGCAAACAGCGGAGTCCCTGCGCAATACGTGAGCACCGCAGCGAGCATAAAAAGCGACACTCCGAACGAATCAACCACCAAGAAGTGTGAATGTTGAATCGCTAAAACCGTGAGCGCGTACACCAATGCTGACGCAACGCCTATATTTGGAGAAAACAAACGCGCCGCAAGGAGGTAAACAAACAAGATCGTCAGAGTATCGAAAGTTGCGGCGAGCGTACGCCCCACCAGTACCAAATCGTCGTAGTTGTCGTATCCGGTAGCGGCAGCGACCAGTTTAGTCAGCGATATGGGGAGCGCGCCGTAAGTAAAATATTTAAAATTGATATTGTATGGGACTAGGGTCGAGACCTGCGGGTTTAAATAATCGGAAAACGAGTTTGGAATCCGAGAGTCATTAGCGACCATCGTCAAGAAACGCTCGTCTGGATGAAGATGGCGATTTTGATCCCAGTTGGTATCCCAAAAACGTAAGCTAGCCCCGAGTGCGAGGATACAGAAAAGGAGCAGATACCGTACGGCTTGTGTCATCGAATAAACTTAGCGTCCGAGCCTCCTTCGCTCAGCTTGCGCTGAGCTACGAAGCCTTCGTGACGCTATGTAACCTTTCTACTACAGCGTCCGAGCCTACTTCGCTCAGCTTGCGCTGAGCTACGAAGCCTTAGTGACGCTATGTAACCCTTCTACTACAGCGTCCGAGAGGGGTCGAACCTCCGACCTCTGCCTTCGGAGGGCAGCGCTCTATCCAGCTGAGCTACGGACGCAGACGTTGATGGAATTACCACGCACTAGCTCGGCTGGATAGACCGACCTGCCGGAGGCAGGTCAAACAACAGGGTCAGCTGAGCTTCCTCCGTCGCCCACGCTTCGCGTGGTGCTATGGAGGACAAGACGGACGCGTGTGGAGCAAAGAGTATCCTTTACTTCTAATTGATCAAAGCCCCTGGGAACGCGAGGCGTTGCCTCGCAGTCTTGTGAACACCTTGCAGCAACTAAATGAAGCGATGGTGGCACGGTTAAGGTTCGATCATATTGGTACTCAATAAATTCAATCAATCACGTATAGTTCGAGCGTATTCGAAGCTTTATTGGATGATACACTCGTGGTCGGCAAACCGGCGGGATAAATTCGAAACTGCAAAGGGGTTGTATAGACTGCGAGGCAACGCCTCGCGCTCCCAGGGAAGGCAGCCTCACAAAAGGCGGTCCAACGGAAAATTGCCTACCGAACTACGTCAGTGATGCGTTCCTCAATTCCTTGAACTACAGAGGAGAGGCTCTTGGCGGCTCCCTCGATGGCGGAGAGGGCCGAAGCGGTGGACTCAGTTAATGCTCCGGAAGCCTTCGCGATAAAAACCATCGTTACGATTTCCTGTAGTGGGTTATTAATATCGTTTCGAATATCAGACCCAAGAGTCTTTATACGGGCATCGCTCTGAGAAGCGTCTCTCCGAATTATCTTAGGGGTTTGCACTTCGAGGCCACCAGCAGCAGCAACCCTCTTTGCTGCAACTCGATATCGAGAGCCGAACGTAAGTTCCTGCTTCGACATCCGATTGTCCCCCACCACGACTAAATCCGGCGGCTCCGACATCTTGCTCAATTGAAACTGCAATCGAGAGATTCCACCGTCGGGAAGAATTGGGCTGGAGATGACGAGTCCGATTTTCTTACGGGACAGAATCCAGGACGCTAGCTCGATACTTGGAGCGAAAGTGATAGAGCAGCCGGGTATCGCATCCGTTAACAATACCGACATCTCCTTGGCCATAGCGGACGAGGCGTTTACGACGAGCACGGTAAGCTCAGTGCCCGCACTTTCTGAAACAGCGTTTTTATTCCTCACTGAAGTTCGCTCCTCCGTACCAGTCTTATACAACCACCGATTCATCTTAAGCGGAGTTTGAACGTGTAGTTCTTTAAATTTTAATGCGGCCGTCATACCAAGCTTTTCTTTTGAGATGCTGGCTCAAGCAACGAGATGCTACTAACGGACTCAAAAACAGCTTCGAAAGTGAAACTAGATCTTTGGCTTCGACAAGATGCTAGGAGCCGCCGGCTCCTCGCTTTTCGCTTGCAATTCAAGGTTAGATAAAAGCACTGCTGGAGCGATCATCGAAACCGGTAACATTCCGGACTCGGCCCCACAAAATGAGTTATCAAGCTCTCGCGTGTCGCCGATTCCGATCACATTATCGAGCGCTTGAAGTGGAGTGCCCACGATGTTGACGCCGCGCACTAACGTTTCTCTCCCGTTAGGATACAGCAACGTCGCGTATGATATTTCTCCGCGGAAAGCCTGAAAGTCGTAATTGGTGGTATCGGTTTCTCCGCCGGACGTTTCGTAAACGATCATTCCAAACGGCTTACCCTGTTTGCGAATCGCCGCTAATAGCTGCAGACGCAAATGTGCTATGCTGGTCGTTTTGCTACCCGCCACTGTAAACACTCCCATTCTGCTGACGGGTCGGTGTTGACGCTTGCTACGCGCATGCCCATTCGGCACAAACCCCTTTCGATGCGTCATTGCACGGGTGTTCAAAAATCCCTTCAAGACCCCGCGATCAATTAGTAATGTATCTACTGAAGGGGTCCCCTCATCATCGACATCGTATGCTCCGATGCAGACTTCTCCCTTAAATCGTTTCAGTGTTGGATTATCTCGAATCTCGATCGCTGGATTGGTGATTCGTTTCCCTTCAAGACCTTTAAGGGTTTGCCCTTCATCCGACGAAAGTAGCCTACTTCCTTCCAGTCGATGACCGAGCGTTTCATGAAACAAGAGCGCCGCTGCGCGTGGATACAGCAATACGGGGCCAGAAAATGCGTGAATCTCCTTCGCTCGTGAAAGCTCGAGCAATTTTTTATGCTTCGCAGATATCATGCGTTTAAATGCTCGCAGCGTTGGCATTTCACCCAAATCACCGACGTTTACAACCACATCCTGCTCTATGGTGGTGCCATCAGCCATAATCCTTCGCATCGTGCAGGTAAGCGAGAAGACCCTACTGTGCTGAACTACCGATGAGCCTTCAGTGCTTACAAATACCTTCGATTCCTGATTAGCTTCAAACTCAACCCAAGCGGTCGAAACCTTAGGAAGCTCGTTTACGAATGCGGAAGCCCGCCGGACGTACTCCTGCCACCGAAACTGCTCAATGCGCTGTGGAACTGCACGCTTTTCCAAACGTACTCGTTTTAACTTTGTAAAGTTATGTAATCCACGAACCGTATCGGCGGAAGCCAGGCGTGATGATTCCTTATCTGAATAATCTCTAAGCGCCTCTCGAAATTTTGCCTCCGTTAAACGCCACAATGCCAACCTAAGTCCGCCGTAATAACGTGTATCAACTGGGACGTTAACGTGCTTCGTACTTTCAAGATCGTGGTCTTCCTCTGACAGTCCACCCTTAGTGGTCTGATCATACCGATACGATCCCACTCGCAAATCACAGAGAACGTTGCGGGTTCGATCGTTGCGGGTTCGAAACGTGGAACCGGCGGCGGCCCAGGTATTAAACCAATGTGTATCGCGTAATAAAAACGAACAAAAGTAAACTTGAGGATACCCTGGAACCCGCATAGTTAGCGCTCGACGTGAATCGGTACGCAGGATCGGGATAATTTGCTTTGTTTCACGTGATGTAAGCATTTTTGAGTACGCAACTATTTAGCACGCTCAGCAAGTAGTGGAAACGCGAATGCTCCGAATCGTCCCCTCAGGGGTCGATTTACGGAGTAAATCGGGGGTGACTATACTAACTATTCACAAAAAGTCTGCCGTCCCCGATGAGGGGACGAGCAAAACGACACTATGAATTTGAGGACTAGAATGACGGATTGAATCTCCGACAATCATTGGGGTGAATAGTTATTTACAGTTCCCACATTCTAAAGAAACATCCGCCACGGCTAATTTGCGATAATGCGGCACCTCTTCAAGCGTTGTTTTTACAGTAAAGTCAGCGACGCTATACGGTTCGATTTTAGCCGGACCATCAAAGATAAGAGGAGGATCGAATTTGTTAATGATGAAACTTACTAACACTCCAGTTGCTGGCGCTGCAGAGTTATTTCGGACCGTCGCTTTAATCTGCGTTGTGATATCCGCGTACCGCTCCGGCGCTGAAAGAAGTTCCAACTTCGCTTGTTGGCACACTTCGGAGTAACGAACGACCGCGTCTCGATATCCATCCAGGCACACTACCGACCCATCATCATCAGCTCCGGAGTCACACGCTAATCCGCCGTGTTTATCGCAGGTCGCATCAGCGATGTTGAGCTCAAGCGGTTTCCATCTACCGATAGTTGGAAGCGCTGCAACCGTCGCCTTCCCATTGGACGGCTTTTCAGTGGAATAAATAGTACGCCCGCTACTATCGGTGTGTTGATAGACCGGCTCAGCCACGGCGATTCCGAAGGAAATCAAGACCACAACGCAAATGATTCGAATCGATAAGCCCATATTACTCTTACGATATTCGGTAGCTTTTAAGTTTGTACAATAAAGCGCGGTGACTTAGCTCAAGAATTTTAGCAGCTTTGGTGCGATTACCACTCGTTTGTTTTAACGCTTTTTGAATCAACTCAATCTCCAAAGCGGCGGTCCGCCTTTTGACCGAGAGATCTTCATTGGGGTCTTCACCCTTCTCTGCGACTCGCGTCCCCCCATTAACAGAAGGACTAGTTACAGAAGGCGGTAGACTCGCAACTGTAATTTCACCACCGGAACTCAGAACCATCGCTCGCTCGATAGCGTTTTCGAGTTCGCGAATATTTCCGCGCCACTGGCATTTCACTAATAGCGACATAGCATCATCAGTAAGCTTTACCGCCGGAACTTTTAGTTTGCGTGCGATGTGAGTTAGAAAATGTTCCGCCAAAAGCGGAATATCATCAGGACGATCACGTAGCGGCGGAAGATGAAGAGAAACTACGTTTAAGCGATAGAATAGATCTCCGCGAAATAGCCCTTCGCCTACATCGTCATCGAGATCTCGTAACGTAGCTGCAATGACTCGCACATTAATCGACACCTGGGTCTCATCGCCGACTCTACGGATCTGTTGCTCTTGCAACACGCGCAAGAGCTTAACCTGGAGGTGAATCGGAAGCTCTCCGATCTCATCAAGAAAGATCGTTCCGCCGTTGGCCTCTTCAAACAACCCCTTCTTGTCTTTTACTGCATCGGTAAACGCCCCCTTCTTGTGTCCGAATAGTTCGCTCTCGATCAAAGCTGCCGGAATTGCACCGCAATTAACCGGAACAAACGGTTGATTAGCTCTCGATGACCCTTCATGAATAAGCCGCGCTAAAACTTCCTTGCCGGTGCCGGACTCACCGGTGATCAACACCGTAGTTGCAAAACTTGAAAGCCTGCGCACCTGCTCAAGCACGTCGTTGAGCTTGGGGTCTCGGGTAATAAACGTTGCTGGAGCTCTCATAGTGCAGGAAGAACAAAGAACGCTTGATCGTGAAGGAGACTAGATGGGACGAATATATAAATTACCGTAGCGAGCAGCAAAAACGGGCCAAACGGAAGCGGATGCGCCATCGTTCGACGTTGAAACAGAATCATAGTTAATCCACAAACCGTGCCGAGAACCGACCCACAAAATATGGTGAATAATGCCCCTCCGGGTCCGAATAGCGCTCCGATCATCACCAAGAGTTTTACATCCCCAAAACCCAACCCTTCTTGTTTGCGAAGTTTCTTGTACAAAAACGCAACCGCCCAGAGAAATCCAGCCCCTGCCAAGACCCCCAATCCTGCTTGCACAAGATTTGGAGCGTAGGGTCGAGGGAGAAATGGAAAGAATTGATTGATACCGATTAGTACGAACGAGATTGCCGCACCTGGATACGAAATTAGATCAGGAATTATGTACCAATCATAATCTATTAACGCGATCACCAAAAATGTGGCGCATACAACGAACGTCACTAATGCGGCGATCGTGAATCCGAAGCGGTCGATTGAGAGTAGTGCAACCGCTACGGTTATCAGCTCAACCAGTGGATAACGAATTGAGATCGAGGTCTTACAAAAGTGACACTTCCCCTTTAGAAGGAGCCAGCTGATTACCGGAATGTTGTGCCACCATAAAAGCTGCTTGCCGCAGGTCGGGCACTCGGAACGTTTAGGGTTGTTAATCGAGAGCTCCGCATGGCGCAGTGCCTGGGGCGGAACACACTCCTCAACCGCAAGCTTCTCGCTAGCTGCGTGCTCCTTAAGGTCCTTAAGTAGCCCAACTGACGGGTGAAACGGGACGCGATAGACGCAAACGGAGAGAAAACTACCTATTATTGCGGCTAGCACCGCACAAAGTATCATTAAGCCAATCATAAGCCCCTTTTACCGCGCTTTCATTCCATTTGACTATGCAAAAAGGGAAATGGATTCTGACTTTTTTGCGTGCAAACGGTGATTTTCTATATCGGTTGCCAGGTGCGACAGGAGTACGATTTAGCCAGAATGGGGTTTGGTCACCGCGAAGCCTGACACAGGCATAACAGATTTTAGGTTCTCAAAGGTTTTCCGTTTTTCGGAGTTTTTATGGTCGCACATGCCACCCAACCAGCTGCATCGTCAGCGCTTCCTTTCTCTTTAGATATTAGGCGAGCACCTTCCGGCGATAAAGTGGCGATATGCTCAGACTTGAACAAATCCGCCGACTCAGATTCGCATAGTGTCGAGTTTAACAGAGCCCTCGGATCTCTACCGGGTGTGGCACAAAACCTAATCGTCGACCTCAGAGGAGTCCGTGTAACGCGCGATACCGTTGGTGATTCTTTAGTAGGGATCGTCGGCAAAATGAATTCAGTCACCCTAGTAACTGACTCAGGAGAACTCCCGCACGCGCTCAAACTTGCCGGATTCGAACGTCTTCAGAATACTATCTGTGTTGCGGATCTTAACTCTGCGCTGGCAAAATATAACATCGAAGATGCCACATCCGATCCTGCCTCCTTGGCTGCGGCTAAAGACGCCTACGCAAATAGCTTTGAACCAGAACGTGATTGGCCAATCGCCATTGGACCGACGCGATCAACATCAATTGCTAAGATAAATGGATTGTCGACTAGCTTCGAAGATCGAGTAGAGTTGAAATTAGTTGGCAGTCTAGGCAAGGAAGGCGACCTCGCTGAAAAATTGTTGGGACTTCTTAAGCAACATACTGAACCTAAAAAACACCTCCATCTAGATCTCTCAGAGATCGATTCGATAAGCAAAGAAGCGGTGGCTGTGATGCTTGGTCACCTTAAACACTTAAAGAGTTCCGGTCAGTCGCTGTTGATTATCAATCCTAGTGACGGAGTAACAGAAGCACTGCGTCCATGGCGTATAGCATCCATCTTCGGTATTTTGGATCAAAAACAGGCGGCATAAAAATTACGCCGCTTCAAGACAGGTCGATAGAGCACACCACGGACTTAAGCTAAACGACGCGGTCCAGAAACCGGAATCTGACTCCACGGCGACGATCGCCAGATGCTGATTCCGCTTTACTAGCTCGGTACCAAAGGATCTAAATGCTGCTGTATTCTCGCCTCGGCAGGCAGCAGTACTCTTGACGTGGGCACACAACATGCAGTTGTTACGAACTTCCTCGCTTTCGTGCAGAAAGAGATCTACCTGCGAGGAAAATTCGCGCGGATGTAGGATTAATTGATCCACAACCAATCCACTTTGAACCGATGTGGCCATTCGTAACAACGCTGCGCCAGATTCCACGACGAATGGATCGAACCGCAACTGAGGGCCGCCACGATCTTCTTTATTAATTTTTGGCAGCATCCCTTGTAGATCCCAGATAAGGACTAACGATTTATCCTGCGTACTCAATCGCAAATCGAAAACGGTCGTAAGCTCCTTGTAGCCGAAAAATTCTCCAACGCCGTTAAGAACAGCATCAGGATAAACAGGTTCGCCCCAGCCACCTGCCTTAATTAATGATCGCACATATTCTTTACATCGTTTCTCATGTTCTAACGATGCATCGAGCAAAGAAGCTCTGCTTCGATCATTCGCCAAAGATTCAGTTGAGAAAAACTGGGATCCTGCAACTTTAATCGACTCCACCAATTCCGCCCGCAGCGAACGCTTCGCCTCGTTACCGATACCGAAGTCGCCCCACTGCCCCTCCGATGATTCAGAATCGTGGTGATTGCCGTTTGAAAATTCTGGCATGTGAATAGACTCTATAGCGATATAAACCGCTAAACTAGTGAAATTAGTATGGAGTCAAACAGGGCCCCAGTCGCTAAAGCGAACTGGTCTTAAGCAACCCTTCTTAAGCAACCTTATCGTGCAGGCGCTTTAACAATCCAGCGAACGTTTCTTTGCGAATAATTCCGGCAAACTCGTTTCTGTAGTTAGCGATCAAACCGATATTCTCAACGATAACGTCGTAAACTTTCCAGGTCCCGTTAACGTTCATTAGTCGATACTCGATCGGAAAGGTGTCCCCTTCATGCTTCACGGATGTCTTCACAGCGGATCGCGGGAAGTCTAAACGCTCAGTGTCAACCGACACCATGCCAGGCTTTACCGTTTCCACTTTGGAAAGATATGTTCTAGCGAGTAATTCTGAAAAAACTACGGTAAAGTCTTTCTGCTCAGCTGCGCTAATCTGATTCCACTGCGCACCAAGTGAACGCTTAGCCATTTCGTCAAAATCAAAGCGAGGGTTAATCGCCTCACGAAGCTCAGCACGTCGAACCTTCTGAGCCGCATCACCACGATGCAACTCGGCGATCCGAACTACGTCATCGATTGTGGCCTTGACCGCGGATAACGCGGAAGATTCAGCAGCAGGAGAATTTGCAAACACAACTGATGGAGAAACGTACCCGTGGATTAAAGTCGTCAACCCGATCAGCGCCAATAATGAAAATAAGATCGCCTTCATACTAAAACCCTCCCCGAACTATTCGTCCTTTTTATTATCCAAGCTATGCATGAACTTACCGAGCAAGTCCTCGATATCAACCACAGATGTAGTGTCTCGTATTATTCCACCCGGAGGTACGGTTGTCGACGACGCTCCACGAGAGATTTTTACATAGCGATCGCCTATGATGCCCTTTGTTCGAATCAACGCCTGATCATCATCAAGGATCCTAGTATTTGCATCTATGGCAAGCGTTAGGATAGCGACTGAATCATTGAGTTCAATATTGGTCACTGCGCCGACCTGCACACCGGCGATCTCGACCGAGGCGCCAGGCTTTAAACCGGACACACTATCGAATTCCGCCAATATCTCGTAGCGGGTAGATCCAAACATCTCCATATCCCCCAGTCCGACCGAGAGATAAGCGGATGCGATCATCGTGATGACCGCGAATATTCCGACCACAAACTCAACCGACAGAGACCGTCTCGGCATAGGAATAGACTGAGCATGCTGAGGTGGATTCTTATTATTGGATTCTGATTGGCCCATCGGTCTTTCCCTGTATAAACTGCTGCACCGCTGCATCGGTAGATGCCATTAACTCATCCGGAGAGCCGATTGCCACGAATCTCCCCCCCAGCAACATAGCGACTCTGTCCACAACCTGAAATACCTCAGGAATTTCATGGCTAATAACCACTCCAGCAAACTTGTACTGCTCATGACTGCTCTTGATTAGCTCGTAGACCTCCTGACCTACAAGTGGATCGAGACCAGTATTCGGCTCATCAAACAGAATTACATTTGGCTTGGTTATTAGCGCACGCGCAAGTCCCGCCCGCTTACGTACTCCAATTGGCACCTGTTGCGGCAAAAGCTCAAATACATCACTTAAACTTAAACTTTCTAGCATCGCAACTACTTGAGGGTGCGCCTCCTCGGTTGAAAGCCCCAACCGTTCACGGAGGGGGAAAGCTACATTCTGATATAATGTTAACGAATCGAGAAGAGCCGCTGATTGAAACAAAACCCCAACCTGGGCACGAATATCATTTCGCTCTTCCTCGCTTGATGCAGTCGTAATATTCCTTCCATCGATAATGATATCCCCTGAATCTGGCTTCATTATTCCGGTGATAAGTTTTAGAAGTACGGACTTTCCTACGCCGCTAGGCCCAACGATTCCAACTGTCTCGCCTGGAGCGATCTCAAGACTAACTCCGCGAAGTACGGACTGCGTACCAAAGCTCTTATACGCGTCGCGTATAGAAATCATGCTGGGTACGTTGACGGAAGTCGCTTCGGTCACTGGAAAAAGATCCGGGTAAGAATAGATGTCAAAAAGTAGTCGACCACCAAAACTGCTACAGAGGCGGTCACCACGGAAGAAGTAGTAGCTTTATTTACACCATTAGCTCCAAAGCCGGCTGTGTATCCTTTATAGCAAGAGACCCATCCAAAAATTACTCCAAAAACCAATGACTTTATGAAACCGGAAGTAATATCAAGCGCCTCAACCGCGGCGTCCATTTGGCTTAAAAAGGTGCCGGAACTTAAGTTAAGAAGCCCCACTGCAACGCCATATCCACCCGCTATCCCCACCGCGGTAAAAACCGCCGTAAGAAGCGGCATACAAATCACGCCCGCGAGGAATCGTGGTGCCATTAAATATCGAATCGGATCCACCGCCATTGAACGCAGCGCGTCAACCTGGTCGGTGATTTTCATAATGCCTAATTCAGCGGTTATCGCAGAGCCGGCGCGCCCAATAACCATCAACGCAGTTAGCACAGGACCAAGCTCTCGGATCAACGACAGCGCAACCATTGAGCCAACGTATGCGTTAGCGCCGAATTTGGAGAGGGTATAGTCCCCCTGCACTGCTAATACAGCTCCGGTGAACAGACCGATGAGAGCAACAACCAACGTCGATTGCGCGCCTATGTTTAAAAACTGGAGAAGCAATTG
Organism: Bdellovibrionota bacterium; assembly: GCA_041739515.1. Classification (GTDB taxonomy): domain Bacteria; phylum Bdellovibrionota_C; class UBA2361; order UBA2361; family UBA2361; genus JBGSNS01. The sequence goes on from JBGSNS010000054.1 coordinate 16,177, forward strand.
GTAGAATCGATACGGTGGAGTCAGTGACGCCCACACGGTGCGCCCGAAAAAAACCCAGGAGCGGCCGAGTCCCTCAAAAAACTCTATGAAGAATTTTCCAAGCCCTGAAATCCGATCGAACATCCACGCCCAAACGGAATACGTGGTCGTCTCGGTGTATTCCTGCGGGGTATTACTGCTGGTAGCGCTCAAACGATATCTCTCTTAAAGAAGCCCTGTTTCCATGTAACTCATACCCGCGCTGGACCTAGAGGCGCAAGGGCGCTCCGTTTTAGTCGTATAACTTCGCACAGCCCTACTGCGGTGTAGGTTTACGAAATTTCACCGACAAGATTTACCGTCACATCGAAGTTATCTGAAATCACCTTATCTCCAAGGTTGTCGAAGAATTTTTTAGATCCGTAGCGAACATTAAATTTCGTTCGATCAAGCGTTACAACGGCCTTAGCAGTTGCTGTTCCATCGCTTAAATCAATGGTAGCCGGAAAGGTAACCGGCTGCGAAATCCCCTTAATCGAAACGTTGCCGGTAACAGTGTAATTTGGTTCATCTGGCGCGGCCTCTACGATCGGCTCAAACTTCGTTAAGTCAACTACGGTGACCGGAAAAAGGCTTGCTCCGAAAAAATCATCGCTTTTCAAATGTCCGGACAGTTTCTGATTGTCCTTCGGATCTTCGATATCACTTACAAGAATGCTCTGCATATCGACTTCGAATCTTCCCGTAACTGGCTTACCGTCTTTGAGTTCCACCTGTCCGCTCTTTAGCCGAACCGTTCCGTTGTGTTGGCCGAGTATTTTCTTTCCCAACCAATCAAGGCCACTCTGATGCGTGTTGATTCGTACAATTTTCACTCCCTGTACACCTGTGGTTTCCGCAAATAACGGAAGAGCAAAAATTCCCATCAACGCTACAATAAGTACTGAACGCATAAGCAATAGGTCCTTATATAAACTCTATATTTCGAAGAATTTACGGGACTCGAGCCTAGACCACAACAGAAACGATTTCTGCGAATCGCTCTCTGCTCCTACGTTGCAGTTGGCTTAAATCCCTGCCCCACAAGGTAATATTCGTTAGATGTCTTGCGAGTAGACTCTAACTCGACTCGGTGTAATTTCTCGAATAGAGCACGATTTGCCCTATAGAAAACTTCGGCCTCGTTACCCTTAAAAACTTTCATTACCAGCGTCCCTCCAGCCTTTAGCACCTGCTGGGAGACCCAAATCGCTAGCTCTGCACAGGCAACGGTGCCCATCTGATCCGCTTCCTTAATCCCGGTCAGCTTCGGGGACATGTCGGAAATCACGACGCTTACGCGGGGTAAATACGCTCGAATTTGGGTGAGACTCGACTCATCACGGGCATCACCGGTAATTAGCCTGACGTTCTCGTTTCCCAACGGATCAAGCGCAACTAAGTCGATTGAAACCACTAATCCTGAGTCACCTACAGCTTCCGCCGCGACTTGAGTCCATCCACCGGGCCAAGAGCCGAGGTCCAATACATGGGCACCCTTGGCTAAAAATTTAAACTTCTTGTTAAGCTCTTTAAGCTTATACGCAGCTCGTGACCGATACCCCTCAGCCTTGGCAAGCTCGTAGAAACGGTCCTTTCGATTGTAATCACTCGTCATCGCCGAGGAAGGTACAGTAATTGTGGTCGATCAGCCAAAAGGTTGCTTTACCCACAGCTCGCCTTAACCGCTAACAATTCACCATTCGCCTCGTATCTGGTGACCAAGTACCCGAAAGAACACACTTATAATCGCTATTAATTCTAGTATAGAAAAAGACTTGAAGTGTGCCGAATATCGGTATAGAAGTTTTATAGAAGCGAGGTATCAGAATGAACTCAATAATTATTTCCCCACTACTATATTCCGGTGTGACGGTTTTTCTAGGCAAGCTTTTACTGCCGGTCGAATCGATCGGGTTGTCGGTATTGGATCTCTTAAGCCTTGGGATTGCGATCTTTTTTATAGTTCAGATACTGAGAGCGCAGCTTGAACCTATGATGATAAGATTCGGATATAATTTTAATCCTGGCGAATTAAATCTGGGCGAAAAAGTTTTGCCTCGGTCATTGCAAGGACAAGTCATCTGCAGACGATAAGCATTTTTGAATTCAATCGTTTTTAGTTGCTTTTCTTCACCGATAATTTTTAGGTTCTAGAAAATGATGATAGAGCTGTTGATTAATGAACCATTCGCCAAAAGATCCCATTCAAAACTTCTCTGAACAGTCAAACTCGCAACTATCACCCAACTCGCAAATATCACTAAACTTAGGTAACAAAATCGTCCCCAACGAGCACGCTGAATCAAATATTACTGGGTCCAATATTTCTAGTGTTACTGTTCCTAAACACCTTACCGGGCTAAACGACCCTCAACGAGAAGCGGTTGCGCATTTCACAGGACCAATCTTAGTCTTGGCTGGAGCTGGAAGCGGAAAAACTCGAGTTCTTACTCGCCGGGTCGCTGCTCTTATCTGCGATCACGGCGTTCATCCACGCCATATTCTCGCCGTAACTTTTACCAATAAAGCGACGGAAGAGATGCGACATCGTTTGTCGTCGATTCTAGGAGAACAAAGTAAATTTCTGTGGGTGGCTACGTTTCACTCCGCCGCACTTAGAATACTGCGACACTTCGCTGTGCGGCTTGGCTATTCAAACAACTTTGTAGTTTACGACGATCAAGACTCCAAAGGTTTAATCAAACAGCTCTTAAAAGAGCATAACATCGATGATAAAAAACTTACTCCAGACACCTTTGCGCGAGCATTCGATCATGCCAAGAATTTCTACGTAACTCCTGCTGAGCTTTCAAAAAAGGCAGGATCTCCGCACGAGAGAATCGTTGCTTCGATGTATGGATATTACCAGGATGCACTACGCGCAGCGAACGCTTTTGATTTTGGTGATTTGTTATTTAAATCGGTCGAGCTGTTGGAGGGTTTCCCGGAAGTCTTGATGCACTATCGAGACCTGTTGCACTTTATTTTGGTAGACGAATTTCAAGACACTAATCCGGTACAGTACCGATTCATCCGTTTACTCTCGGCACCTCGCAACAACCTGCTAGTTGTTGGAGATGACGATCAATCGATTTACGCGTTTCGAGGCGCGACCATCTCGAACATTTTAAATTTCGAGCGTGATTTTCCTGGAGCGCAAGTCGTGCGGCTCGAGCAGAACTATCGCTCAACTGGGAATATCCTTGAAGTAGCCAACGCAGTTATCAAGAAGAATAAAAGCCGTAAGGGCAAAACGCTCTGGACCGCTGCAGACAAGGGCACCCCGGTATATACACGAGTGAGCGATGACGAAACGGATGAAGCTCATTTCGTAGCCCAAAAGATCGCGGAAGTTAAACTCGCTGGGAAAAAATATTCCGACATAGCGATTTTTTACCGCACCAACGCACAATCCAGAGCACTTGAAGAGGCCTTATCGATAAGCGGCATTCCGTATCGAATATTCGGCGGTTTAAAATTCTACGATCGTAAGGAAATCAAGGACATGCTCGCTTACTTGCGCGTCATCATAAATCCAGCGGACGTGGTTGCGTTTAATCGAGCAGTCAACACACCAACTCGCGGAGTTGGCGCACAAACTATCCAGGCCGTGATGATTGAAGCTAAGCGCAGCGGAGCAAATATCTACGAAGCAGCCCGAGCAATCGCCGATCGCAATCGCGGATTAGCGCAGTTTATAGAGCTCGTTGATGAACTGACTCAGTTGTCGCAAACGGTTTTCCCAGCAGAGTTGATCGAACAACTCATGCAGCGTTCCGGTTACCTTAAAAAACTCCTCGAAGAAAATGATCCGACTAACGAATCGCGTATTGAGAACTTGCAGGAATTAAAGTCAATCGCACGCTTTATGGAATTTGGTGCAGAGAGCCCGCGAAGTGCGTTGGAGAACTTCCTAGATCGCGTGGCGCTGACTGCCGGTAGCGATGTTCCGGTTGATGAGCAAGCGCGCACTACTCCTGGCGAGCTGGCCCAACAACAAGGTGAAATGGTTTCGTTAATGACGCTGCACTTGGCGAAAGGCTTAGAGTATCCAGTGGTGTTTCTGACAGGATTAGAGGAAGGGCTTCTTCCTCATTACCGTTCGTTAGAGGATCCGGTTGGAATGGAGGAGGAACGCAGACTCTGTTACGTGGGCGTAACGCGCGCAATGGAGCAGCTGTTTATTACACGCGCAGTTGTGCGCGGACTTTTCGCATCCGGAGGGAATTCTGGGTACCGAATGGTGAGTCGATTCGTAGCTGATATGCCAGACCCGTGCCTTGAACATTTAAACGGTCCATTTATATCAAGTGTGTATTCCGGGGGATCAGGTTTTCAGTATAGCGGGGACGGCGGATTCGATTCCGGACGAAGATTTAGCTGGGACAATTCAAACTACGAGAACCCGGAATCCGAAAGAGCAGCAAAGGAAAAATCGGTTCAAAAAATTATTTCCAGAGAACGGGCGAGAACTGCTCAACTCGCGTCTGTAAAGCCAGCGGCGGAACTTGCCCCGCTAACTGGGCCACTCGCTACTCCAGATGAGCTAAAACCTGGAACGAAGGTACGCCATCAGAGCTTTGGAGCTGGGGAAGTTATCGACACCGAAGGGGATCTCGAGGGTAACGGCCAGAAGTTTAAGGTGCAGATTAAATTTGATGGGATTACTGAGCCCAAAAAGTTGATGTATCGCTTTGCGCGATTGGTCTTACGATAAAAAATCGTTTTTCTCCCATTGGTTAACGATCAAAGCTGAAATAGCTTTAACGCATGGCGTTGTTAGATCTATTTCGAGGCAGGGTAGGCCCCTCGGCGGATGACCAAACGATTTTCTCAGCGCTTTCTGGTCCAACGATCGACCGAGATGATGCAAAGCTTATCAAGGATCTACTCGCACCGATTCCGGTAAAGGTAACAGCAACGCCCGACAATGATATCCGGTCCCTAACGGTACCACGTACTAAATTTAGAGAAAAAATACTTAGTGATTCTAGTTTTCGTCGAGCGTTGCGAAATCTACCATTTAAGCTGCAGGACGTTCACGCACGCACCATGGAGCTAGGCGATTCTGTAGTTCCAGAGGTCTATGTCAAAGATACGAAGTACAACAAATTGTCACACAGTACGGGAAAATCATTAGTCTCGCTTGATGTAAAAATGCGCTGGCTAGAGGAAGCCCTAGGGGATTGGGGTTATGTTCGCATCCCTGCGATCATACTGCTCACCATAGTCGGCTTTGTTGGATACGGCGCATACAGACTCGCTACATTCGCTGGAAAAGTCGTGACTGAATATAGCGAAGCCACGGCTGCGGCGACCACAAGCGATGCTGGCCTAGAAAGAGCCGTTCAGGCCCGCAGCGGGACAGTTTCAGCGAATTCGCCGAAAATCGCTCCAAAACTCGGGTCAACACCATCCAAAAACCTATCCGAATAGTCCGCTGCTTTGCGTAGGGAACGAGAGAATGATAGCCTTCTTGGCCCGATTAAATTGATGAAATCGGGTAACCCAAAGGACAGCACGCCTGCAGTGAATCTGAGCATAACTAGCCCTGAGGTCATTTCGTCGTCGGTTCGTTGGTTAATAAGGAAGTTTTTTGTTGCACCATGCGTAGTCAAGACACCCCAATCCCAACTGCCACCGTCTCCACTGCCACCATTCCGGCCATCGAGATCGGTAGGTCTGTCACCTCAGATTCAGCTTCTTCTAGCGCGTCGCCTACAAAGAAGTCAGAGTCGCTCAATTTTCGAATTGAGTCACTCTTTCAGAGCATATCAAGAATTGCGCTGAAGATTGATCCCGAGAGTATGGGACTGCAGGGTGAATCTCTGCACTTCGTGAGAGATCCAGTACTCGACAATAGCGGTAGATACACTGACAAAGACGTATTTCTCGAACACTACTCAGATCTTCTTTTTTACCTAATCAAAGTTGAAGGGTACCTTCTGGAGAATCAGTCTCAGGTCGACTATCAAAAAAGCGACGCGCGATTTCAACGCAGCAGCGAAGCCAGCTGCGCCTTGAAGCCTTCTAAAAAGAACCCCTTCTCGTTTGATCAAATTAAGGCGCTTCAACTCGACCTTGAGCTTCTTAAAGCTGAATGTGTGGGCGAATTCGGTTCGACTTCCGCGTCTGCTTCGAATGCAAGTTTCCCATTTGAGTGGTCACAATCATAGTATCCGCAGACTGCTCCCTCGGTGAAGCGAGCAATCGAATTGATCAATCGACGTGATTTCCCGGAAAATAAATTTTGGTTAAACTCGTCGAGAAGAACCCTGTCGCTGAAAGCATTTCATCAGTATCGCTGTATTGTCGCCATACCAATCTTGATTTCGGCGATCTAAATCAAAAATGTTAAGCTGACTTCGCCAGTTCGATCGCCTCAATACTCGCCTGAACAGATTCTATGCCCTGATACGTATTGATATCTAATTTACATACCAAGTTAACGATCGCTCCCTGTTTGCATGCCGGATGATCAACCCGCCGCCAAAGAAATCCAGTTAGCGCCCGATCTCCTTGGCTCAGAATAATCTTGGTATGCGCATCTTTAAGAATACTAACTGACTGCACCCGAACCTTTTCAAGCAACACCGTAGGGGTTGGATTACCCATGCCAAACGGCGCAAATGCTCGCAGTTCCTGAACTACGGGAATAGAAATCTCTGAGATTACAGCCGTGGTATCTGCCTCAGCCGTCGGTGGCTTTGGGGTCAATCCGAGTCTTTCAACGCACCCTTCGGCAAACCGCGAAGCGAATTCTTCTAGATTGTCCTCGTGAATAGACAATCCACCTGCAGCTTCGTGTCCGCCGTATTTGATAAGAAGTTCTGAACACTGTGCGAGAGCCGCAACAACGCTAAAGCCTTTAACTCCGCGAACGGACCCCTTAAAGATTCCATCTTTGTCCGCACCTAAGACGATCGATGGTCTATAGAATAATTCCACCAGACGCTGAGCCACAATACCAATCACACCGGTATGAAAGTCCTCGCGCCACACCACAATTCCAGCAGGCAGCTCTCCACGATCACGAACGACCTCAACCGCCGCGGCCTTCACGATAGCTTCCGCTTCTTGCCGTTCAACATTCAACTGATGAAGTTCTTTAGCGATTCGCATCGCCACTGACTGATCACGAGTGGTAAAAAGCTCGATAACAGAACTACCATTTACCATTCGCCCGGCGGCGTTGATTCGCGGTCCGATCCCAAACGAAACATCAAAACTCGAGACCTCCGCTTTGATGCCCATCACTTTCTTTAGCGCAATCAATCCTGGGCGGGTTGAGTTACTGAGCGCCTCGAGACCCTTCTTAGCGATTACTCTATTTGAATTGATTAGCGGAACTAAATCGCAAATGGTTCCAAGACACGCTAGCTCTAAAAACTCGCGGGTTTCGAGGGTAACTCTGTCGGCCAACGCTTTGCGCAATCGCATCACGACGTACCAGACTAGACCAGAGGCACAAAGAATTTTTCCAGCAAACCCGCAACCCTTTTGCTGTGGATTAACGAAGACATCACACGGTGGTGGTTTTCCTTCTACGTGATGGTGATCGATAACGATCGTTTTAAGCCCTCTAGAACGCGCTAGTGTAAGTTCCTTAATACTCGTAGTGCCGTAATCAACACAGATAAGCAGCGCAAACTTCTTTGCAACGATGGCATTCACCATCTTTTCGTTTAATCCGTAACCGTCCTCGAATCGATCCGGAACAAAAACTTCGTACGGCACGTTTAGCGCCTGAAAGAACGCGGCGAGTTGAGCGCCACCCGAAAGTCCATCTACGTCAAAGTCGCAACAAATTCCGATACCATCATCAATGGATCCTACGATAAGCTCTACTGCGTCTTCTAATCCCTTTAGTTTATCAGGAGACTCAAGACCCACCTTAAGAGTCGGATCTAAAAAATTTTCAAGGGCCTGTCCGAGCTCAAAACCTCGAGCAGCGAGAATTCTCGCCGCAAGCGAAGAAAGTTTTCGATCCTTTTCAAGGATCGATGCAACGCTAGGCTTTTGTGCCCGTAGTTTAATTCGCTTCTCTACGATGTTAACTCCAATCGAGCGAGCTTCATCGTTTGTTCTGCGATTCGCTACTGAAGCGGGAAGTGTCATCTCGTTACTTACCTCCCTTTAACGAGGAAACAAGCGCATCGAACTCCGTAAGCGCAGCTTCATACCCGACCAATCTTCGACTGGGTGCCATAGACCTCACATCTGCTGACGAAACCCAGCGAAACTTCTGAAACTCAGGCTCAAGCGCAGAAAGATTAAAATCCGCGTCGGTACCCAAATAGGCTACTGCCCAAAACGTTTGATCCTGCCCGCGAAAAAACTCGCCGCCATACTGTCGAGGCTTAGTAAAGTCATACCGATGAGTAGCCTGCAATCGAACTGGAGATCCAAACTTGTTTGCCTGCGCGCCTAACTCCTCAACTAATTCCCGAATGACGTTCTCTTCGAGTGAGGACCCGCTATCAACTCCTCCCTGAGGAAACTGCCAGTGTCCAGGCTCTCCGTGCCGTTCTCCAATCCAAAGTTGATAAGTTGAAGGGCGATACAGGAGCATCGCTACGTTGGGACGGTACGGAAAATTCGTCATGAGTCCTCAACAGTCTAGTACGACCGCTGTCGGAATTCATCTACTAAGCGAGAAAGTTAAATTTGAGGCAACGGATGACTAGACCTGGCCGGTATCTTCACCCTCATCCATATCTTCTGGAGTCATGATTTCAGTGACGCGAATACCGAAGCGATCGTTGACTATTACCGCTTCGCCGCGTGCCATTAGCTTGCCGTTGACTCTAATTTCAAGCGGCTCTCCAGCGATTTTATCGAGTTCGATGACTGATCCCTTCTTTAGTTCCTGCACCCGCTTTACCGGAAGCTTGGTGCGCGCAAACTCCACCGCGACCTTCATATTCACATCGGCAAGAAAGGCTAGCCCACCAGTTACCGGGGGAGTGCCTAGGTCATCAATTTCATCAGATCCCATACTAGATGGTTAGATGCACTAACCGTGCCGCCGGATAAACAGAATACAAACAGAGAAGAGCAGTCCTGGATTCCTCAGAACTCCATATAACGTAATATTTTCAATTAGTTATAGATTGTCGCTGCCCAAATATCGCCGTTCCGACTCTCACAATTGTAGCTCCAGCCATGATTGCGACGTCAAAATCATCACTCATTCCCATGCTAATCTGGGCCGGCGTTTGGTCAATTGTGCCACGGCACTTAAGATCCGCTGCCAATGAACACATCTGCGAGTAGAATAACTGTCGCTTGGTCGAGTCGAGTCCGTATTCCAGAATCGTCATGACTCCACATACCTCCAACCAAGCAGCGGTGCCTCTCTCAACTGCAATTACCTCCAGCTCGGACGGAAGGAATCCATCCTTGGCTGGGTCTTTCGATATATTGATCTGGAGAAGAATCTGCGTTCGCGTTTTCTGACGGAGTGCTTGCTCGTTAATTGCTTGAAGAACTTTCACCGATCCTACCGACTGAATCAATGAGGCTGACTGAACAACGAGGGCCGCTTTGTTGCGTTGCAATCTTCCAATAAAATGCCACTCAATTTCCGGAAAGATTCTAGATTTCTCCACGAGTTCTTGAACGTAGTTCTCTCCACAAATCGGCTGAACGCCCAAAAAACGACACGCTTCCTTATACTCAGCAATTTGCTCGATGCTCTGGGTTTTCGTAGCCGCAACCAGCTTTATATCGTTTGGGGGACGTCCGGCCGCCTTCGCTGCGTTTTCGATACGCGCAAGCACCGACTTGAGATTTTCCTTAATTGAGGATGCCATGCTTCTTCAATAGCCGGATAACCTTCGGAGTATCCAAGCCAACCACATTGGGATACGAGCCATCGATATGTGAAATCAATTGCGAACCTATTCCTTGCACTGCATAAGCACCGGCCTTATCCATTGGCTCGCCTGTTTCGACATACCGCCGGATTTCATCTTCTGAAATCGGCATCATCGTCACCTTCGTCTCTGAAACGACCACTTCGCTCACTTGGTGGGCAATATTAACTAGTGCGCACCCACCCCAAACTGTATGGGCTCGTCCAGCGATCATCGCTAATATTCTACGTGCATCTTCAGCATCGCGAGGTTTTCCGAGAATCTCTCCGTCTATCTCTACATCAGTATCGGCACCCAACACGAAACGATCCGGATACTGCGTAGCAATCACATTCGCCTTTGCCAGAGCGAGTCTTGCAGCTAGTTCTTTTGGCTGTTCACTAGCTATTACGGTTTCGTCGATATCAGCTGGGATACATTCAAACTGGACACCCAACTCTTCGAGCAATAGTTTTCTTCTAGGCGAAGCAGATGCGAGAATTATAGAATGACTCTGAGTATGCATTATGCAGCCTTTGTTTTTGCCTGATAACTGAATAGAAGACACTGCGCGAGTGCATGTTGTAGCTCCCTATTCTCACCCATAACGGTCGATCCTTGCACCCGCCACATCCGCTGGTCAATAAACTCGACGGTTACTATGCGCTCGCCGCGAAGTTCGAGCTCAGCGAGAAAATCTTCAATCGTAGGAACTTCGAAGAAAAATCCTCGGTGTTCCTCTAAAAAATCTGACTGGGCGCCAGTAAATAGCGACATCATCTTACCGTTGGGGAGAAGTACGAATTCTTCAAATCCAACATCAGCAAAGCCGCGTGACACCCTGGAACCGGAACGAAATTGCCCCGGTCGACCGATAGCCTTTAGCGATTCACACAGTTTTAAAAATTCAGCGTTATTCCACATCTGCTATTACCAATCACGAGCGGAAGACGGCCTATCGAACTGTTCAACCGACGCAGTCCCGCTCTCTACATGCGTCATCTCAGAGACCGTTGTTAGTCGCGCGTTCTTATAGAACTCAGGCAAATTGAGAACTCCACAGTTACACATCGTGGATTTTATCTTAGAAAGCGTCACCTCAACTTTCTCGGCTAACGGTCCGCTTAGTGGCACATAGCCGTCGATTCCCTCTTCAAATATCAACTCTTGCTTGTCTGACTGACCATAACGTTGCCAATTGCGAGCGCGGTTTGACCCCTCTCCCCAATACGGCTTATAGGCGCGACCCCGATACATAACTTTCGAGGTTGGACTTTCATCGCACATCGCGAAGTATTTCCCCATCATTACAAAATCGGCACCCAGCGCTAACGCAACAGTAATATGGGTATCGTTATTTAATCCGCCATCAGAGCAGATAGGAACGTAAATCCCTGTCTCCTTCTCGTAGGCGTCTCTTGCGGCCGCAACCTCCATAATCGCCGAGGCCTGTCCGCGGCCAATTCCTTTCTGTTCGCGAGTAATGCAAATCGAACCGCCACCGATCCCAACCTTGATAAAGTCTGCTCCGGCATCAGCAAGGTATTTGAATCCATCCGCTGACACTACGTTTCCGGCGCCCACAACCACGGAGTCACCGAACGTCTTCTTAGCCCACTGCACGCCGTCGCCTTGATACTCCGTATATCCATCCGATGAATCGAAACACAGCGCATCAGCCCCCGCAGCAACCAAAGCTGGTGCGCGATCGGTATAATCACGAGTGTTAAGAGCAGCACCAGTAACTAGGCGCTTGCGAGCATCGGTCAATTCATCCGGATTCGATTTATGGTCGTAATAATCCTTGCGAAACACGAGCGACTTTAAACGTCCGGCCGTGTCCATTATGGGCAAGCACTCTTTCTTGTTACGCCAAAGAATTTCCGTCGCCTCCTGAAGGGAAACACCCTCCTTAGCGAATACTAGCCGCTCAAGCGGTGTGTAAAATTCAGCGATCGGCTTAGAAAGGTCATCCTTAAATTCCCAGAAATCTTTGCTCGTAAGAATTCCTAAAAGCTTAGAATGCAACTCACCGCGCTCCGTGATTGCAATCGTGGAGTGTCCCGTCTTGCGCCGCAACGCGAGCGCATCAGCTAGAGTGTGCTGCGGAGAGAGATTTGAATCTGACTCAACGAACCCGGCTTTATGATCCTTTACTTCACGCACCATCGCGGACTGTGATTCGATACTTTGAGAGCAGAAAATAAATCCGCATCCTCCCGTTCTGGCGAGTGCCGTAGCTAGTCTGCTTCCGGACACTGCTTGCATCGAAGCTGAGACCAGCGGAACAGTCAGTGATATCTTCGGGGCAGCTCCACGAACTCGCCTCCCAAAGGGCGTGGACAAGGAAACGTTTTGAGGAACGTGGTTCTTGGTGGTCAGTCCGGGAAGAAGGAGGAATTCCTGAAAGGTGCGGGAAACATCGGGGATAATAGTTGCCATGCGTGAATCTAGCTCAGGTTTCTGGCAAGGTGAAGAGGGGGGCACTCCATCGCTTTAAATGCTACAGAACATTCTCTAAGGCCTAAACTCTTAAATTTGCATCTAAACTGGTCACCATAAGTTGAGCCATAAAGCGAGTTAATAGAAGTTTATAACGGTGATGGGTAAAGCAACCTACTTAATTGTCAGCCCTAATCGGGCGGACGTTTTTTGTGACCAGTTAGTATCATCACCCCAAGTTTGCTCCGCAAACTTACCCCTGAGGGGTCTTTTTCGGAGAATTTTCCGCTCGCAACAATTGATGACACTACTGACCGGTTACGTTGCATCTAACTTTAGGTGTTTATCTCTGAAGCCCACTCCGTCACTCAGCAATCTAGGCTTGCGATCACGCTCGCTTGGGTCGCTGGATACACCAACGCAGTTACACTCCTTACTTGTCATACCGCAACATCACACTTATCCGGGACGACATCGAATCTCGGAATCGAAATCGCCTCACAACAGTGGACGGTCGCTGGGTACTCGTTTTTCTTAGTCGCGACCTTCGTCATCGGGGCAGCCCTCTCCGGATTTACGACCGAACTCGGGAGGCGCCTCCAGTGGGAATCGATCTATGTGCTCCCAATGGCACTTCAGGGATTGTTACTAACCGGATTCTCGCTTTGTATTGAGTTCATTTCTGGCGTTGAACTTCTTGGTGGAAGCGCTTTGTTTTTAGCTACCGGACTTGCTTCCCTTGCGATGGGTTTGCAGAACGCCACGATTACTCGAATCTCTCATGGAGTGGTTCGCACGACTCACGTTACTGGAGTTCTAACCGACTTAGGGTTGGAGATAACTCGCTTACTGGGAATTAAGTACGATAAGAGTCGCGGTCGATTGCCATTTAAGGAAGGAGCAGAGGCTCCAAACGGTGAGCGTTTGCTATTGTTGCTGTCAGTGGTTGGTTCGTTTGCATTTGGAGCTGCCCTCGGAACCACCGGCTACAAGGGCTTTGCCTCATTTTCTATGTTTCCTCCGGTTTTATTTCTCGCATGGATCATACTAATTGATGTGCGTAAGCCCATCGCTCAAATTACTCTGTCTCAAATGGCCCTCGAGTCAGGACTCACAGAATGCGCCGTCTTTCGAATGACTCCGGATAGAAAACGCAACGGTCATCACCAGCGAATGCCAAACCTTGCGGCGTGGTCATCGCAGGTACCTTCAACAGCGAAATCAGTAATCCTAGATTTAAGTGAAATCAGCCCAATCAGCAGAGAAACCATCGAAGATCTGAATAAACTTGCCCAAGAGTTTAAAGCCCAAGGCCGAACGTTATTAGTGGCCGGCTGTAGCGATTTGCCGGTTAACGTCTACTCTCAGCCCGCATTTTATCACGATGTTCAAACGGCTGTTAGTTCAGTTGCTTCTAAAGAAACATCTTCTCCCTAATCTTCCAATACTTCTCCTGCTTACGGGCGATGATAAACAGCGGCAATCGAAAGAGACTTTGAACCTCTAAGGCCTCATCAATGCTACTTACATCAAGTCGTCGCTCGGGCAATCGATTATGCATGCGCGAGAAGTTATAATAAAAAACTTTAGCGTCCTGTGGTGTATTAAAGAAATACACCTCACTTAACGATTGCGCGTTAAGATCGTAATACCGAACTTCCAGTCGATCATTTCCTTTCTTGTCAGTCTTTCGCTCGAATGTCATAGAATCGGGCTGCATTACATGCGCGTCTTTCATGGCGAACGCGTGACGTAGCTTTGCTTCATCATCTACGAATATTACGGAGCAATTCACACACTTCGGCGCATCGAGATCGTTTTCCGTTCCACAGCGTTCACAACTTTTAGATCTATATCTAAAGCCACACGGAACGAGCTCTCCCGTGGCGGTACTCTCCAGAGCCCCCTTACATTTCTGACCGAAGTGCTCAATGACTAGCCCGTCCTGGTTCACCACTCCCCAAAAATCATTCTCATGAGCACAATTCGGGCACGCGACCTTCACAGGCACTGAATCGTGAGTAGGCTTGCGTTCATGAATTTGCGGACTGAAAATGTCATGCGGAACTCCAGTATAATCGAGCACCAAACAGTCAGTCTTTCCCTCAAACAGCCGTAGACCACGACCAACTATTTGCTGATATAAACTTACTGATTCAGTCGGGCGCAGAATGGCGATAAGATCTACGTGGGGGGCATCAAATCCGGTCGTTAATACTGAAACATTTACTAGAAATTTGATTTTCTGCGCCTTAAAACTGGCGATCGTGGCATCCCGTTCATCGCTCGGCGTGTCTCCTATCACCAAAGCAGACTTACCGTGCGGAAGATAGTTCATGATTTCCGCTGCATGTCGAACCGAGGCAGTAAAGATAATTACACCTTTTCGATCCGCAGCCATCTCCACAATATTCTGAATTATCACAGGCGTAATCCGCGCCTGGTCTTTCAGGATCGCCTCGATTTCTTCTAGACTGAATCGCTCCTTGCCGGTTTGAAGCTTCAATGAAGAGAAGTCGTAACTAGCAACTGGTGCATCGATCTGCACCGGCTGGGTCAAAAAGCCTGACTCGATCATCTTTCGTAACGTGAGATCGTAAATGCATTTTTTAAAGACTCTCGTCTCTGCAGAGCAAATAAAGCCCTGATAATTGTACTGGTAGATCCATCCGCTATCGAGACGATATGGAGTGGCGGTAAGCCCCAAAATGCAAAGCTGTGGATTCTCGACACGAATCTTATCAATAACTTGGCCATACTGAGTATCATCGTCCGCTGAGACCCGGTGACACTCGTCGATTACCAACAGGGAAAAATCCGTAAAGAACGACTCGCTTGCACGAGCGACCGACTGAATACTGCCAAAAATTACCTTCTCTTTGCTGTCTTTTTGATTTAGTCCCGCGGAGTAAATTCCAGCTTCAAGATCGTGAGAGATAAATTTTTTATGATTCTGCTCTACAAGCTCCTTAACGTGCGCGAGCACCAGGACTCGCCCTTTGGCGAGCTTAGCCAACTCAGCGATAATCAGGCTTTTGCCTGCACCGGTCGGCAGAACAATCACAGCTGGCTCGCGAGATTTCCGAAAATGCCTCAGCGTAGCGTCGACTGCTTCTTGTTGATATGGTCTAAGGGAATACATCGGCTACAAGCTTACCAATTTATCAAATGTCGAAGAAGACGGCGAAGCAATCGCCGGTTTGTGGGCTGAGTTGTGTAAGGATCGGCTCAATTACTCACTGGTGGACCCATTCAGGACGAACTCCCCACGAATCCTGATTAAATTCCACCACAAGAACACTAAGGAATTGTCTCTCGTTCGTGTTCTTCGTGGTGAAGAAAATTTTTAACTGCCCATTGAAACGACGAAGTAAATCGAGATTGTTCCGCCAAATGCCTGGTATTGCCCTTCAAGCAATGACCTGAACTCAGCTGAATGTACGGAAAACGTGCCAGAATTTCTCCGTGTCCTCCTCTCCACCGTGTTAACTCCAAAGGGCGTGCAATCCGATAGAAAGCCTTTTTTAACAAGGGGGATGCCATGAACACGGAGGCAATACCACGGAGGTAATACAGGTCGAGAATTCGTGGAGATTCGTCAGTGACCGTCCCCTTTTTCCCCCTGTTCAAACAGTCGGCCCTAATGCACAGGTTTAGAATCGTCACTTTTTGCGCATCGAAATCCTAGGTTTGAGGATCCTGAATCGTATGCGGAACCTCGTCTAGCGCTTGGTCTGTAGTTTACGCAGTAGCTCGCAGTGCATAAGAAGGAACCGCCCTTTGTTACCCGTTTTATAGCAAACGGCTCCTCTGGATCGTTCGATTTCTCTGGGCCCTTAGGGTTATCAGCTACAGATTCAGCAGCAAAGGTTTTAAAATAATTTGCGTCGTACCAATCAGAGGTCCACTCCCAAACATTACCGATCATATCATACAAACCATATCCATTCGGCTTGAAAGATTTTACAGGGGAGGTTGTTAGGAAGCCATCCTCTTTTGAATTCCTATCAGGAAAGCTTCCTTGAAAGGTATTCGCCATGTATTTGTTATCGACCATAAAGCTATCCCCCCAGGCAAAGCGCTTATGATCAAGGCCACCCCGTGCGGCGTATTCCCACTCAGCTTCAGTTGGAAGGCGCTTCCCAACATGTTCACAAAATGCCACCGCGTCTTGATACGATACCTGAACGACAGGATGATTCATTCGATTTTTGATCGACGATTTTGGCCCCTCGGGATGTTTCCAAGAAGCGCCGGCCACCCAGCTCCACCATTGCGTCGGGTTTGAAAGTGAGACTTTTTGAGGTGGAGCAGTAAATACTAGGGACGATGGAACAAGCAGGTCCTCTGATGGTTTTTCAGTCCCAGGAGGAACTTGAGTTTTTAACTCTTCCCAATCCGGTTTTGTCTCAGCAACCGTTTTGTAATGCGTCTCATTAACAAATTTCTGAAAGGCCGCGTTTGTCACTTCTGTCTGATCGATATAAAAACTATTTAATTTAACGCGATGGGCCGGGCGCTCGGGTTGATACGAATCCTCCTCGTTGGTTCCCATCGTGAACTCGCCAGCTGGAATTAAGCTCATGCCTCTAATCTCTGTAGGAGTGGATAGCATTCCGAAGCGAGGCGGGGTGTTATGGCAGCACTGCTTTGATTCATCGAGCGCAAACGCAGAACTAATCGTTCCAAATAACACAAATGATAGCGGCAACGTGAAAACTTTCGAGCAAAGCATAGATTCACTTCCCTAGTAGTCTGAGAATATACCGGATTGTTGTAGCACTTTTGCCTATTTTTTTCTCCTGTTCCTGCGGAGCCGGGCTCCTCTAAATCTGGAGTCTGAACGGCGCTTTAGCGATTGAGGCAAGGGTGCCCGGTCCAGATCGATTAATCAAATCGAGAATTATTGTGTGGCTTGGACTGCAAACTTTTAGCGACTTAGCTCAAGATGACTAACGATCTACTCCTCGATAAAATCCCCTAAGAGGAGTTTTTAGTGAAGATAGAGACGTTTGAAGTACCGCCAGTAGGGCATTCATTGGGTTGGTTTAATTGGAAGGTAAGTCCGAATCTTCGCGATATGACTTCTCTCATTCGAAGTGCTGGGCTTGATGCATGTGAGTTAACCTGCGGCATTCCTGAGCGCGATGCTGCCTTGGAGCACGGCGAGCTAGGAGCAAATCTTTCTCTTAGAAAAATTTCGATGCATTTAGGAGATTTTCGATCTTTTGAAACTCTTTTGAGCGATGAGCGTGAAGTAACGAGTCAATTTGTTGCGCGCCTGTCAAACCGACACTCCGTGTCGAGCACGGCCTTGCACCCTGATTTGGCACCTGATGTTGCAATTCGAGAACTTAAAGCTGCTGGTGTTCCTGTAGCAATTGAGAATATGGACAGACTTAAGGGAACAAGTAGAACGGTGGCAGAAGTCATGGTTGTCATTGATCGCAACACAGTCCCTCTAGTTCTAGATTTACAACACGCCTTTGAAAATGCAGTTGACGCTGGAATAGCTCCTCATGAGTTAGTCAGAGATTTTGCAACCGAAGCGACTCAGCACAATCGCATCGGGATCGCTCATTTACATGTAAGTGGCGAAGTTTCGGAGACAGGAACGCAGCGAAGTAACCATGCTTCTCTAGGCGTCTCTACTAATCGTGATGAAATATTCCGTTCACTAAAAATAGTGCGGGACGTTTACGATGGGCGACTGCCAGCCATTATTCTTGAGGGTGATTACAGCGTCGGACTTCCAGCGCGAGCCGAGCCCTTAAGACAAGAACAGATTGATGAAGCAACTTCAACGATCGCAGAAAGAATGCGCCGCGAACGCGAACTAGTTCTAAATGAGCTTGGTTACTAATTCCCGACAGACTCAAATGTCTGAGGATTACCTAGAAGCTGTTCCCTTTCTCTCTCTACTTCAGATCCCGCACCACCATAAACGTCCGCTTAAGCCACGAAAGCAGACTTACTACTAACCAGCTCGCCCAAATTAAAGAAAATGCCCTCCACGTCCACAGCGGAAAACTGATAATCCAAGGTCGCAAAAGCTCTTGCTCGGTATGGTCCACAAACCAACGCAACGAACCGGCTGTGGAGCCGTTACCAGCTATCAACATCGGGGGATTAAGCACTAATCCGGTTTCAACGATGTTGTACAACACCAATAACGCTAAAGTAGTGATCGAGAGCACCACCACCCGCGATACGATTTGTGAGCGCCGCAAAATCGATTCTCTGTATCCTCCACCAACATGCAACACTCCAAGCCAGGCAAGTGGTACTCCGAGTAAAAACGTAGGTGCGGAGGTAAGACCGATGCCGAGCATCACCGCGGCTCCGATCGAAATTCCCAAGAAGCCAAAATGCGCGAGCACTGTCGTGATCAGACAAACGATTAAGAGTTTGCCCCAGAAAACTACACTCGGCCCCCACGCAACACCCCCAGTCCAAACCACCCAGCGATCTTGAGCTGGCACAAGCATCGTACTCAGATTATGCGTCGGATGAGACAATGTAACACTCGGTACTCGCTCTAGAGTCGAAGGACTACGTGACACTAGGTAACGAACATCTAGCGAATGATTTCCAGGTGGCACAAGCACTGATGCGCCGGTACCGGTGACAAGCGCCTTGCCTTGAACTCCGTCCAACGCAAGGGACTGCACCGTAGCCGAATCTGACAACGTTACGGAAATCAACGATTCTTTTGTAATTCTCAGAGACGCATTTACAGTTCCATCGTACTGCCGCATTCCGGCCACAACTTGATGTCGAGCAGAATCGATCGTCACAAAGTTTCCGGATATCCCCTGCAACTGCTGAATACGAATCCCAACTTTATCGCCTGGAAACGGCTGCCAAAGCTTAGTTGCAACTCCGCCATTTACCGAAGCGCTCGGTGCTATTCCGCTAAACTCACACGAGTAGATCGGATCGCAGTATACCTCCCACTCCTCACTAACCTTAGACACTGACATCGCGGCTAGTTCGATGCTATCCGACTTAGGAAGCAACCCGTGATAACTAAATTCGGAAGCGCCGGGAGGAAAACTAACCACAACTTGCTGATTCTCGGTTGATACGCTTGCTGACGTGATCCTTTCTCCTAAAAGCAACGGCAGTTTAACTATCAGCCCCTGGGAAACGTCTCCTATTCTTCTTAAGTGTGTGTGAATCGATTGAGACTCTGAGATCTCAAACCTCCGCCGCACAACCACCCAGGATGAAAGCCTACTTTCAGCTCGTGGCTTCACATCCGTAACTGCAGTATTTGCATGGACGGCCTCGCTTAGACGTAAAACATCCGGTATCACACCACTAGCGAGCAACCCTGTTTGGATCCAGTCCTTGGACTCAAAAGTTAGCGCAATCGGACGATCTACAAACTGCAGCGCAAACGCTGGGCGCAACGGTAGTTCGCCGTCTACAAGCAGATTGCTCTTACCGGCTGGCACCTTTATTTCAATAAAATTATCCGCCGTTCTTCGCATTGCGAAGGTTGGCTGACCGTTTACAAGGATTCGCCGTGAATCAAGAATGTCGATGGGCCCCGGAATAGTCACCGTGGCAACTCCATCGCTCGACACACGCATGGTTAGATTAAATCGTCCGCCCTCAAGCGTAAGCTGCATCTGGTCGATAACGGCGCACTGCTTGCGCGAACATCGCTGACTTTCTAAACGTGATTCATATTCTCTAAGTAAACTCTCACTTGGGAACTCTGCGTGCGCTGTTCTTGTTACAAATGTTGTAAGAAGTGCCAACAGTGAGGCCATGACTCGAATAGTTGGACGCTTCGGTTGTGGGAATTCGAGAACCCGATATAGCAGGACTAAAAGCGCTAGCGCCAAGAACGCCCGCAACCCGCATATTATCCGCGTAAGCCACGGTGGAATCAGCATAAGTCCGATCTCTTGCTGTGAGTCCACCGGACCAGCGACATAAATTTGATGGGTTTTCCATCGCCAACTAGGAATCGCTGCGCCTGAGATGAGGCTTGGATAATTAGTCCCTTTCTGTTCACTATCTATTTCTTTAACTTTTGTGGTCGAAGCAACCTTCGCCCCACGACGGACGATTCCAACATTCGGTCCCGAACTCAAATCTTCAGCCTCCTGACTTGCTCCATCTCGAGCTTGCACTGACTCAAAATTCTGACTCTGGTATGAGCTCGACATCCCTCGATACCCAACCACCGAGAGAATAGTTGAAAGAAAGAAGATCACTACGGCGCCAAGCAAACCATACCCGAACGTAGCAAGTATTTTCGCACTAAGGTCCGTTGCTCGAAAAATTCGGTGGAGCGCGAAACCGCAATAACCGAAAAATACGAGAGCGATAGGCCAACTTAGCCAATTACTTTCAAGCCCAACTAAGATTTCCTGCAGTACAGTTCTATACCGAGTGCCAGCAGCAAGCTGCGGGAATAACATTTGGGTAAACTGCAATTTCCCGAAAGTCAGACTCTCGATCACTAGCGCACAGAACGTAATTGCTATCAAACCTTTACATAACGTCGTCACCCAACTCGTTGAGTCGCCAAGTAACTTGCGCCATCCAGCGAGCATCGCTAGATGCACGAACATTATTCGAGGCGCCTGAAACTGCTCATGAGAAAGCACTAACGCAACAACGAGAATTACAGCCAAATCACGACCGAATAGTTTATAAAAACTGATTCCTAAAAGCAGTACCAAAAAAAGATCCAATAACGTCCAGCTTCCAATCCACGAGCCGTTAGTTGATTGCGCACCGCTTGCAGCAAAAAGCTCCCATGATGGTGGAAGATGGAGCGTCATGCTTAAGCTATCTACGGTTTGGTCCCATCCAACAGCGGAGAAACTACCTTCACGCTTAATTCTAGAGACTGCTTCAATATTAACATCAGCGTTTCTGACCTCAATTCCCAGCGCCTCGCTATGAGGATCTTTCGTTACGAACAACGGCTCATTCTTAGTGCTTGCACGACTGATCTGCACGTGAGGTTGCACATTCATGCGAAATCCCTGTTGCATCGTTCCGCCAAAACGATCGATTACCGTGTAGTCAGAGCCACTTAGGTCGATCCAAAGCTCTTTATTGAGATTCAAGCTTTGCTTAGTAAACAGTTGTTCACCACGGCGCAGAACTTTAAATCCCACGGTTCCACCACGCTCTACGGTGTACGTAGAACCCGTCCGCCACTCATCAGGAAGCTCAGTAAGAGCGCTAGCGACGTTAGTTAGCCCGCTTAACTCGACTGCTCTGAACTTTGCATCGCCGTACCAACTCCAAATTTCCACGGAAGGCCACCCGGCTACGGCCGGTGAGGGAAGTACAAGAGCTTCAACAGGTTGCTGCGCCACCGCATCGATCGCAACATGAAACTCTCCAGAGATCAGCTGCACTGCCAGGCTACCATCCGCTGAAAGAGATAACGGAAGCTCGCTTGAGATTCGAACGGGCAGAGTGTCAGCTGGAAGCACCTGACCGAGATCTAACGAGCGTCCTTTTCCTGAAACCTTAAACTTTAAGATCGTGCTAATCAGTAGCGGCGAGCCGTCGCTAATTTTTCTAAAAACATCAATCGAGAGCTCAGAGCGTTGTTCAGTCGCTGGAGACTCATCTCTACTTTCAATCCGGATTATCGAACCAATTCGTCTGGCCGTTTGTGTAGAAAGTGCGTTATCAAGCTCAACCTCAACTAGACCGTAACTCTGCGGAACTGGAATTTCTAGCGGCAGACTATCCCACGTAAATCTCCCGCTAATAACATACCGACCGGAATTTAGTTTTAGTCCTAGATCGGAGCCATCCTGTATCAGAAGCGCCTCAACGAGCCTGCCGTCACTAGTCCTAACCTCGACATCACGGGGCGCGAGCTCCTTAGAAAAGGATAGCGGAACCAACCCCTCAGAGAGCAGCTCAACGTTTAATCGAAAATCCCCACCACTCTTTGATAACCTATACTTCGCAGACCCTGGCCAAATACAAACGAAATTTCCGCCGCTCTTAGCGCAGTTCCAGTCTTGATGTCGCCCTTTGATCCATCCGCTCCAAGCTTGAAGCTCCGCCGGGGCGCCGATATCGTCGGCTGAGGCAATTGGCGGGATAGCTGAAAAGAAGAAGAGGATAGCCGAGAGAACCGTAGCGAGCCTCAGTGAGTTTTTCATGCCGTGACTCTGGCACCGGGCAGCAGCGGGATCAATCGGAGATTTTACTTGCTTTAATGCGCCGTCGCCAACCTCTCGAGATAAACTACTTATATACCCGCCGCTTTACACTAACCCCCAACGCCAACCCCAATGCCGACATCATAGTCAAAGCAGCCGACCCGCCGTAACTCAGTAACGGAAGCGGAATTCCCACAACCGGGAGTAGACCGATAACCATGCCGATATTAATAATCGCGCATACAGAAAATGTAGCCGCGACTCCGACGGCGATCATCATTGAAAAATGATCACGCGCTTTGAGAACTATGTTTAAGAGTCGATAGATCAGTGCACCGTAAAGCAATACGACGGTCATCGTTCCGAAGAATCCCCACTCTTCAGCAAGCACGCAAAAGACGAAATCAGTGGTATGTTCAGGCAAAAATTCGAGTTGTGTTTGGGTGCCGCGCATGTACCCCTTTCCGGTAAGTTCTCCACTACCTACGGCGATTATCGATTGGGTAATATGATATCCGCTTCCACGCGGATCACCTTCTGGATTCAGCAAGGTGAGTACCCTACGTTGCTGATACGGATGAAGTTGGTTCCATGCAACCGGCAGCGATGCACAAAATAACACGAATAGAGTGATCAAAATCCGTGGGCGAACGCCTACAAAGAGGATCATTCCTGCCCCTATTCCACCCAGCGCTAGAGCACTTCCTAAGTCCGGCTGAGCAGCTATCAACGCCATGGGAAAGAGCAATAGACTCGCTGGACCGATTAACTCGCTAAGCGATAAGACCTTCCCCTTCGGTTGGTTGCGGGCGAAATACCTGGCTAGTCCGAGAATTAGCCCGAGTTTCATCAACTCGGAGGGTTGTAAATTGAAACCAAATCCAAGAGAGATCCAACGTTGCGAGCCTTTTATCGTAAGTCCCATCACATCCACGACTAGCAATAACACGACGCACACGCCGTAAAGTGGATACGCGAAGCTTAGAAGTACCTTCGGTGGCAACAACGTAACGACGAACAACGCAACGAAACCAAGCAAAAAGAAAAGCGATTGTTTCACGAACGCCTGACTCTGCACCGCGATTCCGAAGAGACTTACTATTGGCTTTGAATCCGGCTCATAGCCGGCACTAAACAACACAATCAATCCAACTAGCGGAATAATTCCAGCCAAGGAAAGCAACACCCAATCGAAGTTTCGAAGCGCCCGTCTATCAATCAACATCTTCGGGCTCCTCGTTCACCGATTGAGGCGTAACGTTCGGTTTAACCGGATTCTTTGCGCTGCCATCCGTAGGCGACGGCGCAATTCTACGGTCTGCGAAATAAGCTTCCATCACTTCGCGCACAAGTGGAGCTGCTGCAGCACCACCATGACCAGCGTGCTCAGCAAGAGCGGCAACTACTATTTCTGGTTTCTCCGCTGGAGCAAAACCTACAAACCAAGCGTGGTCATCGGTTTTAGTCCCAGCGCGAAAAAACTCAGCAGATACAACTTGGGAGGTGCCAGTTTTTCCGCCCACCATAACGTCAAAGTCTTTGGATAGCCTTGCCCTGTGACCGGTGCCGCGCTGATCACTAACCACCCCAATCAATGCATCCATCACGATTTTCAAGACCTTCGCGTCGACTCCGATAGGCTCACGCACTGCCTTCTCAGGATCATGGTCTTCCAATACAACCCCTGAACGCGAGGTAACTTTGCGCACAAGATGGGGACGAACTAGAAATCCTCCGTTTACCAAGGCGGCCATCGCGCGTGCCATCTGCATCGGAGTTGCTGTTACAGCTCCTTGGCCGATCGCGACAGAAAGCGTTTCACCAGGGAACCAACGCTTCTGCTCTGGAGCTTTAAAATATCGCTCCTTCCATGCCCTCGACGGCACAACGCCTTTACTCTCCTCTGAAAGCCCCAGTCCAGAAGTCATCCCAAGCCCGAATCTAGTTGCGTAATCGTGAATCCGATCGATATCGAGCCGATTTCCAACGGTGTAATAATACACATCACACGATTGAATAAGGGAGTCGTTCAGATTGACCAATCCGTGTCCGGATTTTTTATGACATCCGAAATTTCGTCCGCCAAAAGGCAAAAATCCCGGGCAATTGATTCGCTCCTCTGTTCCGATGATCCCTTCGGAAAGCGCTGCAGCCGCTACAATCATCTTAAAAACACTTCCTGGGGGATACGCGCCTTGAAGCACACGATTTGTAAGGGGTCTCGTTTCTCCAGTTAGCTTTGCCCAGCGTGTGGGAGAGATGTCATGCGCGAAGTCATTCGGATCAAACCGTGGCGCAGAGCTAAGCGCTAACACTTCCCCGGAATGTACATCTAAAGCGACGATCGCACCTGCCCGCCCTTCAAGTGCCTTATCCGCGGCACGCTGAGTGCGAGCATCAAGTGTCAGAGTCACATCACTGCCGGATTGTTCCTCTTGAAACTTAGATTCACCCAATCTGTTTCCAGCCGCATCGACGATAACGCTTGCGACACCACGTTCACCCTGAAGTAGGTTCTCATAACGTGCCTCGATACCAAATTGTCCAACCATGTCACCAGGACGATACCTTGCAAATTCCGGCGATTTTAATTGTTCTGCGCTAACTTGCCTGATGTAGCCCAAAACATGCGCTGCAAAATCACGATTAAGATAATCTCGGGCAGGCTCTACGTTAATAACAACGCCCGGTAACTCAAATCGCCTAGCGGCAACTCTCGCAATGATATCCCTTGAAACATCACTTAACAAAACGCGCGGCTCAAATCGGCGACGACGGGTCACATCATTCATCCGCGCGAGGACTTCCTCGACCGGTTGATCCGTAATTTCGGCGACTAATCTGGCAGTCTCCTTCGGCGACTTAGAATCCTCTGGCACTAATTCGACGTTAAACGCCGGGCGATTTGTCACCAAGACCTCGCCGTGACGGTCAAGGATTTTCCCCCTTGGGGGCGCGATATACACGGTACGAAGGCGATTATTCTCCGATTTGATTCGATATCGCTCTCCTTGCAGTACCTGAAGATACCATAGACGTACGACGAGTATTGAAAAGGCGATAACAAGTAGAATTGCGATCACCTGCACGCGACGCGCAGCGAAGCTCGACAGTCGCTGATAGCTTTCGCCTGAACTCATAGATTAACTAAGCTCATAAGGTGGAACGTCTACGACTAGGAAAATCTCTTTGTGATTCAAACGACTTCGGACTCAAGAGACTCCGAAGCGCCGGAGTAACTAGTATCGTTACTATTGCTGTGAACGTCGCTTCGCCAATGATCGACACAACGGACTGAGTAGCTGAGGGAAGAAACTGTAAAGTAAACGCGAGTCGAGCCAGAGAAAATACAGTCGACGCGATCAACGCCAAAATCACCAGAGTCGCTCGAGATTCAACGTATACTCGGTTAGATACCAACGCTATCAGCAACCAGACGACCACCGATGCCCCAGCCTGTGGTCCAAGCACGAGCCCAACTCCGATATCCGAGAGTAAACCCGCTAGAAACGCAGCAAGTGCCCCGACCGGAGTCGGTTGCACAGAGGCGATCGCTATCACGAGTGGAAGGACGATATTAAGATTTGGAAACGATGGTAATAACGGCTCCAAAATTCCCGCTTGAACGATCGCCATCATTGGCACGATCACGAGAATTGCTATGAACAATCGCCCGATGGAAGAATTCATGGCGTTTTTTTTCATCGTCGCTTATCCGAAAAAGTAGTCACCCCAGAAGGAAGACCAACCTCACTGTTTAATTCAGATTGAGCTGGATTTACCAAAACAACCACCTCTTCAAGGTCGCTAACATCAACAGCTGGCTGCACGGTCACGGACTGAAACAGCGTGCCGTTGTCGTTATCCGTCGCAGAAACTCTTCCAATCAGTAATCCTGACGGATAAACACCATCAAACCCAGAAGTAATAATTCTATCTCCTACCTGAATCGTTTCGGTCGCGTTAGCAAATCGCATGGTGAGTTGACGCTCAGAGACACCCTCAACTACTCCTCTTACTCTAGAGCTCTGCACCAACGCATCAATACTACTCGTATGGTCAGTAAGTAGCAGAACACGAGAATACGCCTCTCCTACCGATATCACCTGACCTACAACTCCATCATGAGACACCACTGAACTGTATGGTGTAATTCCAGCCTCCGCACCACCAGCGAGTGATATCGTATGAAACCATCCGGTGTGACGATAACCGTTAACTCTCGCTACGATGCGTTTAAGCTTTGTGTCCTCAGTAGCATTCAATAATTTTTGAAGCCTGTTGTTTTCATGAATCAATTCGGTTGCACGCTCGCGCTCTGCTTCCAATACGCGAGTACGGTGTAGAAGCTCCTCATAGTCGCTGCGAATCGACACAAGCTCTCGATAATTTGTAAAAAGCCCGGTGACACCACCGAGTGACGAAAAAAAAGTTGCTCTTAGTGGGCCGTACACCATGTCAAAGGCTCGCGTGGCACGCGAGACGGTTTGCGGGGCGCGCGCCGTGTATCCAGTCAAGGCTAGAGCTGCGATAATTAGTGCTAAACTGACGCCCACCAACTGGGCTTTACTTTCTTTGACTGACAAGGAACCTCTCTCCTTGAACTCTAATACTTCTGTCCATTTGCCAAGCAGTGAGTCGCCCTCATGGCCACTTAATTAGTTGCAACTAGTCATCTCACCACAGGCCAAAATCTGGACTGCTCCGAAATTGCCCCTCAGGGGCCGAATGCAGAGCAAAGCGGGGGCGACAACACTAACTGGTCACAAAACACGTCAGCCCGATTAGGGCTGACAATTAAGTGGCATCTTTACTCATCGAAGGCATTAAACTCTCAGATCTTTATCTATATTTAAACTTATGGTGACCAGTTACTAGTTTAAAATTACATCTTTAAGGAGCTCAAGTTGATCTAACACAGCTCCTGAACCGAGCACGACCGCAGAAATCGGATCGTCGACTAAAACAACCGGCAAACCAGTCTCAGTAGAGATGCATTTATCAAAATTGCGCAAAAGCGCTCCACCACCCGTGAGGGTAATTCCTCGCTCCATAATATCCGCAGATAATTCCGGAGGGGTTTTCTCTAACGCCACCCGAATCATCTCAATAATTTGATTAATGGGTTCGATTAATGCTTCGCGAATTTCATCTTCGCTGACCGTCAAGGAACGTGGCACGCCTTGAACTAAATCTCTGCCTCTAATTTCGATACTTAACTCATCGCTGGTTGGCATAGCAGAACCAATCGCTATTTTAATCTGCTCAGCCGTACGCTCACCTATCAACACATTATAGCGACGCTTGATATAGTTGCTAATCGCCTCATCCATCTTGTCGCCACCTACTCGAATCGAATGCGAGTAAACAATTCCCTTTAGGGAGATGACAGCAATTTCAGCGGTGCCCCCGCCGATATCTAAGATCATGCTTCCGCATGCCTCAGTAATCGGCAATCCAGCTCCGATCGCAGCAGCCATCGGCTCCTCGATCAAGTATACCTCGCGCGCACCAGCCGACTCTGCACTTTCGCGAACTGCCCGCTTCTCCACTTCTGTGATCCCGTGTGGAACACAGATGATAATTCTAGGTCTCACTAATGTACGTCGGTTATTAACCTTGCGGATCAACCTTCGAAGCATCTCTTCGGTAATACTAAAATCCGCAATAACACCGTCTTTCATGGGCCGAATGGCGGTAATACTCTCCGGGGTCCGACCCAGCATGTTCTTCGCTTCCGACCCGACAGCTACAACTTTGCGTCGACCGGATCCATCATTCGTCACAGCAACCACGCTGGGCTCGTTGCAAACGATCCCGTACCCCTTTACGTAGATAAGAGTGTTCGCGGTCCCTAAGTCGATAGCCAAGTCATTAGAGAAGAGACCCGAGAACATAGACCCAGAGAATATTGAACCAAGCATGCGTAGAAGATTCCTCAAATTTTCGCTCGAAGAGCATCGGCGTAATGCCCCAGTTCAGGTATCACGGTCCGCATCGCGGAGCAATGAAAGTTTAACAAGTTTAAACCTTTAGCGGCCTTCCGAAAAAGTTGAGTGGGGAAGTTGGGTATTGGCGATGATGAATGACGGCAATATGTTTAACGATCAAAACACTATTAGGCTGCGATCTCGTGTGAAGAGCTCAATACCTCTTGCGTTGCCTGCGGCAATTCAGACAGCTCTTCGGCGGTAAACACTAAGCCCAATTCAATCGCGGTAGCGATCAAAAAATTCAACTGATCATCTTGTGGTAAACGACGTTCAACGAAGATCAGCTTGTCGGTGCGAGCGCGACAGGCGCCGGAGGACGCTCGCCATCCGGGGCCAGCTTTTAATTCCTCGCGTCTAACTTTAAACCCCTTAATCTCCACAAGCTTAGCTAAGGTCTTGAAAGCTTTATCTTTAACCTGACTGAATCGGTTTTTATCGTTGCGATTTGAGCGTTTTGTAGCGGAGACCATTTTCACGATTTTTGCCTTGAAACCCAGATATTTCGGGCTGCTTTCTTGTAAACAATCGATGCTCTGATACTATGGGCGACCCAAGTGCCTGTAAAGACGACATCTTCATTTAACTGAATTGATCCCGTTTTTGCAGAAAAAAGATTTACCTGCGGCTTACTTGGCTTGAAAGCTGATTTGGACGCAAAGATTTATACAAGGTGATTTTATGAACGACGTTGCTGATAAGCAGGCCGACAAGAAGCAAACTGACTCCGCCTCCCCTGCACGCAAACTTTCACGAACGGCTCTCCTCAAAGCAGCTGAATCTATGTCGGCTCCGGCAGGCTTTGCAAAGTCTAATATCGCGATCCCTGAGTTTCGTCCTGGTGACACCGTTAAAGTTCATGCCAAGATCAAAGAAGGCGCTAAAGAGCGTGTTCAGATATTTGAAGGCGTTGTGATCAGTCGCCAAGGTGGCAAGAACGGAACTGCGACCTTCACGGTTAGAAAGATTTCCTACAACGTAGGTGTAGAGAGAACCTTCTTCCTTCACAGCCCACGAATCGAGAAGATTGAAATGGTGAGCGTGGGTGAAGTGCGTCGAGCACGCCTTTACTACCTTCGCGATCTGCGTGGTAAATCAGCAAGAATCCGCAGCCAGTTGGTTTCTGGGCATGATGAGCCAGCGATTACGAACGAGGCAGCTTCTACCGAGACTACTGGTGCAGAGGCGGCGGCTTCATAGCTGGCAACTGGATAGTTGCCATTTGGGAGATGCGCACGGCCAGTGAGTTGAGGATTCTTCCCCCCTCTACAGATGACCGTTCGAGTCTGTAACAGAAAGTGTGTAAGACGAACAAAGATGCGCCACAGGGCGGGATGTTTTTACACTGGAGCTCGCGGAGAACTCAGTAGATAACCCGTTGATTTGGCTCCGTGTTCACCACGGGCTCCTGTGTAAATATTAGAAGAGTCGGACGCATGACGTAGTATCGCTTCCACGAATTATGTTACATTCCCGACCGTTCTCACTTGGACTCCGACTTGGAATT
>JBGSNS010000127.1:0-1884 GCA_041739515.1 Bdellovibrionota bacterium
ATATCCAAACGAACGCGTCTGGAACGGCATTCTTATTGGGATTGGCGCTGGAATCTTCGTTGCGGCGGCGGGCGCGATTACAGTGTGGGTAAGCATGTATGGAATATAACGATAAATTCCGAACCTACGTGCTAAGCCTAATGAATGAGCCGCATCAGCAGCCGATATGTGCAGGATCATACTGTTAACGATTCGCGTGACGAAAGTAATTTATCTCCGCCTCCGGGCAAGATGGACATGGTATTATTAAACCGTATTGCCAAGGAACGATTTACATTAATCAGGAGCTAACATGAACACTGCAAGAATCTTGATCTGCGAAGATGACGCCCTTGTGGCGGATGACCTGAGCCGACGAGTATCAAAACTTGGCTACCTAGTTTCAGGTATTGCAGCTACGGAACAACAAGCTTTCAAACTTGCGAGCGCACATCATCCAGACATCGCGCTTATGGATATCTCCTTGAGTGGAGCGATGTCAGGCGTAGAGATCGCTACGGTACTCAGAAGGGATTATCAAATACCTTCGATCTACATCACTGCCCATTCTGAAGCCGAAATCATAGAGCAGGCAGACGATAGCGACCCTCTAGGGTATCTCATTAAGCCAGCACAAGACCATGAGCTTGCGCTCACCATTCGTTATGGACTTGCGCAACACCAGGCGCGTGGAAACCTTGAGCGACAGCTTGAGGATGTCACGAAGCAGGCCGAAACCACCAAAAAAATCCTCACAAGTTTCCGGTCAGCAATTGCCAGCGAAGCTCGCATGGATGGCCTTCGAGATATTATTGGAGGAATCGCTCATCATTTTGGAAATTCGTTGTTAGCGCTTGGATTACCTTTAGAAGTTCTAGCAACCGGAGGGACTCTGAAATCGTTCGAACTTCGCTTAATAAAGCGTGTAATTGCGCGACTAGCAGGGGAAGCTGACTTCCTCCGCCGACTCCGCTGGGCGTCGGGTCAAACAGGATTAACGCTATCAGTCAATTCAGCGGCGGACCTTATTAGAACGATTGTCGCTCAGCGTGCGGCATCAATGCATCCTGGTACAACCCTGGATTTGCAGATGGCGGAAGGGCGCTTAGAATTCTTCTTTGATCGCGAGGCTGTTGGCCAAGCGATTACGTCACTGCTCAACAATGCCAGCGAGGCGCTTCCGGAGAGTGGTGGAACGATCGTTGTAGCCGTCAAGCAAACTGAAATTTCCCGACCTGAACTTAGGAGTTCGGTGGCAGAGGCTGGCATGTTCTTGCACATTTCGGTGTTCGACTCGGGAAGCGGAATTCCTAAGAAAGACTTAGCCCATGTCGCCGAACCATTTTTTACAACGCGACTTAAACGCGATGCACCTGGTTTGGGTTTGACTGAGGCGTACGGGATCGCTCATGCACACGGTGGATGGTTGAGTTTGTTGAGTTCAGAGAATAATGGAACTGTGGTTCAAATCTTTCTTCCATTATCGTCGACCGCACGGGATCAGAAGCGAAGTCTCGCACAAACAGATAAGCCCGCTCGAGATGGTTTCGTCTACTCGGACAGAATTGGTAAACCGATCGACCTATCCTCCGTGAGGGACGGTGAGGAATTAGGCGAGGTTCGGCAGTTCGGTTATCTTTAATCTACGCCGATCTCGTTACTTGCGGCGGCGATACGACAGCTTAAATCGGAAGCCGGGTGCTGTATCCAGCGGGACAGTTGAGTAATAAAAATGATCCTTATAGATAGGAAGATCGATTAAATTATCAACGAGCTCGAGCAGGTATCGAAAATTTCGTTTGCTGTAGTTTAACCTATTTATTCTGGGCCCGCCGTGTTCGCTAACCGCCCAGCGGGGTTGCCTTGCTCAAGCCTTAGCACCGTGCCCATCTCGACCTGTGTGCA
>JBGSNS010000085.1:0-14042 GCA_041739515.1 Bdellovibrionota bacterium
TGGCATATCGAATGCTCTGCGATGGCTACGAAATATCTCGGACGCACGATCGATATTCATGCTGGCGGCATAGATCTATTGTTTCCTCATCATACCAACGAGATCGCCCAATCTGAGTGCGGTTACGGATGTAAATTTGCACGATACTGGATTCATAACGCTCACCTAAAGGTGAACGGAAAGAAGATGTCTAAGTCGTTGGGTAATTTCTTTACATTGAGAGAGCTGCTCGCAAAGGGACATTCGCCGCTTGCGATGCGCTACGAACTTTTAAAGACACACTACCGAGACACGCTCGATTTCAGAGAGGATAACTTCACAGCGAATCTTTCCGTTATAAAAAAATTTCAGGAGTTCGCACTCGATATGGAGCGAGGTGCTGCTGGGATAGATACAGCCGGTGTGGCACCGGACAGTGCGCAGACTGAATTCTTGGCAGCGCTGAGTGAAGATTTAAATATTCAGAACGCCTTGACTGTAGTTCATGAATACATCTCTAAAGTTCGTTCTGAAGGAGCGTTGAGCTCGGAGCGGGCCGGACAGGCGCTAGCAACCATCAAAAGCTTTGATGGAGTGTTGGGTTTGTTCTTTTCCGACGAGAAACCGAAGGTGTTACCGGCTGATTTACAAACGGTATTCGATGAGCGTGTTCGCGCTAGGCAGGAAAAAAACTTTAAGCGTAGCGATGAGTTACGTGACAGTCTGCTAGAAAAAGGCGTTGAAGTGAAAGATTCCAAAGACGGACCTACCTGGAGATGGCGCTAGATCCTAAGGATTCGGGCGAACAAGCCGACATTCATCTTGGATGTCGAATAAAACCATACGAGTTTCTCTTACCCTTTTAGTTGGAAGCGCCTTATTCGGTGCGGTCGGGGCATTTGCAGCAACAACACCGGAGACACTGCCCGGATTTGAAGGTGGAGCTGAACTTGTTGGACGAGGTGTTCGATACAGCTCGCCCGTAATTGCAGAGATCGACGGGAATGTTGAAAACGGTAAGGAGATCGCCGTCTCAACTCCTGACGGAATTTTAAATGTAATGAAGTCAGACGGAACTCTTCTTTGGTCAGCTCGAATGCCGAACGCTGATTGTGCCAGCGCGTCGTCGTCTAACAAAGCTTACGGCGCTCCGGCTGTTGGGGCACTATTCGGTGATGGCGTTCCATACGTGGTTGCCCCGTTTGGCGGTCTAGGTGCACGTAAATGCGATGGTGGAGTTATCGCGTATCGTGGATCGGATGGAACGGTGAAGTGGACTTTTAGCGCTCAAGCCTGGGCGAAGAAAAATAACTACGGCTCTAGGCTATTCGGAGTATTTAGTACTCCGGCGCTCGCTGATGTAGATGGCAATGGCAAGCTTGAAATCGGATTTGGGGGATACGATAGAAACGTGTATCTGCTCGAAGCAGGCGGAGCTGTACGTTGGTTTTACAACGCCGCTGATACCATTTGGGGATCCCCAACGTTTGCCAACGTTGATTCCGACTCGAATCTTGAGATGATTCTCGCAACCGATATCAGTAAGAATGATTTCATAGTACCGAAAACGAAGAATGGTGGATTCGTATACGCGTTTAAAACCAAGCGACTTCGTAGCAAGTCGAAACGCTTGAGTTTCAGAAATCCCAAAGCGTTTGTGTGGAAGACTTATCTTGAACAATCACTCTATTCCTCCCCCGTTGTAGCGGATGTTTTACCAAGTAATTCCGGCCTGGAAGTGGTCATCGAATCAGGATGCTATTTTAGAAAACCGAGTGGCAGACACTACGGCGACTGGATCAAAGTTTTAGACTTAAAAACTGGGAAAATACTTAAGACGTTAAAGACAATTGCGTGTTCACCGTCATCCCCATCGGTTGCTGATATCGATGGAGATGGACAATTAGAAATTATTGCGACTACCAGCGGATCAACTAACATTGGCGGTGACGGATTTAGTCGAGTCTCGGCTTGGAAAGCTGACAATCCAGAACCGATTTGGTCCGTTGTTCCGTATGGAAGTAATCGAAACGATTCAGGCGGCGGGCATTTTTTAAGCCCCGTGGTCGCAGATCTCGATGGTAACGGTTCGCTGGAAGTCGTTGTTTCAAATAACGGTGGTGTAGTGATACTTGCCGCTGCAACCGGCGACCAGCTTAGCTGTCCGAACTCTGAGTGCGAAGGATTGGGACCATTCTCGCAAGGTGGTGCGACGAATAATACGCCAGCGATCGGCGATGTTAACAACGACGGGGTGTTAGATCTCGTAGCTGCAGGTGGAAGTTCAACCACTGGTAAGATCTATGCGTGGACCGAATTTGCTCTCGGTCTTGGGAGTGATGCGGGAACGGGTGAAGCGTATGCTACACCGTGGGCGATGTGGCGTAAAAATGCCGAGCGCACTGCTCGGTAGGTTTCTCCCTGGGACCGCGAGGCCCTGGGACCGCGAAGTGCCACTTCGCAGTCTAAACAACCCCTTTGCAGATCCGGATTTATCTCAAAAATACTCAGCAGTCTTGTCGCGTTTCTCACTACGAGTCGGCTTTGAATAAAGTTATCGCAAGGTACCATGCTAGACTGCGAGGCAACGCCTCGCGGTCCCAGGGAGCTAGCTTGCAAAACACTTCAACCCTTCCGCAAGCTTAACGGTCGGTTCGTATCCCAGCACTCGTCGCGCCTTCTCGATATTGGCCAATGAATGCCGCACATCACCATCCCGAAACTTTTCGTACACCGGTTCAAGATCGGATTTTCCTAACACTTCGCTAAGTTTTTTCAGAGTAGATTTCAGCGAGTGTTTTTCACCGCAAGCGACGTTAAAAACCGCGCCGCTTGCTTCAGGATTATCCGAAAGCGCCGCTAAGATATTCGCTTGAACTGCATTATCTACAAAACAAAAATCCCTACTCGTTTCTCCATCTCCAAAAATTACCGGACGCTGATTTGACTTCAATGCCGTAGCCCAGCGCGGCAATACTGCGGCATACGGCCCGTTGGGATCTTGGCGTGGTCCAAAAACGTTAAAATATCTAAGACCGATCGCATTTGTTCCGTAACATCGAGAGAAAACAGCCGCGAGCTGCTCGTTAACAGATTTTGTCAAAGCGTAAGGAGATAACGGGTGCCCAATGCGTTCTTCAACTTTAGGAAGTTCAGGAGAATCCCCGTAAACAGAACTCGATGAGGCGTATACAACTCGCTGAACCCCCCCCTCTTTGGCAGCTTTTAGAATTTGCACGAATCCATCGATGTTTACCGAGGTGGAGAGTACTGGATCTGCAAGGGAGCGCGGCACTGAACCAAGCGCAGCTTGATGACTAAGAAGTTCACACCCAGAAAGAGCCTTTGCGCAATCTTCAGCAGAACGAATGTCTCCCTCGTGAAAGGTGAAACGGTCCCACTGCTCAGGTTTTACGAGTGTTTTGATAGCATCTAAATTGGAACGCAAGCCGGTTGCAAAATTATCCAGGCCTGAAACTTTTTGGTTAAGAGATAAAAGAGTCGAGACGAGATGTGAACCGATAAATCCTGCAGCTCCTGTAACGCACCAAGATTTTGGCGCTGTTAGAAGTTTTTGCCTTATTGAATCGTAATTCATCCAGATTAAAGTCCCCAATAACGGTGTCCAAATTGCTTAACCTCGTCGGCACATAGCGCTGACTTAACGTCGATAACGACACCAGCTTTTTTGGCGAGCGGTCCCAATAGATCGGAAATTTTCATGTTCTTATAGAACTGATGCCCAACAGCGAGTACGACCCCATCGAGTTCCTTTAAAGACTCCCAAGGCACAAGATTAAAACCGTACTCGTGTTCGGTATGCTTGGTGTTAGCTAATGGGTCGTGAACTACAACATCGACGCCGAAGTCTTTTAGCTCTCTGACAATATCCGGTACGCGAGAATTTCTAATATCTGAAACGTTTTCTTTGAAGGTGACTCCGAGAACAGCAAGCTTTGCGCCCTTTACCGGTAAATCACCAATTACCATCTCTTTTACGATTCGTTGTGCGATCCAGGGCCCCATGCCGTCGTTAATCTTTCTCCCTGCGAGGATTACCTCTGGGTGGTATCCAAGCTGTTGTGCCTTCATCGTCAGGTAATACGGATCAACTCCGATGCAATGACCGCCAACGAGTCCCGGTGAGAATTTTAAGAAGTTCCATTTCGTGCCTGCCGCTTCAAGTACTTCTCGGGTTGAGATTCCCATGCGGTCGAAGATCATAGCGAGTTCGTTCATTAATGCGATATTTAAATCGCGTTGGGTATTCTCGATGACTTTTGCAGCTTCAGCTACTTTTATTGACGATGCTTTATGAAGACCAGCTGTAATTACAGCACCGTATACATCTGAAACCGCATCGAGCGTGGTTGCATCTTCGCCGGAAACAACTTTTTTAATTCGCGTAAGGGTGTGTTCTTTGTCGCCGGGATTAATTCTCTCCGGAGAATACGCAAGCTTAAATTGGTCGCGGCGTAATCCGGATTGTTGTATAAGAATCGGAGCACAGTAATCTTCCGTGACTCCCGGATAAACGGTGGACTCAAAGCACACGATTCCACCTGCCGACAAAACTTTGCCGACCATCTCACAAGCGATGCGCACCGGTGTTAAGTCAGGTTGTTTGTTATTATCGACCGGAGTTGGGACGGTAACGACGAAAAAATTGCAGCCTTTTAACGTGGAAAGATCGGTCGTGTACGTAAGATTGCTTCCGAGGAGGTCCTCTTTCGACTCTTCCCCGTTTAGATCGATGCCTTTACTTAATGATCCGACCCGCTCAGTTGAAATATCGAAACCGATAGTTCCCGGAAATTTCTTTCCGAATACAAGCGCTAGCGGTAATCCCACGTAGCCAAGCCCTATAACGCCGATCTTTGTTTCCATACGTACATATCGCTATCACTAGGCGGGTCATGCGTCGAGGGGAGAGCTCCGCTAGAGCCGACACGTCTCTATAGGATCATCGGGATCGCCCGGTGGGCAGGTAGATGGCTTTGGGAAGGTGTCCGGACGCTTAAAAGGTTCGATTGGGGGCAGACTGGGCTGCGCCGGTGGAGCGCTCGGTTTCGTGGCCGGCGGAGGAGCATCCGGAGTTATCGTGGGGGCTGATAATTCAACCCATGCGCTAGCGCCTAAGGCCGTGGATCCTTTAGGCACACATCTCGAATCAGTAATTTCTGCACTATTAGTCATATCGTTACGTTATTTCTCTATCGGTTATTGGATCTCTAAGGATCAGCTCTCCCTCTTGGTAGATCGCTGCGTGTTGAAAAAATCTCCATAAATCTGTGTCCTGTAGCTCCTGCAAATCAGAATCCCCGGATGCCAACTCTTGAAGCAGAGTTAAGTTTCGAGGCGTCATGGCGACGCCATTTTTCTCACTGAGCCCATCTCTGCCACGAAGAAACGTGAACGGAAGATGGGCCGCTGGGACAAATCCGATGGACGGCACGAGGCCGGTCCGAGCTCCGGAGGCTGAGTGAGTTTCTGCAAACCAATCACTCAATCGATCAACGATCGGAGCAAAACCTGGACTTAAATAAAGTCCCTTGACCCGGTAATGTCCATTTTTAAGAGGCTTCCACGCTGTGTGCCGATTGGTATCGAACTTCCAAGCGCGATACAGATGAAGAAATGCCTCTGCTTGATCGAGTAATCCTTCGACTTGCTGTAGCAGTTCGCGATTTGAATGGTGAAAGATTTCGTGGCAGGCGACGTTATACATTCGGCTTAAGCCATCCGGACGTAAGCGATTAGCCCACTCCCTCGGCATCTTGGGTGCAAAATACGCCGGTGAATACATCGTATCACGACCGAATATAAGGCTTGAATTTCGAATCCATAGAGATCCAGCATCCGGATGATGTATCGCTATGCCGCTATGGCGAAGTACGATAATTGTGCGCCCGTCGAGATTCAGTAACCGTGCTTTACCCTCCGGATCGTTTGACACGATTCGGAGAGATTCCTTCCTTGGGGTCTGCCAAACGAAGCATTTACCTAGCAGTTTGGTCTCGGGTGCGTCTAAAATGTCTCTAAAACCAAACTCTTCGAGTAATGATTTAGGACAACCCTTTGTTGTCCTGGAATCGTATTTAAAGCGCAGTGATCCAAACGTGAGTTGCCCCACTCGACCGAAGATCGAGTGGAGCGTGCCTCTTGGGATGGAGGTTACTTCTCGTCTGGCAAAAATATCAGTCGCGGTAAGCGCTGTGCACACCTCGGTCATCGCGCGCTTTGAACTACTTATACCCGGATGGTTAAACAACAACATCAGCTCCGCTTGAGATGCGTGCGTATGCCGCGGCTTATTAGCGTCGAAGACGAGCGAGTCAATACACCGTACGACTGCGCGAGTTAAATTTAAACTATTAGAATGAAACGACCGTATTGCCATCCTAGTAAATGGCGTCGCTTCTTGCTCGCGATTTTTCGACAATAGGCCAACGACGTATTCGACTGCCTCAACAATCTCCTCTAGGTGCGCAAGAGGAGTTGGCGACCTGAGATATGCTAGCACCATCCTTTTGAAAGACAGAACTAGTCTATCCTCATCCTCAACCTCATCCACATCCAGCGACGGATAGAAACGATCG
Source organism: Bdellovibrionota bacterium (assembly GCA_041739515.1). Taxonomy (GTDB): domain Bacteria; phylum Bdellovibrionota_C; class UBA2361; order UBA2361; family UBA2361; genus JBGSNS01. The sequence goes on from JBGSNS010000085.1 coordinate 6,579, forward strand.
AATTTCGTTATGAGCTTCCAGGTAGCGTTATCAATCGGTGTAAGGCCAGGGAACTTAGGATCAATTTTCCCAAGATTGCGCAGAGTATTCGTTACACGCACGGCACGACTTACCGCTGTTTCGAGATTCTCCGTTACGCACACACTAACAAACGGAGAATCTTTTGACGGATTGTGCTTAATCCACGAAGTCCCGTTTGCGAGCAGTGCAGCACATGCTTGAATATTGTTAGTTTCAAACGCCTTTGTGGTAGCGGTGCATCCCCAGTCATGAATGTGCATGTTAAGCGCATGCGGTTGAAGTAACGCGAGCCCATTGATCGTTCTGGCATCGTCAAATTCTACCGCCCCTTTAAGGAGCTTCTCAAATTCGGTTCGGTAACTAACTGGATCGAGTTTGCCAAGTGCGCGGACCCAAGCTGGATGTGCAAGGTCATCGGGTCGTCTATTGCTGAGGTCAAACATCGGGAGGGGTGTTCTATCCCGTCGCTAGAAGTTAGCAAACATCGTTATTCTAGATCTCGCTGAGATACTTGGAAGTCTCCAAGGTTTTTCCACAATCTCAATCGTAACTATTTGAAATCGTTTGATTCTTGCTCTTCGCACAAGCCCTAGATGGCGCCTTTGATATTCCGCTGCGAGGCGCTCAAGCCTACGAAGCTTCCCAGGATTCACCGCTGCGGCCGGTCTGGCAAACTCAGCGGAAGCCTTCGAGCGTGTTTTTACCTCGAAGAAGAAAAGCGTGCGCCCGGAGGATGCAACGATGTCGATTTCGCCGAATTTTGTTCTCCAGTTCTTAGTCCATACAAGGAAGTACCGACGGGTAAGCCAGATGCGCGCATACCACTCACCGCGTGCACCGCGATCAAAGATTGGTTTTAGAGCGCGACGAACTCTAAGCCGCAGCAAGCGGGGATACGAGTGGATTAATTTCTTCAATGCTCGAATCATTCAATTTGATGAACTCCTTTACTCCAGCGAAAGTCACCCGATGAATTCTGGATGGTCCAAGCTTTTGAATCGCATCACGATGCGATCTTGTTGGATATCCAGCGTGGCCACTTAATCCGTAGCCTGGATACTTAACATCGAGAACGCTCATCAGCGCATCTCGATACGTCTTTGCTAATATCGATGCAGCTGAGATCTGTACGTGCAACTGATCCCCCTTAACTACTGTTCGTTGTGGAACCTGCGTTACAATCTCTACATTTCCATCAATTAACACCGCATCACTGTCGACACGCTTCAGTGCAAGTCTCATCGCTAAGCGTGTGGCCTCTCGAATGTTAAGTTGTGTTATGCGTTCATGTCCCACTGCTACGATCGACCACTGTAACGCATCTCGCTTTATAACTTCCGCTAGTTTATCGCGTTTCGTACGTGAGAGTTGCTTTGAGTCTTTGATTTCAGCGTTGGAATATCCAACTGGAAAAATCACCGCTGCAGCTACAACCGGACCTGCCAAAGGGCCACGCCCGGCTTCATCGATTCCACAAAGGCGTTTAGCAAAAAGTTCGCGTTCCAATAATTTGGTCGTGTACTGGAGATCGACCATGCCTAGCCCTCTATTTCTTTCCTCGACGCGATGAGTCTGGAGCCTTCTCAATTCTGATTTTTCGAGTTGGTCCTATAATCTTGGCACCTATGAAAAGAACCATCGGCCAGACCATTAGCAAAAACAGATTTCGCGGCAGCCCGGTGTCGACCAAGGTAACGAACCAATCGAGCACAAATTTATGGATGCCGTAAGAGACTATCCCGCACACGCCTAGGAACGCTGCGGCACTTAAGTGCTCTGCTGGATGAGTAGCCTTGTTTTTAGCCGAACGCTCTAGTACTGCCCACAGAGCGAAGAGTAAAAATACAACGGGAGCAAGAACCCAAAGCCCGATGATAATCTGTTCAGCGATCATGTTAGCCTTTGAAAGTAATCGTAAAAGTAGTTACCCCGTTTTCATGGCGTACCGAAAGGTGTCCATCGTGTAGCAATGCTACACGATGAGCGATAAATAAACCCAATCCAGACGAGATCTCAGTAGGATGCGAAGCATTCATCGCTGCTTGATTCGATAGCCGCTCGATGATTTCGTCGGTTGGCGGTCTACCGGAGTTTGAAACGGAAACAGCTACGCGGCTGTCTTTCTCAGCTTCAATATTAATATCGACTTCTGAGTTCGGGATGGCAGCAGCGATAGCGTTTAAAAGTAGGTTGCGAATTGCTCTTGCAACCAAGCGTGTATCCCCCATGATCGAGGCTTTTCCGGAGTTTTTTAAACCAATGCGTACCGAGGAGGCCGTCGCACGCGGTTGCCAAAGCTCTAGTTCTGCAGAAGCTAACTTCAAGAGATCTACTTCTGAGCGTTGGTCAGGTCTAAGGAAGTTTGCCCGCAGAATTTGCGCGCCTTCTATGATTGCGTTGCAATGGTCGCGAGCGGTAGCTAAAAGTCGAAGTAACCTCTCGCGCTCCCCAGACTTACTCAGCTCACGCTGTGCCTCCAGAATCAAATACCCTAAGTCGTGAGCTTCGGCAGCGAGTAGTTCCGGAGCAAAGGCGGTAGTTGGGTATTGTTGACTCTCTGTTGGCGCGCTCATACCACTTACCATACTCCGCAAGAGAGAGACTTTGAAGAGGACCAAAGACTCGGTATGCTCCCACAGCGATGAATAACAGAAAAGCTAAAAGCAAGAAGAAGACTCAACCTATAAAGACCGATCAGCGAACGGCGGTAGAAGTTGTTAAAAAATCAACCGTTGGCCGTGTATCCCGTGGCGAGCGAATTCGGCATCTTGATGAACGCCTTCAGTCCCTTTACCAGCGTGAAATGTATATTGAGAGCCAACTTCGGCTCCTCGATGATAACCGTTTTTACCGGTGCTGTATTTTCGGCAGTGCAAGATTGAAGCCTGAGACTAAGGTGTACAATGATGTGGCGGAGCTTGCCCGTTTAGTGGCGGGTATCGGTTTAGATATTCTTACCGGTGGTGGACCCGGGCTAATGGAGGCTGCGAATAAAGGTGCAAAGCTCGGTCAGAAAGAGAAGAAGACTAAAAGTCGCTCGTTAGGAATCACCATTCAGCTAGACTTTGAACCACTTCCGAATTCGCATTTAGATGTGAAGAGGCATCATCATCGATTCTCATCCCGACTCGATGACTTTATGCGGTTATCTAACTGCATCATCTGCACACCAGGCGGAATCGGGACTTTGTTGGAGCTGTACTTTAGTTGGCAGCTCATTCAGGTAAAGCACATCGATATGCGTCCAATTATCTTGATGGATCGGGGATTTTGGAACGGAATTATCGAGTGGATGAAAGCAGTTCCGCTTGCGCGTGGACTTATTAGCCCACCGGATTTTGACTTCGTAAAGATCGTTGATTCCCCGAAGGAAGCATTTGATTTAGTAGCGAAGGATTATGAGCGGTTTAGGGCGAGTAAGAGCGGGGCAGGTAAGTAACCCTTCCTAGGCCTTACCTCTTAATCCTATAAGCTAGGTTTGCCTGAAACGTTGGCTATCTAAGCAACTCCTGAACCCGGACTGCAAATTTTGCGATCAGCGCCAGGTACTGCTTCGGATCGGTGCCAAAATAGTCATGAACAGCGCAGTTTCGTGCATTAATGCATTCTATATAGAACTCAGGATTCTGGAGAAGCCCGGCTTTAGCGGCTGTTTTGAAGATTTCTTTCGGACTGAAAGCCTCTAATCCCTGCTCCTCTACACGTTGCTTAAGATGTTTCCATGCATATTCAAGGCACACTTCAAAGGTTTTTGAAATTCCGGATAGAAAAAACTTATCCGTTGCAGCCTTGGACTGAAAACTCAAAGCGTGTTCGAGTTCCTTAATCGCATTTGGCAATTTGCTATCCATCACATTCGCCATGATTTAGTTTGCTTTCCCTATGGTCTTAAACATAGTCCATAATCTTAAATCGCCACCCAAAAAAATCGCATCTCTCCTAACATTGGCTATGAAAGCCGGTTCTGCTCTCGCGATGTCGAGTAGATCGACAAGCACCGGCCAATCCTCACTCACCTCATCAACGACCTCTCGTATTTCGCTGAGTTCGGAGATCGAAAGAGCTCCAGAAGCGAGGATTCCAATATCAACGTCGGAGTATTTTCGTGCCGTGCCCCGTGCCCGAGAACCGAAAAGAAAGAACGCATAGTGCGGAAATTGATTCGCCAATCTCGTGACCAGCGGAGCGAGCAAAGCCAAACTTTCATCAACTGGTACACCCGTTCGACGCTCCTCAAGTGCGCGCAGCGGATTCACTCGCAATCGTTCGAGCACGCGTGAGAGCGCCTCGGGCAGAACCGATTTTCCGTTGAAGTACTGGGAAACGGTATTCCGATGAAGCTTTAAGTCGGCAGCGAGTTCGCCCAATGAACTAAATCCCCGCTCCTTTAGCGCAGACTCAAATACCTCTCTGTTTACCACCAGCTCCATGAAACCAAGCTTACATTGCATATTGTAGATATGCAATGCATATTTCTAGAAGGTTTTATTAGGGACAGCATCCTCTTCCCACTTTTTAACATGAATAAATTCAGGATGTTACTTACAGCCGCAGGTATGATGCCAAATTTCATGTAATTAGGCAGCTTCGCTGCGGGAATTCAAGAACGCGAATCGTGAGCTTATCCCTTATACCCCGCTATCCATTGCAGCATCAGCTTTGCCCAGTTTTCATACGACTCGTACTTTGCACGGCGTTTTACGCCGATCGCTTTGTCAAAGATTTCCTTGTCGAACCTACCAGCCATTACTAATTGCAACTCGGCTTGCAATGGGCGCACAACTTCGCCGGTTTCGCATTCTAGAAAATCCTGAATTGCGCGTTGATCGGGAACGTCGGATCGAGCGTAGCCCTGAATAAAGGCACGTAGCGCTGGAAATCCGTAGCTCTCCTTCTTGTCAGTCATGCTGAAAACTTCTCTTACTTGGTATTTGGTTTGTTAAACGATGCCATGTACGCCATCAGTCGTGGTGCAATCTCAGGGTTTTTTAACCCGTACGCAATATTCGCCTGGATAAATCCGAATTTATCTCCAGCGTCGTAGCGAAGTCCCTCGAACTCGTAGCCGATAAATCCTTGAGTTTGCATCAAGCGTGACATTGCATCGGTCAGTTGAATCTCTCCGCCTTTGCCAGGAGTAGTTTGTTCTAATACATCGAATATTTGAGGAGTTAGAATGTATCGTCCGACAAATGCCAAGTGTGAAGGAGCTTCGGAGAGCTTTGGCTTTTCGATCATCTGATTGAGATCGAGTACTCGTGGTTCAATTCGCGTTCCACCACCGATTCCGAATTTAGAAACGTCGTGATCTTCTACCTCCATCAGAGCAACGACTGATCTTTGATACTTTTCGTAGACATCAATCATCTGGCGCGTACACGGCACTTTTGCATCCACAAGATCATCGCCGAGAAGTACTGCAAATGGTTCATTTCCAATGATCTCCTTTGCGCAGAGAACCGCATGCCCCAATCCGCGCGGCTCACCCTGGCGTACAGACACGATCTTCACCATGTTGCAGGTGCGTCGTAGGCGCTCAGCCAAATCTTTTTTTCCTTCCCGTTCAAGCTTCTCTTCTAATTCAGGGAAGACATCGAAATGATCTACGATCTTAGATTTTCCCTTAGCGGTAACCAGAACAACAGTATCAATGCCTGCATCGACGACTTCCTGAACAATTAATTGAATCGTGGGAACATCCACTATCGGTAGAAGTTCCTTAGGAACGGCCTTGGTTGCTGGAAGAAATCGAGTCCCTAGTCCCGCCGCTGGAATTACGGCCTTTCTGACGTGTTGTTTCATATAATGTCTCTAATCCCTGCGCGAAATGCGCGATTCCGCTCACACCTTATAGCGACTCATTACGGCTCATGCTATGGCTTGTAACCCAAGTTAGGCTAGAAGCCATAGTTGGCTGACCGATAATGATAAAACCAGATAAGAAACCACGTTGGCTACTCTGTAAACCGGATCACTACTCGGTTGTATACCAGATAAACCCATGGATGGACGTTTCGAAGACGCCCACAGCGAGCCTTGTGGGATCTCAGTATCAGGCACTTATCGACACGTTCGATCGAGTCGGTTGTGAACTTCTGTTCGTACCTCCACAAAAGGGTTGGCCTGACATGGTCTTTACTGCGAATGCCGGCTTGGTTGTCGGTGATACCTGCGTTTTGGCACGATTTAAATATCCTGAGCGTCAGGGAGAGGAGCGATTTTTTCAAGACTGGTTCGAGCAGAATGGTTTTAAGGTTTCTAAACTCACTAAGGGATATCACGAAGGTGAGGGCGATGCGTTGTTCGTAAGACCCGGGGTACTATTCGGTGGATACGGATTTCGAAGCGATCAATCGGCTCAAGATGAGGCTGCTGAAATTTTGGGGTGTTGTAAGTTGGTGCAGTGCAACTTAATCGATGGGCGTTTCTACCATCTTGATACTTGTTTTACTCCAATCGACGAGAAGCGAGCATTGTTCGTTCCGAGCGCATTCACCAAAGATTCGATTCGGGAAATGGAAAAAGAGGTGGAGCTATTCCCCGTGGTTGAATCAGATGCGTTGAAATTTGCCTGTAACGCGGTTGTTTTAAAAAACGATATTATTTTACCTGCTGGATGCGATACTACCGAGTCGTTGCTCAAGTCATGGGGTTACCATACGCATTCGTTACCGATGACTGAGTACTTAAAGGCGGGAGGTGCGACTAAGTGTTTATCTCTGCAACTCGATCGGAATTTCGTTGATGGCTAGGCGCCTACCACCATCTCCGCTGACGTCGTTTCTATTCGTAACGATCGTGGCGTATTTGATGATCGCAGCGTTTGTTCTTCTGATTGATCGAGTTGGAGGTGACCCCGGGGTTGGATGGCACTTAAAGACCGGAGAAGTAATCCTTAGTACCGGAGAAATTCCAACAACGGATCCGTTTCTTTTTGATGCATCCGCACTCTCCGGAAATGATCCTTCCCGATGGATTAGCAATCAATGGCTATCGGATGCGATCTTGTTTGCTATTTACGACCGTTTTTCGTGGCTTGGAGTTCATATTTTCTGCTTCCTAGTGGGATTTGGCGCATATTTTTTCGTTTTTGCGCGCTCGGCTTTAGACTCGAGTAAGCCGATCGTGTCGCAAAACATTGCATTTGCACTCGCGGTTTTATGCGGGTCTCTGCATTGGATCTCTAGGCCCGTTGTGTTTTCGCTTCTCGGTTTTGCGATTACAGATGCGCTACTAAGAAGTCACAGGAACGGCCAAATCTCTAATTTGAAATTGGGTGCTTATTTAATCCCGCTTTTTGCGCTCTGGGCGAATCTACATCCGGCATTCACTCTCGGTCTTGTATTGTTGGGATTGTACGCTGTCGCAAAAACATGGGAATGCGCGCCTAATGTTGTAAAAGCGAGCAGTTGTTGGGTCGCCTTGCTAGTCGCGGTGCTCGCC
>JBGSNS010000090.1:0-2371 GCA_041739515.1 Bdellovibrionota bacterium
TGCATCATTTTCCACGTACTATCAGAGCTTCCATCATCCACCATGACGATTTCAAACGGAATGTGCAAAGGACCTAACACCGCGACAAGTCGTCGATGCAGCTCAGATAACACCTGCTCTTCGTTGAAACACGGAACTACGACGGATAGAGACTCTGGTCCCTCAGCGCGGGAACGCGGTTGAGAATCGATAACGGGCGCCTCAGCCATAATCAACAAAATCAGCGGTTAATTAGCGGCCTGTGATTCAGGGATAGCCGGGTCGGAGCCAAGTTCGATCTCTTTTCCATCAAGGATTCCATCTCCGTCGGAATCACGATTTAACGGATCGCTACCGACTGCAAATTCAACAGCATCCGATGCTCCGTCTCGATCGGAATCCACCAACGAAGGATCGCTTCCGAATCTACGCTCGATGCTATCAGGAAGCGTATCTCCGTCGGAATCACCGCTTACAACTGAGCGGGGATCGCGCGGGTCGCTACCCGCTGCTGCCTCAACACCATCTAGCTGTCCGTCCCCATCGGAATCGCGCAATAGTTCATGCGCCAATTTTGTCCTTGGAGGCGGCGGCGTTGATCGGGGATCGTTAACATCCGTACCAAACGCCCTTTCGAGCCAATCGCAGAATCCATCGGCGTCCGTATCCTTAACGTCGTTAACGAATGCTCGCCCAAGCCAGTTCCCACCACTTCCTGGACCACTCCTGCCTAGGGTCGTGTACGGATTAGAGCTAGGCGCTTCAAGGGAACGTGGTTCTGCGGGTTCCTCACCATCAGCAGCACCAGCATTTCTGTTTAACTCAGCTAAGCTGCCCATTATCCCAACAGCAGCCAAACGGGCTGCGCTATCGGTTGGCGTAGGAGAGGCCGTAGCTGAGATGGTGCCGGTAGGGGTTGCGGTAGGCGTAGGCGTCTCGGTGCCGTCCTCGTCGTCTTCAACCGTAGGGGTCGGGGTGGCGGCGACCTCAGTTTGGGCACCTAATTCGTAATCTTCTTGGCATTCCTTGGTGCCCAGAAGGAATATGGCCAGGACTAATAAGGGTAAAATCGAAAGTCGGCTATTTTGAGGCTGTGGATCCATGCCCAGCAAGACTATACGGGTCCTATTAAAAGTGCCATCCGGAGAACGTAATCTCAATCGTATTAGATTTGGCATTCAGGTAGTTAAATTTCGTACTCAACGTTTTAGATCGTTAAGCCGACAATTCTCGTATGGCGGGCCTCCCGAACAACATGACGGCACTAATTGTGGGTAAAGACCCAGAAGCTGCAACCGGGCTGCTCAAGGCGCTGGAGCCAGAAGTTAAATTTCCGGCAAGCGAAATCGTCCCTTCCGTATTGAAGGCAGTAGAGACGATCGCCGACGACACGTTCTCTGTGTGCTTCATAGAAGACTCGTTCCCAATGGGAGAACTCGAAACGTTCTTCAAAGACATCAAAGGCATGGGTAAGCTTGAAACGTGCGTTTATGTCCAGATTCGAAACGTACTCGCACCGGACGCTCATCGTGGCTCCCTTCAGCACATGGGATTTTCAACGATAGTTTCGAGCAAAGGAACAGAGGCTGACAGGGAAGCGCTAGTAAAGGCGCTTAAAAGTTGTTTTCATGATCGTGAAGTCAAAGTACGAAAGATCGATGTTTCGTCTATCATGGATAAACTACTTAAGAAGATCGACCAAGCGGCTGACGACGTGCGACGCGGCCGCAAAGTTGAAAGCCTAGATATCATCCCCGCGGAACTAGTCGAGCTACATACTGAATTCGATCCGGAAGTCTTAGAGGGGTATTTCTCCTCGCTTGCCGAGGCTACTGAAAAAGCGAAACCAGTTCAGATCGAGCGACTCGAAGTGCCTGACACCGTTCTTGGGAAAAATCTTCCGGGCTTATCGAAAGATACGTACGTGGGCGCAAGTCATCGAGTTTGGGATAAGCTCTCCACCAAACACGGCAAGAAAATTAAGAAAACTTCCAAAGGCTCTGAGTCAGAGTAACGAACGGCGCAAAATTACTTCTTCCTCTCCAACGCCCTCAAAATCACATTCAAGACATCATCCTGCTTGAATGGTTTGTTCAGAAATCCCAGTCGCCCAGTAGCTCGAGCCGATTCCGCTTCCGGCGTTATCTTAAGACCAGAGACCAACACGACCGGCACAGCGCTATTAATTTCTTGCATCTGCTCGAACGCTTGGAAGCCGTTTAAGTTAGGCATCGAAAAGTCCATCAGTACGACCGCTAATTTCTGATGATTTGCCTTAAAGGTGGAGACAGCCTCTATGCCATCCCGCGCCGTTAACGCAGCGCCTCCGGCGTCCTCAATCATCATTACGGTCACTTCTCGAACCAACTCCTCATCATCTACGACGAGAAAA
>JBGSNS010000091.1:0-9743 GCA_041739515.1 Bdellovibrionota bacterium
CAGTGTAAATTCAAAAGTTGGAGAGCTGTGAACTACGTATTCTTTCCTACGGCGAGCGCCGAAGGGATGTCGGGAATACCCCCGAGTGTCGCCATCATTGGCTATCGAAAGATTCGTAACTGTTTAGCTATATTACATATATTGTGCACTTTCGTGGGGATTCGTCAGGGATCGTCCCGGTTTCTTTAAAAGAACTTCCCAGCCTTGTCCGCCACAATAGCTGGAGTAAATCCGAACTTCTCCGCGAGGAGCTCTCCGGGAGCTGAAGCTCCGTAGTGGTTGATGCCTAACAAGAGCGCATCCGCACCGACGATTCGTTCCCAGCCCATCGTGACGCCGGCTTCCAATGACGCCTTCTTGGCGGCTTTTGGAATGAGTGCTTCGCGCTTCGTTGAGTCTAGTTTCATGAATCGCTCAACACACGGCATCGATACGACGCGGGTTGGTTTGCCTTGAGCTGCAAGCAGCTTCGCAGCATCAACCGCTACCCAAACCTCAGAGCCGGTTGCAACGATAACGCGATCCGTAACTTCTGGGGCGTGGACCACATACGCACCGTTAAGAACATCTTCAGGTTTGAACGACGACGGTCGCTCAAGTGCTGGCAGGTTTTGCCGGCTAAAGATCAACGTGCTCGGTGATTTTTTATCGTTTAGAGCGGCAACGTAGCACATCGCAACTTCCGTTGCGTCCGCTGGACGGTACAATGAGAGATTCGGAATCATACGCAGTGATTGAATCTGCTCGATCGGTTCATGGGTCGGACCGTCCTCGCCTACCCAAAAGCTATCGTGAGTAAAAATGAACAGCGATTGTAGGTGCGATAGTGCAGCGAGCCTCATCGGAGGCCGCATGTAATCAGCGAACACTAAGAACGTCGCTGAAAACGGCGCCCAACATTGTTGATAAGCTAGGCCGTTAACCGCTGAGCCCATCGCGTGCTCGCGCACACCCCAATGGATGTTTTTGCCCTTAAAGTCGCCGGGCTTAATCGATCCGCCATCCTTAATGAAAGTCTTCGTTGATGGATCTAAGTCGGCAGAGCCTCCTACAAAGTACGGAACGTGCTTGGCGATTATTTGAATCGCTTTGCCCGAGATATTTCTGGTTGCATCTTTTTTGCCATCTACCAATCCCTTAAGCAGTTCCTCCTGAAGTGCTGCTGGAATTGTGCGGCTTAGCTGAGCGTCTAACTCTGAAGCGAGCGCTGGATTCGCAGAACGCCAAGTGTTGTACTTAACTGTCCAGTTCTCAAACTCTCCGACGTTTCTAGCGATCGTTTGTTCACAGACTGTCTTAGTTTCGTCAGATACGAAGAAGAATTTATCCTCCGGTGCCCCTAAATTACGCTTGGTAAGCTTGGTTTCCTCAGTTCCAAGGGGGGCGCCGTGCGCGTCGTGGGTGTTAGCTTTGTTCGGGCTACCGAAGCCGAGCGTTGTGCGGCAGCAGATAAGGGATGGGCGGCTCTTTTCAGCGCGCGCTTTTTCCATACATGCCGTGACTTCGTCTACGTTATGCCCGTCGCAGCTTTGCACAAACCATCCGTAACCAGCGAAGCGCTCCGGCGTGTTATCTCTAAACGTCACGTCAGTTTTCGCCGCTAGAGAGATATGATTGTCGTCGTAGAGGTATACGAGATTATCTAAGCCAAGAAATCCAGCCATAGAAGCCGCTTCCGCAGCGACTCCTTCCATTAAGTCCCCATCGCTTACGATGCCATAGACACGAGTGTTGAAAAGCTCGCCGTAGCGCGCAGCCATCATTTTGGCGGAGAGCGCCATGCCGACTCCGTTGGCAAATCCCTGCCCAAGCGGCCCAGTCGTGGTCTCTACGCCTGGCGTCCAACCAAACTCTGGATGTCCCGGAGTCTTGCTTTCCCACTGTCTAAATTTCTGAAGCTCCGACATCGGGAGATCATAACCGAACAGATTTAAGAGCGAATACACCAGCATCGAGCCGTGACCGGCCGAAAGCACGAAACGATCCCGTCCGAGCCACCTAGGATCGCGCGGATTAAACCGCACATATTTACCCCACAGCACGGCTGCAAAGTCAGCTGCGCCAAGTGGTAAGCCAGGATGGCCAGAGTTGGCTTTCTCCACCGCATCCAACGAGAGAGTTCGGATCGTCGTTGCGAGGGCTTTTAGGTCGGCGTTGCTAACTGTTGAGTTTGTCATAGGGAAGGGGTCCTTTTAGGCAAAATTGAAGGTGCCTTAGTTTTAGCAGGGGATGGAGCAAACGCCTAGGGCTTTGATATCGAAGCGGATTAGGAACGAGTTAAACTTAATTCTCTTCCTTGGTCGTGTTCTTAGTCATGGTGCGGAAGCGAACGTCCCGTCCGAATCGGTCAGCAAGGAGTATTGGCTCAGCTGAGACCGGCTTAAATCCAAGATGTCCGTAGAAAGGGACGGATGGCAGGGATGCTTCAACCCGCACCTGCGTTTGGTTGCCGTGGGCCGCTCGTATATTAAGATTGGAATGAGCGAGAAGTTTGCGACCAACTCCGCGTCCTTGAAACGCCGGGTCGACGTAGAATGAGCTTATCGTCGCCTCCCATGGATGAATATGTACGTATCCCACAACTATAGATTCAGCAGCGCCGCTAACATTCGACGCATTTGACGCAATCGTTGCCACAATCGCGGTGCCAGTTTTGATGGCCACGGTAACATGGCGTTTCCCTTCCTCGCCGCTTACAGAGTCAAGCCAGCTTTCGTGCTCATCAGGGGTATGGAGGTTTGTTGTCGCTGTGGCGCGGACAGCGGCGCTACAAAGTTCGGATATTCGTAAGACGTCAGCAAGTGTGGCCTGGCGAACGGTGATTCGCTCGAACGCCGGAGCTGTAGCCACGTCTGGCAGTGGCGCCCGTGGAGCGAGATCGCTTCCAGTGGGATCATTTATAAACTGATGATTCATTTACAACGCTCCAATTTGAACTGCGCCAGACCGACGGAGGCTATGTACTGAATAGTGAACGAATCATTTGGCCTAATCAAAGGTGGCGAGCGGTTAACTCTTCCATTTAATTGAGCATCCGATCGGATGACAGTAAGGGGCCTTTATAGGCGCGCCCGCGAAAACATTTTCTAAAGCCGTTCTTAGGAACTCAGCTCTCGGCGCAGCTGGATCTTTTGGGTTGCTGTTCGGAGCACCATGAAACGCGAGCTTCCCGTCAACGAATAGGTAGCACTCCGGAGTGCAAGCCGCATCGAATGTTCGAGCAACGGTTTGCGACTCATCGTAAAGGTACGGAAGCTCAAGTGCCGGATATTTTTCCTTCCACGATGCGGCGTTCTCTTTCATTTTTTCAAACCCGTCCTCCGGATACTGAGCTGCGTCGTTAGAGCTGATGATTACGGATTTAAGGCCCTTGCTGTTAAATTCAGCGATCGTTTTTAGTAACGCTTCCTCGCTTCCCTTTACGTAGGGGCAGTGATTACACGAAAATACAACGAGTGCGGCCTTTGCATTTGATAGATAGTTTTCTGTGATTGTGCGGCCGTCAGTCGCCGGTAGCGAGAAAGCAGGTATCGATGAGCCGAAAGGAAATTTCTCTGAAGTTTGTTCGCGTTGCATGTTTCGAAGCTAGCATTCTTGGAAATGAAGGGCCAATCTGGGGTGGGGCGCCGCCCGGGACAAATAATTCAAATTTCGTGGGTAGGCGCCTGGCGAGCGTTGCCACATCACCACGGAAGCGTTTTCCCCATATAAAAGAACCCACCGTTCGGCCCGTCTTCCCCAATCATCGCTAGTGCGACGCTAGTTTTTGCTCCCTCCTCCACCGTCAGTTGACCTTCCTTATTAAGATCGGTTCGCACCGATCCGGGGTGAATTGTATTTGCCTTATGCGGCGTATCTCTCCATTGCCATGCATAATGAATCGTCATCATATTCACCGCCGCTTTCGATGAATCGTAGGCAATAACCTTAAAATCTCCAAACGTACCGTCCGAGTGGGATGTTAACGATCCAAGCATACTCGACACGTTAACTAGTCGCGCGGCCTTTGACTTATTTAGCAGCGGCCAAAACGCCTTTGTCACCTCATGCAGTCCAAAAACGTTTATGTCATACGTTTCTCGAAATGTCTCTGTAGGTACAGATGCGGGCGCTAACTTATCAGCATCGACCATCGTGCCTGCGTTATTTATCAGTATGTCTAAGACTCCAAATTTCTGTGTAACCTCTGCAGCGGCCTTAGTGACCGAGTTGGAATCCGTAGGATCGAGCAAAATAAAATGCGCATCGATATCATCCTTGGTGAGCTCTTCGGCGGCCTTTCTACCCAGAGTCTCGTTGCGCGCACCGACTATCACCGTGATATTATTCTTCCCCAATTGTTTGGCGGTTTCGAGTCCGATACCTTTATTAGCTCCCGTAATTAGTGCGATTTTCTTCATAAGATGCTCCAGTTTGAATACTTTAGTTTTCTTAAGTTTGAAGGGCTTTTGGGAATAGGACAAGAACGCCGGTTTTCCCGGCAATCTCAAGCATATAGTTATGCCTCAACATCACTGCTAACATCATAGTATGGAGGGCATTATACGGTGGATTGTTTGATCCTTGGGCTTAAAATGAAACTAATCCCTAGCGTTTTCCTGGCTATCTTTTGTCTCGCGCCGACAGGTGCTGCTCAATTTAGACCTGAATGTATACCGGCTTCCCAATCGGCAGAGACTATTCCCACACTTCGCGCTTCGCAGATATTGCCTCCTGAAATAATTAAGACGAACTCATGGATTATTCGCGAGCAAGTTGACAGCGATGGATTTTTAAATTCGTACTCTTTGGTGTCCGGGGAAAAAGAGTACATAGAGAATGGAACTTCTCTGTTATCGATAAGGCTTGGAGAGCTCGACGCATTGCGGCAACTTAAGGATTACACCTCCTCCGAAGCTTTTATAAATGCAGCCGCTAAGTCCGGACTAGCGGTGGTAACCGCTCCAGTACGCGCAGTGCGTTCAGTTGCGGAAGCAGCGATTGATCCAGAGGGCACCTGGGATACCCTAAAGAAAGTCCCTTCAGGGATCGAAGGTCTATTCGATCACATCGGCAAGCAGATAAGTACCTATTGGGGTAAATCTAAGCGTGCAGTAGCCGGTCCATCCGAATCCGTTAAAAAGAAGAATAGAGAGGAGATCCTTGGTAGCGCTAAGACGCAGAGCGTCGATTATGCCGCTAAGTGGAGCGGATATTCATCAAGCGAAAAGGATTGGTTTAATCGTTTAGAAATCGACCCATATACCGACAACGCCGAGTTACTAGAGGAAATAAAACGCGTAGCAGGAATCGAAAGCGGCGTATCAATAGCCTTTAAGTTCGTACCAGGCATTGGGGGAATTGCATATTTAGGCGATATCAACCGCGGCCTTTCATATTCTCGTTCGTTGGCGGTTTATGCGGATCCTGAGGAGTTGCGCAGTAGAAATCGAAAAGCACTTATAGAACTCAAACTTCCAAGTTCCTGCATAGAGACACTATTAAAATGCGAATCTATTTCGCCAAGCCTGCAGACCGCAGCAACACAACTTCTTAGCAAACTAAAAGGAGTGCCTGGCCTTGATAAGCTAGTGTGTAAAATTGGTGCAGCCGAAACCGTAGAGCAAGCATTTTTTTTGATTGAGAGCGCTCGCTATCTTGGGCTTTATCACCGAGCCGTAAAGCCTCTGCAAGAGTTACTAGATGGCTTCGTAGTTTCAAGTGGGCTGACTAACGATGGAATTGTTATAGTCCCATTACCTCTTGATCATGTGTCGCTTACTAAGTCATTCGCTAAACGTTGGTGTGAATTCACTCGGGTGCTACGACATGAGAAAAAGACAAAAAGTGTGGAGCTGAGGTTTCGGTCAACCGTATCTCAAAAGCTGAAGTCGGCTTTGGATCAACGTGATGTATATGTTTTTGAAAATGTTGGGATGTGAGGCGCCGACTCAATAGGTTGGAGCACTCTTGGGATTGGAGGGCCATTGAGGGGGAGCTCTATACTGCCCTCAAAAGGAGTCAACGAAATAATCTAAGGAAATCCATACATTGCTAAGAGCTCAGGTGCTGCGAGCGCGAAGCGTCGCTTCGCACGGTGCCCCTCGTAGCCGAAAGGAGGAGTGAGGCCTAGACAACCACTTTGCCATCACAGATTTGTACGAGAAACTCTAGTCACCAAAATTGAGCGGTCCTTAAGGCGGATAGCTTACGCAAAGTTCGCGTAAGACTGCGAAGCAACGCTTCGCGCTCCCAGGGATCACTTCTTATAATGCCGAGAGTGCTTTCTTAGAAACTTCTCAACCTCGTCAGCGAACCTTTGCGGATGTTCGATCATCGGCGCGTGTCCGCAGTTGTCGAAAACGACTAGTTCGGAATTAGGGATCTCTTTATGAAACGTCTCGCAGACATCCATAGTGGTGACGGTGTCATTCTTGCCCCAAATCAGAAGCACAGGAACTTTGATCTCCTTTAGCAGATCCTTCAAGTTATCCTTTTTCGCACTTCTAGCGGCGTGAATTAGATTAAACATATTGCCGCGATTGGTTAGGATCCTATGCATTTCTCCGATCGCTTCATCGGTCACGAACTTGCTATCGAAAAATACACGAGACATGTTTTCTCGTATAAATTTCTTATCCGGCCTAACTGGCAAGGCATCGACGGTATGTTCATACAAACCTGAGGTGCCGGTTAAGATCATGCAATCAACTAATTCTGGACACGCCAAGTACAGCCGCATCGCCACGTGTCCCCCGAGGGAGTTTCCACAAATCGCCACCGGACCGATCTTGCGTTGGCGAATAAAAAACTCTGAATATGCGGAGAGCGCACGGATTTTTACTTCAGAATGATGGCCGGTAAGGATCGGAAACTCTAAAGCTATCGGTTTAGAGTAATTTGCGAACAAAGCTTCGGCCGCATCCCAATTAGATAGAGCACCCAATAGGCCATGCAGTAACAACAGGTCAGGACCGCTGCCGCCAACCTCCGTGGACTTAAATTGGGGGATCTCTCCCTTCTTCATCCACTGAGGGTCGCAATGACCGACACGGGCTGCTGTACGCTTAACTTCTTCTAGAATGGAACTGTCCTGCACCGTACAGTAATTAGTCTTTCTACAGGTCTAGTTCAAGACGGTGTGCGTTCTCTTGAATCATCTTAAAGCGACTTCCCGCATCCTTGCCCAAAATCGCCTCAAATGTAGCCTCAGCGTCCCTGGCGGCATCGATAGTGATGCGTAGTAGGGTGCGGGTCTTAGGATTCAGGGTTGTATCCCATAACGTCTCAGGGTTCATCTCGCCGAGTCCCTTAAAGCGAGTGATTAGCAGCGAGCTGGAGGACTTGCTCTTTTTAAGAAGCTCGTCCTTTTCTTGATCCGAGAAGACCCAATGATTTTGTTCTTTGCTGCCGGTCCCGAATCGAACTCGATAGAGAGGAGACATGCCTAGGTATAGGTGCCCCTTTTCAATTAATGGGCGCATATACTTAAAGAAGAACGCCATCAGTAAAGCAGCGATGTGCATTCCGTCAGCATCCGCATCGGTTAGGATTATAACCTTGCCGTAACGCAGTTTCTCAACCCGGATGCTTTCGCCGAGGCCGCAGCCAAGCGCTGCAACTAAATCCAAGAGCTGTTGATTATCTTTGAGTTTACCATCCGACGCAGCGACTGTGTTTAGGATTTTACCACGCAGTGGGAGCACAGCTTGATTGTTTCGATCGCGGCCCTGCTTTGCAGAGCCACCGGCGCTATCTCCCTCTACTATGAAGACTTCGCATTCAGCGCTCTTACTAGAGGAGCAGTCAGCTAGCTTTCCAGGGAGATTTAACCGCCCTGCTGCGCCGACCTTTCTGGAAATACTCTCCGCAGCGCTTCTCGCAGCTGCGCGTGCTCGGGCAGCTAAAGAGATGCGCTCAACTAACGCCTCAGCGACTTTTGGCTTCTGATTCAGCGTCTTCTCAAACGAACGCAGTAAGGTATCGACCGGAGCTTCGACCTCTGGATTGTTAAGTTTGTCCTTGGTCTGGCCCTGAAACTGTAACTGGCTAATGGCGCCAGGCACCATAACCGACATCACAGCAACGAGACCTTCGCGAATATCTTCACCAACAATCTTTACGTTCTTAGGCGCCGCATCATGAACGGAAAGATAGTTGCGAATAGCTTTGACGATTCCGCCCTTAAACCCGTCCTCGTGAGTTCCACCTTGATGAGTGCGAATCCCGTTCACGTACGAAATTACGCTTTCCGTCGTGGCTTCTGTCCAAGCAAATGCGCAATCGACTTTAATCCCGTCGCCGCGCTCCAGGGTGAAGAGCTCGCCACTAAGCGGCTTAAGCTCTCTTTTGGCGAGGGTATGTTCAAGGTGACTCTTTAATCCATCCGGATAACAGAACTCCTCCTTTGGGGATCCTTCAACAGTCTCGTTTGTGAATGTGATAATTAGTCCGCGATTTAGAAACGCTTTCTCCTGCAATAATTCGCGGAGTAGCTCTGGCTTAAAAGTTACCGTCGAAAAGATGGTGGTATCAGGGGAGAAGAATATCCGCGTTCCGCGCTTTCTCGTTTTCTCGCCGCGAGCGAGTTTAGAAACGGATTTACCTTTAGAAAACTTCTGCTGCCACTCGTATCCATCACGCCACACGGTCGCTACTAAATCTTCGCTAAGCGCGTTAACTACCGACGAGCCTACGCCGTGCAGTCCTCCAGCTGAAACATAATTTCTATCTGAGAACTTGCCGCCGGAATGTAGCGTCGTAAGAATCAGCTCTAACGCCGGTTTTTTAAACTTTGGATGGATATCTACCGGGATGCCGCGTCCGTTATCCTCAACCGATACTGATTTGCCGTTTTTATGCAGCGTTACGAAGATTTTATCCGCATGGCCGTTCATCGCCTCGTCGATCGAGTTATCTACAATCTCGCGCACTAAATGATGCAATCCAGCAGGACCTTCTGTGCCCCCGATGTACATACCGGGGCGTTTGCGCACCGGCTCAAGCCCCTCTAGCACCTCGATATCAGAGGCTGAGTATGAGTTTTTCCCGGAGGAAGAAGATGCTGCGGTCATAATTGTAGGTCCTGAAATTTAGTGGTTACTTCTTGGCAAGCTCCATCGCGGCTACTTCGCCGCGGGCGATCGCTTTATTGCCCTTTAATGCCCGATGTCCCGCTGCAATGAGGCTCGATTTAATTTCAACAGATTTGCCTTCCAATAAGCCGATCGACAGATCGACCGGACCCTTCCTAAACGAGACCACTGCGGCCACAGAATCATCGTCCTTCAAGCCAAGTGCTTGAACGCCCATGACAGCACTCTTTTTCGTTGGAAGCTCTTTGCTCTGAATCAAAAGCGCGTATCCACGTTTCGAAATCATCACGAGATTTTCCCCGTACCGAACGACGCATGCTAGCCCGTCGCCGTCTCGTACCTTCATCACTCGTTTGCCGGAGCGCTTGATAGTGGTCAATTCAGTGACAGGGGTATGAAAGCCTAAGCCCTGCTTGGAAATCATCGTCAGTAACTCACCATCCTTAATTAGGTACGGATAGTCGGATGGTGTGCCGGTGTCTGCGATCTTTAGTCCAAACGAACTAACCGGAACTTCTCCGTCTTTGAATTTAAATATTTTTTGCACCGGATCTCCGTATCCCGATGACGACGGAACATCTGCAACCCGAATCGAGTAAACTGAGCCTAAATTAGTAAAAATCACCAGATAATCGAGGGTATTAAGCGGGTGGGCTCGAACGATAGAGT
>JBGSNS010000137.1:0-28403 GCA_041739515.1 Bdellovibrionota bacterium
TACTACACAGGAGCTCCCGGAGGCTGCGGAGATAACCAGTTGATTAGCCTCCGTGTCTCCGAGGGCTCCTGTGTAAATATTAGAAGAGTCGGACGCTTGACGTAATATCGCTTCCACGAATTATGTTACATTCGCAAATAACGGCCTAGGTTAACACCCCGATTCGAGGAAAGACTAATCTTCTTCAGCCATCATGTATGCTATCGCCCCCATTACAGCAGCGATAACCAAAATGTAGAAAATTATCTTAAAAAACAGAACTATTAATATACCAGACCCTAGCCCTACGATGAGCGAACGATCGCCCCGTTCCTGCACCCAGAACGTGCAGTTAACCACCCGATCAGCGATTAATTTTCTCCAGTAGCTCTTTTTCTTGGATCGCAGCCAGTTAAGGAATTCCATAAGTGCGTAGCAGTCTAGCACACCGCAGGAACGAGCGCATTCAATTTTCGGAGTCTTGTGATCCATTCGGCGGGACGATAATGTTCCGTCCATGAAAACACCGTTAAACGCTTTGGTCGCCGTCTGCTTATGTGGCTGTGTGCTTGTACTTGGGCTTACGTTCGACGCGTTTGCGGGGGATTCGGTCAAGGGTAAGGCGCTCTATGAAAGTCTCTGCTCGAGTTGTCACGGAGCCACGGGTGCTGGGGATGGTCCAGTAGGGGCTGCTCTGCCCCCGGAAATGAAACCCCGAGATCTTCGGGACGGCAAGAATAAATTCGCCACCGATGACGCGAAATTCATCGAGCTTCTGAAAAAGGGCGGTGCGGGAGTCGGATTGAATCCGCTTATGCCAGCTCAGTCGCAACTTTCCGATGAAGAAATGAAGAACGTAATAGCCTACGTTCATACATTGCATAAACAATGAACCGATACCTTTAATGCTCTAGGGGTAATGCTCTAGGGGATTGAATCAAAGATAAAATTTCGAGTTCTGTCGAAGCGCTTCATATGCCACGGCTGTTACAGTGTTGCTGAGGTTGAGGCTGCGCACAGCATCACTGCGCATCGGCAGTTTCACTACTTGATCGCTTGAAAATTGCGCGAGTAGATCGCGAGGAATGCCTGTCGTTTCGCTACCGAAGACAAGCGCGTCATCTGGCGCGAACGCCACCTCCCACGGGCTGCGTTGCCCAGTTGTTTCTATAAACCAACACTTAGTCGGATGGGAAGTTTGTAGAAATGCTTCAAACGAATCGTGCTCCGTAAGAGTCACGGCGGGCCAATAATCCAAGCCCGCCCGCTTAACTTTACTTTCATCGATTGCAAATCCCATAGGTCTGATTAAATGAAGCGGCCACTGCAATGCAGCGCAGGTCCTAGCAACTGAACCGGTATTTTGCGGAATCTGGGGATGAACAAGGACGATATGCACCGATTGAATCTGCCTTGCTGACGCGGGCGTTGCAAGGAATAGACTTAATCGATGAGCCTCAAGTCTAGGGAGGGATCCTGATAGAACGATTCCTGAGCAATTCCCACGAATTTTCGACCCGTCCGTATTACCTCCGTGTCCACCGCGTCCTCAGTGTTAAGAAAGGCTTACTACCGGATTGCGCACCTTTTGGATTTAACACGGAGGACGCGGTGGACACGGAGAAATGCCGGCACGTTTTCCGTACATTCTGCTGAGTTCAATTCATTGTTTGAATGGCTAAACCGCCATGGGCTTGGGAATGCCGCGGGGTTAGCGAACTTTCGTAGGGATCCCTCAGGAACCAGATTCATCGTACTCTTAGTGGGGGGAATTGACAGATCCCTCAGGGACCACCCCACTCGGTAACTTGCTGAACATTACCTCTCTTGTATAACCGTACCCGTATGATGAATGGGACTATCACCAAGCGTGAACTTGTTACTGCGGATTTAATGATCCTTGGAGTCAAGCCGGATGCGGGGGTTCCGGACTTTAAGCCCGGGCAGTACGTCGTACTCGGACTGACTGGGGATGCTCCCCGCCATATTGGATTGCCGGTAGAGAAGGAAGTTCAGGTGGGCGATAAGTTGGTCAAGCGCGCGTATTCAATCGGCTCAAGTCCTGAGGAGAAATCAGCGCTTGAGTTCTTTATCGCAATCGTTCCAGACGGATCACTGACACCACGATTGCTGGTACCTGCTGTCGGAGCACGAGTTTACGTGGGTCCAAAGATCACAGGGACATTTACCTTAGACGACGCAAAGCCTGAAGATGATCTGATTCTGGTATCCACCGGGACTGGCCTGGCTCCGTATATCTCTATGATTCGTACTCCACACACCATCCGTCCCGGTCGTAAGGTAACGATCGTTCATGGGGTGCGTTATCCGAGTGATTTCGCCTACGCCTCTGAGCTACGGGATAATGAAGTTAAACACCTAAACGAATTTCTTTATCTTCCAATCGCGAGTCGGGCAGATGATTCGTACCCGGGTCGCAAAGGACGTGTACAGAAAATATTCCAAGACGGGACGATCGCTTTGGATCCACTGAAGTCTAGAATCTATCTATGTGGAAACCCTGCCATGATCGAAGGGATGGAGCAGTATTTGGGCGAACTGGGATTCACAGTGCATCATTCAAAGAAAAATCCGGAAGGTCGTTTGCATGTCGAGAAATATTGGTAAGGGATCTACTCAGACTCTAAGTGCAGTCGCGCCCTGCGCAGCGCTTCGCGAAATGTGACTAAGTATTGAATCGCCACCTTCAATCCTGGATTAATATCACCCGGATGACACGGTACCTCGATGCGCCAGTAACCCGGTTCTTTGCGTGTGGAGCGGGACGGCTGATAGGGAGAATCAGTTGTCGACATGCCCTGTTCGAGGCCATCTAATAGTGCTTGAATTCTCGGGTTTTTCGAGGGAGGAGGAGTTTCAACGTAAGACGTGACGATTCCGTGAGATGCGGCAAGTTTATTATCGTTTAGGAGATGCGGAAGTTTCTCCTCTGGAAGTTGTAGGCACGGGATTCGAAGAACAATCCTATTATCTGAAATCTCCACTAAATGCAGTCCTCGGCCGATCGCGCCATCCTTAGCCAGCTCTGACGGACGAACCATCTCCGGTAATGATTTATCCAAATTCTCAGGGGGTGTAAGTCGTTCCGCAATCGGGACATCGACTGATGGAAACTCCAATATGCCACCCTCATTCAATGCACGGTCCGCTAGGGCTTCGATCGTCCGTTGTGTGCCATACAACGTACAAAATTCAACTATATTACGTAGTGAACGGGCTATCCGTGGAGCCGCAATTAGCTTATCCCTCTCCGGTACTGAATACTTCACGGTAAGAAGCCCGAAATGGGGTTTATCTGCAAATGGATGGGTAACAGCCAAAGCGCACTTTAGGTCGATATTTTTTTCGAAATCTTTCTGATCCGCTGCCAGATAGACAAGCTCTCCGAAATGATGATCCTTATTTTCAACCGAGGATAAAATCTCACGAGCGATTCTTCGCTGAGCGGTAAGATCTTCGGAGTGACTGCGATGGTGTTCCCAAGCTGAATCGGCCAAGAATAGCCCAGGTAAGTTAAATCCTATCTCAAGAATCTTTCCGGCCCTAGCTATCTGCGAAACCGAAAACTCTCGACCATCACCGAAATCGATAGTTTGCTTCCAAGAAAAACCACGACTAGCTAAATCAAAGTACGGTTTAATCAACGCATCTGCGTTGCCGAGAATCTCTCGGGCGGGCTGTTTGGGAGAACTAAACATGCGATCAACGTTATTATACGAATGGCGCGTTGGGTATCAAATTTTTACCTCGCAGAAGACGCGGTTATTAGGCTCGAAATTAGAATTTCCCGTCTTCCTCTCTCGGCCTGATTTGAAAGACCAGGACTGAGCGTGGGGGAACAGTCAATTGCTCCCCGGAGGCAAGGGGCTCACATAATTCGAACGGATTTTGCTCGTACGAAGTGTCGATCATGATTTCGTACCCATGGTCTTCCTGATCCGGCATTCTCGGAAGTACAAATGGAACAGGGTGATCATGTGCATTAAAGATCACAAACACCGGAGCGTATGCCCGGCCCGATTCCATCAACTCCGGGACGACATGGGGACTAAAGCACACCCCGGTAACTTTTTTAGCGTCGTCTTTCCAATCCACAGCATTCATCACCTCACCCTGCGGATTAATCCAGGTGTAGTCGACCAGACCACGAACGTTTCCTCGGTATCCGATCTGCTGCAATACTGGATGGGCGGCACGAATTCGAGCAAGCCCGGCGGTGAATTCCTTTAAGCCAGGGATCTCGAATTTTGAATCCCAGTTTACCCAAGAATCCGAATTGTCTTGGCAATACGCGTTATTATTTCCCCGTTGCGTGCGCCCGCGCTCATCTCCCGCGACTATCATTGGAGTGCCCGAGGAAACAAAAAGAGTGGTAAGAAGGTTTCGAAGTGTTTGGCGTCGAGCCGTCAAAATTTCAGGATCGCTCGTCGCCCCTTCGTGTCCGTGGTTATGGGAGTGATTGTGGTCGACTCCATCCATATTGTTCTCAGCGTTTGCAGCATTATGTTTGCGCTCGTACTCAGTAAGGTCTCGAAGGGTAAGACCATCGTGTAGCGATACTGCATTGATGCTATCTGCAGCGGACCTTCCTTTAGGTTGGAAGAAATGACTAGAGCCGTATATCGCGGATGCAAGCTCTCTTAATACGCCGTTGTCACCGCGCCAAAATCTACGAACAACATCCCGGTAAAACCCATTCCACTCCATCACCCCTTTAGGAAAATTTCCTTGGTGATATCGATCGTCTTCTGGCCCCATATCCCAGGGCTCAGCAATCAATTTTACTTTTCCAAGAATTGGATCACGCTGAAGTTCTTCAAAGAATGCGCCGGTGCGAAACCGTCCATTTGTCCTGCCAAGGACTGGCGCAGCATCGAATCGAAACCCGTCTACGTGAAACTCGGTAACCCAATACCGAAGACTATCAATCGCCAAATTCTTCGCCATTGGCGAATTCATGTTTAGCGAGTTTCCGCATCCTGTATGGTTAATAGAGATACCATTCTCATCGGCAAGGTAATACCCGCCGTCGAAACCACGCATGCTGAGATTCGGTACTTGCACGCTCTCCGGCAGGTCAGGATTGTAGGCTGCTTCTGCGGTATGGTTTAGAACTACATCGAGGATGACTTCTATTCCTGCTGTATGAAGTTGCTTAATCGCCGATTTCAACTCATGTCGTGCTTCGAGTGGATCCTGAGCGGCAGCGTAGGTAAGTTCCGGTGCAAAAAACGAAAGTGGATTATATCCCCAGTAATTAACAAGCTCTCGATTCGATCGCTGCATGCTTGAATTGATTGGACCTGAATTGAGGGGAATGGCATCAGTCGATTGTGTGTTCGAACTTAAGAGACGGAGCCGAGGCTCGGTAAAAATTGCGGTAATGGGCATTAACTCGAGGGTCGTTATGCCTTGCTCCCGATAATATTTGAGCATCGCGGGGTGCGCCAACGCTGCATAGGTGCCGCGTATTTCCTCTGGAATCTCTGGGTGAAGCTTTGTTAGCCCCTTTACGTGCACTTCGCAGATTTTAAGATCGTTCGAAATGGCCGGAGGTTTGTCATCACCCCAATCGAAATCTCCGTCTTTTACGACTATGCATTTAGGATGAGGAATATTTTTCGGATCGTACCGGACAAAGCTTGGTGTAACTAAGCGAGCGTAGGGGTCAGCTAGAAAACGTGTTGGATCAAAAAACTTTCCTTCCGAGGGTTTGAATTCACCGTACACGCGGTAGTTATACAGTTGCCCGGGTTCTAGACCTCCGATCATATGACCCCAAGCTCCTCCATTGATGCGCAGAAGCGGGATTACTTGAGATGGTTTTGGATCGTTCTGTTGTAAAAAAAGACAGAGCTCAATTCGTTCAGCCTTCGGCGCAAGCACTTTAAAAATCGTAGCCACACCGAGATGGGTAGAGCCAAGCGCTGCGTGGTTCAGGATCTGATGGAGTCGGGGTTTGAGTTGTAAATCCGGATCTATGCACCGTGGTTGATGAGCGAGGGATAAGGCTAGATTCCCGTCGACTAGGGGAAGGCTCGAAGTTGAAAGAAAATTTGCTTGATTGTGTTGCTGGGTGCCAGGAATACCTTTATCACCGTCTAACCGCATTTGAGACCACCTAAACGACTGAAAGCACCGAACAGGACCACAAATCTATCAACGAACTGTAGAACCGTAACAGATGAATGAAGACTTACAAATACGGTATTTTACCCCTTAAAGTTAGGACGTCTTTGAAGTGAACTAGGTGGTCACGGCGGCATGAAATGAACTGGGCGGTGCTCGACTCCGGAAGTATGCCCAGCTAAGAAAATCAAAAATTAATCGCGGGCGCTTCTGACGACTCCAAAGTCATCAAGTTGAATCCCACCACCATCCTCTGTGTGCCTCCGTGACCCTCTGTGGTGAACCCCGTCTTATTATCAATCGTCAATTCCTTAATTCCTTTTACCTTTATTGCCTAGCGCAACTGCGGTGCTACACTTTCATTCTTGTAGTTTTACGGTCATTTTTGATGAATCCCCATCAGGCCCAGTCGCCTAACCCCAAACCGGAAGCGGATCCGGTTGCCACGCTGATTGGAATTATTAGAGAACCGTTGACGGCTCTAAACTTCGATGTCGAGCATCTAATCTCTCAAATACCCACACCGATTCCCGCAACATTGTTGAATGCCGCTGACCGGATTACCCCTGGTCTTGTAATGCTATCGGCTAAAGTTCGCCAAGAACGGTATTTAGGTTTCTGCGTGTCCTTGGGATGTCTTCCAATTTCACAGAAGGACCACGATACTCTTAAGGCTAGCCAGGCTGTCCTCGCGCTGAAGCATGCAGACGAAAGATCGGCTGCCATCATTAAAGTTCAATACCCCGATATCTCATCAGAGTTAATTGCCCTTAGCATGAATGCCTTAAGCAAACCGCTAACGGCGGAATTTCATGCTGCTGCATTTTACATCGGAAGAATTATCGGCGCGATTATTCCGAGTCACTACACGCTGTGGACTGAGGTTCGTCCTTTAATAAAAGCCTGTAGTCATAGCGACTTTGTAATTGCAGAGAGTGATGGAAGAATCGAATCTGAGTCGGTCCCAATTTCTGCGATGGAACTTGTATTTGACGGAATTGTCACGCAACTTAGCGAAACGTCAACTTTAGATGATCGCTTCATATCGCGTATTCTAATCGATTTTAAAGATCTGGGCGAACCCGTCTACCACAGTCGAATTCCCAAGCTAGCAAGGGAATGCATCGCGGATCTCGCGGACAAAGCTCCCGCTATCTTCGACGGAGCAATTTCTGAGGTGTTGTTAAGACCGGCACAAGCACGGCTTATGGCATCCGCCTCTAGTAACCAACGCAGGCTCCAATTCGTCGAAACCGCAGTGCAGACCCTTTTTGGAATTTCAGAACTTGGATTTTTGCCGTGGCATAATATGCCGCTATGCGGGCCAGTAGTGCGTGATATTTGCAATAATGAATTAAACTTACTGATGGATTCCGACCAATCTTCAAGTGTTGGCCAGGAAAGTAAAGATGATCCGTTGGAAGCTCTGTTTCGTAGTACCCAACTTTCAGCTGCTATGAACAATGTGAGACTATGGGGGTTTACGACAGGTGAAATAGTCGAACGTCTGTTGATCACTCTGCAGGCAGACAACGACTCGCTTCAAAGTGCAACGACTCAAACAGCTAGGATCCTTGGAGAGCAAGAGCCAGCTCAAGATCATCCAGGTGACTCGCAAAGACCGTTTTTGGATATTTACTTGAGGACTTTACTTGCGAGGGATGTAGATCGTTCATTAGAGAAGCTCGTTCCAGAACTAAAACGGCACTGTCTTGAATATGGTAAGTATTCTGACGAATGCTCTCACCTACTATTCAGAATCAACCGATCCGAATTTAGTGCCTTAGCCGAGATATTCAATCGTCGTATTGCTGAGACTAGTAAGATTAGTTCCCTGGCGGATCTCGCTAGGTATGCAGCGGATCTTGATAGTGCTAAAAAATTTAAACTTGTGACCTCGCTTCCGCTCTTTGATCTTTCCGGTTTCGTTGATCCAGATTTTGGTGCAGAGCGTTCGGATTCAGAGTTTGTTGCGGTCAATGTGGCGATTTCCGATCCGGGGCTGTGGATTGACCTCCTCGAATCCGATGAAGATTTGGCAATGCGTCGAATTATCGAGGCTACGGTTTATCTAACTAATGAACCCTCTGATCAGCAGATAGCAGCCGGAGTAACTCTGCTTAAGCACGAGCTTGCCATGAATGTCATAGCGTGGACGGCCTCGCTTATCGATGATAGCGAGTGCGCCGCTTTAATCGCTAGCACATGGTCAAAACTAAACGATCGAGCACAAGAGAGGTTTCTAGATCGAATTGCGATCAGCTTGTCAGATGGATCGCGATTTGGTTGCGTGGCCCAGACCATTCTGTCTCGAGAGCCCTCATCTAGAATTGTTTCTCGTCTTACTTCGCTTTATCGAAACATGATTACCAGTCAGATTGATAGCTGGAATAAACATCATCGAATTTAAAGACTGTTAGTGTTGCCAGTAATCGAAGAGCGCGCTGCGACGGGCACATCGATTACTTCGAGACAGATTCTTAACTAAGAACGTGACAATTCTTGGGCACGGATGTTCGCGGCGCGAATTGCGTCTTTAAAATGGGCACTGACTTGCTCACCCTCCAACACCTTTAAAGCCGCTTCCGTCGTTCCACCACGTGATGCGACATTCGCAATTAGGTCCGCTGGTGAGGCCCCCGTTTCGCGCCATAACGCTAAGCTTCCTTCCATGGTTTGCTCCAATAGCAACGCACTCTCAGCGCAGCTATAACCACATTCGGTAGCTACGGCATGCATTTGTTGAAGTAAGAAATAGAAGTAAGCGGGACCGGTTCCGGAAAGAGCGGTTGCGGCGTCGATTTTTGTCTCAGTATCTACCCGTAAGGAGCGTCCAAATGATTCAAATATAAATTGGGCAACCTGCTGTTGGGATTCCGAAACGCCTGAGGCGCAGCAATAGACAGTCATCCCCGCTCCACACTGCGCAGGGAGGTTGGGCATTGAACGCACGATTGCGTTGGAAGTTCCAAGTTTAGATTCGATGGTCGAAAGCGGAATGCCCGCCATAATCGAAATCACTAGTTGTGCGGGTTTAACCCACTTCGATACTTGCTCAAGAACTACTGAGGAATCTTGCGGTTTCACAGCGAGTATTATTACATCGACACCGCCTAGCTCCGGTGCATCCAGAGCAGAAACTTTACATTTTAGCTGTTCAGCGAGTGTTTCGAGCTTATCAGCATTGTGTTCGACTAGGGTGAGTGCCTCTGGTTCGCACATGCGCTTACGCAGAACAGCTTTCGCTATGGCACTTCCCATCGCTCCGCATCCAATAACGACAAGAGATTTGGAGTCTTTCATAATCATCCTCGACTACCGATGCGGGACCTGATCGAACAGGTTTCGGTCTCCGGATTAAACACCAACTCTAGCTGCCCGCCGTCCAATTGCTGGCGAACCGCCTCGACCTTACTCTCCAGCGAGAATTCCTCGTGGCCGTAATCGGTGCCCTCCTCTAACACGAACTCTTCGATTATTCGTTGCAAGACTTCTGGCGCAAGTCGATCCCTAGGAACAACAACGCCAGGTGTTGGAGGTTGATGATCTGTCGTATCCAAGTAGTCTTTCACGAATTAAACCCACGAATGCATCGAAATTTCTTTTCTGAGGCTAGAAATTATCTCACTCTCTTTGTGCAGTAACTCATCCCAGCGGCTTTCCACTTTTTTCATTCCAATCACCTGCTCCGCAAGACCTAAGAACACTTTGTAATGTCCGTGCTCGGAGGACCAGAGTCCGTGATATAGTTTACTTAATTCAGGTGCTACGTCCTCTGCTTCATCAGCGAGTAATTTAAACCGTTCACACGAACGCCCTTCGATTAAGGCGCTAATCATGAGCTTGTCCGCGACGTCCGCTGGCCCCTGCCCTTTTCGCACCAGTTTTTGAAGCTCCTGTGCGTACGGATTATTGTGCGACTTGCTCATCAACTTTCCGCGCTTATCCATAAGTCGCAAAACTGAACCGAGATGGCCGATTTCATCTTTGGCGATCGCTGTCATCGTTTTAACCCAGTTTTTAGGACCAGTCGGTTCGGGCCACAGCGGCAATAGCTGAAGCGCGTTTGTAGCAGCCTTTTTCTCTAAGTGTGCGTGATCATTTAAAAGAGATGGGATGTCCATCAAGGCAGCGGCAGCCCAGCGCGTTGGCGTAGCTTTCAGCAGCGGAAGTGAGATCATCTTGGTGGAACGCTTTCTTCTAGTATCAGTCATTACCTAATCGTATCAAAAATCACACCCTGCGTCGCTATGTCCAATTCTAGTGAAGCTGCCACTACTCCAAACATAGTAAACGGATACTCAGATTTCGCCGTATATGGAGTGAACAAATGCAGTTCAACTATGGAACGGGTGAGAGCAACATACAATAAACACAGAGCTTCAAGTGCCTCCTTCTTCCGCATCTGAGTATCCGCGTCGGCAAATCGTGGGTCGACATTACGAAGCCCCTCTCCCACATACGGCAGAATTCGGCGCTGCCCGGAATCTTCCTCCCAGCTGAGCGCATCCGGACTCACTTGGCGAATAAGCCTCGTATCAAGTTCTGGAAGTAGCACGTACTCAAACTCAAGTCCCTTTGCGCGATGCATCGTCATGACTGAGACCTGCGCCTGGCCACCTGATAGTGGTTGATTTTGCAACAAAGCAATCAACTCACGCGCATCAGCACCCCGCTCAAATCCGTTCGCTAACACAGCGATCGCTAGTTGTACGTCGTGATATTGCTCTTCGGTAAGACGATCACGCTCCGCAAATTTCACTAGTCTCAAAATCAGCTTTGGCGTGCAGCCATCACGCACAACAGATTCGATATCCTCCCCCTCTTCGACGAGGCCTGAGTTAGATACTAAAAACCTTGCAGCGGAATCAGTCGGATGCAAATGACAATATAGAAGACTCTTTATAGCTTCGACTGGCAGAGTGCGAGTGGCCCCGGCCTTTCCGTCCCCGACTACGGCGATCCCCACATGTCGAAGCGCTTTCACCAGTTCGTTCACTGTATTGTTCCGCCGCGTAAGAATTCCTATCCGCGCATTCGGTATGGCCGCGAAAATCTCAGTCACTTTAGCAACTACCCACGAAGTTCGATCCTCGATGTTTTGAGTAATCGTTACCCGACCGTTAAGAGATTTAACCGGTTGATGGTCGTCGAAGTTTCGCTGGAACTCCTCCGCTATCGGTTGAAACTCCTGCTCCACTAGATTTAATCCACGAAACACTCGATTGATAAAGTCGAGCACGACCGGACTTGAGCGGTAGCTTTTCACCAACCTGCGTTCATTCCATTGAGCGGGAAGTGACTGTGAGACCTCAGCAAAAATTTCGGCACTCCCCCCCCGCCAACCGTAAATCGCCTGCTTCGGATCCCCTACGATAAACGCGGTACGATTGCGCGCCTCATCCCCTATGATCTCTGCCACTAACGGTTGAAGAACTTGCCACTGTAGTGGGCTCGTATCTTGAAACTCATCGAGTAGAATATGAGAAAACCGCTGATCTAGGGCGTACGCTACTCCCGAGAGTTTATCTTCAGCCATAAAACGCGCGACCGCCAAAAGGAGATCTGAATGGGTAACGAGCCCGCTTTGGTGTTGATGGGCCTGATATAGTTTATCGAAATTTGCCAGGACCATTAACAAAACGTTATTGCGCTCGACGATTCGATTCCACTCGAAAGTTCTTAATCGCTCAGCTAACTCCCAAAGTGGTCGATAACATTCTGCGGAAAGCTCTTGCCTATCGTAATTACTTCGCTCGAGTGCGCGTTGAATTAGCGTAGATTGAAAAAGCTCTGAGATACTTCCACTCTCGAGCGCTTTGAGTAAATCCGTCACTGAGGCTGCAAACCTGGCTCGTACGGAATTGGTCTTGGTGAGGGGGAGGGGCATCTGTGAAAGTGCTTCTCCCCACTGCGAGATCGGGAGCGTCTCCTCGACGAGACTGCCTAGATTAAATGCCGCATGTCCGTATAATTGAAGCCGCTCGTAAAATCGTAAACACGCTGAAATCAACGGCTCAGCTATTTTTCGACTAGCATCCGACTTAACGATAATGGAGAGCAGTTTACCTAGCTCGCGTGCCTGAAGCGAAACAAGTTCCCGCTCGAGATCGCGTTGCAATCCCGGGCTTTCCGACATTCGCCACCCCAATGGCAATTGGCACTCTACGGTCAATGCGCCGGCGATCCTCGCCACTAAGCCATCAATTGTGAGGATGGCCGCACCTGGAAACTCTCTCAACGCCCGCTTAAAGATCTCCTCTATCTGATTTTTTGAAATCGACCGACCGACTTCCTCGCTAAGCTGCATTCGGGCCTGATCGATTCGAACGGCTTCGGCGAGTTTTAGAAACACACGACGCTGGATTTCACCGGCTGCTTTGACGGTGAACGTTGACGCCAATATCGTCTTCGGAGACTCCCCGCAAACCAGAAGCGCTATGTACCGCTGAACCAAGACGAACGTTTTCCCGGAGCCTGCACTTGCACGGATAATTTCTGCACGCGACATGCCCGCTTCAATCTGCATTTCACCTTCTGCTGAGTTCATCGCGCTTCCTCTGTTACAGTGAAAGCCGTGATCCACGGGTAGGGATCGAACAATACTTCCTCTGATGGTGGCCAGAATGCGCCAGTAGCGATCGCTGCTGTTGTTTCGCGAAACGCCCGATCTGCATCTTCAAAGTCAGACTCGGTCCACTTCGACTCTTGCAATGAAACGGTTGCTGCTCCATCGATAAACAATAATCCTAAACGTGGCGGCTGAATGCTATCATCTGCGGACTGCGAGACCCTCCAGCCCTCTCTGTAAATGGGCAGCTGCAACGATAGCCATTTACCCCCTGCAGCGCTTGGGCGGTGAAACTGATCTACGGTGCTTTCTTTCTCCGAGGTTTTTATGTCGAGCAGCAATACTTCGCCGGTGATAGTGTTTCTCTCCACACGATCTATTCTACCGTTCACGATTAACCCGGAAGGGGAAGCAATCTTAAATGAGAATTCCGATTCAAGTGGCGTCCATCCCTGCTGTCTAAATGCAAGATGCCAATGAGCATAAGCGGCAAGCCTAGTTTTAAGACTTTCGCGCTGAATTATGGTGCCTCCACGACGTTCCTCGGGAAATGCGAATTCATGCTCAAGGCGATTCTCTAAGAAGGTGAGTAACTGCTCGTATGTGCTAAAACGACGACCAGTAAGCTCAACCTTAACGACTGAATCTAAAACACTATGTAGCATAGAGCCAAACATCAATGCGTCAAATTCGTGTGGGAAATCCGCGATCGTTTTAAGCTTCTTGATATTTTTAAGGGCGAATCGATAGGGACACGACAAATAATCCCCAATCCCGCTGACCGATACGACATCTGGTGGAGTTAGCGCGAGTCGCGGAAGTGCTCTACTTTGTTGAGCAAAAATTCGTTGCGATTCCGACGTAGCGTTGGATCCGTGGGATTCTTCCCCTTTGGCCGAATCGAGTAGAATCGCGGCAGCCCTACTCGGATTCTCAAGAGGCAAAAGACTCGGCGATAGCATCAAAGGTTCCCCACGCGATCCTGCCTCTTGAATAGTCACGTGAACATTCCGACCGGAGTTAGTTATTATCCACCACCGATACCGATCTCGGTTAGCCCGGGTTTCTTGCGTAGCCATCCCAAGTTGTCGCCGTAATCCTTCTGGCAAGAAAGGATTTCTTGGCGGAGGACCAGGAATTAGGTCGGCTGTCGGATTTAGTAGCTCAAGGTTGCTTGATTCATCGAGAAATAGTTCTAGCCAGCCGAGTAATTCGACGCTCGGAGCCTCTCCGCGCGGTTCGTGGGTGCTCCGAGAAATCGCTGTTAAAGTTGCTGCAATGGCCTGGGTTCGATCGGTGCCGGGCAATTCACACATCAATGGTAAAATTTCGTGAAATTTCCCTATGCATTCAAGGGATGCTTGATCAGGCGTTGGGGGCTGAGCAGGACGTATCATCGAAAATATCCCATCGAGAAATTCCTGCGTAGATACTTTTCCCGAAGTGAACTGAGTCACACGATCTAATAATAATTTTGCTATCAAGACCCCCGGAGTTGATTCACTAAAAACGGTCAGGGGGACTTCGCCCGCGATAAATTCATCAAGCTTAATTGCCTGCTCAAAAACTTCGGCGATAGTCGTGCGTTCTTTAAGCACAACCAATAAATCTAACAAATCATCGGCATGACGGGTCGCGTGAAAGCGTCGGATCGAATCGAGTAGTATCCACGGTGGAGTTTGAGATAGCGCTATTCCGTGCCCATCGCGACAAACAACTTCACGTTCGGCAAGCATAGCGGAGACGACCAAGCGATCTGAGCGATTTACTATTCCGACAGCCGTTCTGGTAGCCGTTTGGGTGTTAGGCGCGATCGAAACATTCTCAGTGATTCGATCGCTAATGATAGTACTACTACTCCATAATGAAGGAGTGACCGAAAGGGAAAATTCTCCCGGTTCCCACTCCCCTTCCCCCGTCAAAACTCCGTAGTCGTTAAATGCGACAGATTTATCCTGTGTGGCGGCGATGGCGACAATTATCGGACCCGAATATTCATGCAAGAGCTCCTGAGTAAAAGGTGCTAGCTCGGCGCAACCGATCAGCCATACGGGGATTGCCGTGGCCTCGGACTGATATCGCCAGCGTCGTTCAAGCCACGCGTCACGTCTAGCACTCCAGCGATCTTGTAGTCCTGCAGTGCGTAGCAATTCCTCATAGCGAAGTTCAACAGGAAGAATTTTTAGAAATTGGGCAACGACCGAGTCGGGCATTTCATCCCGTCGAGTTTCCAAAAGTGATCCGCAATCGAGCCCGACACTTGAAAGTTCATCTCGAAGTTGCGAAAGCGGAGTAGCCGACGACTCCGTAAGAAGTAGTGGTGCGGTCCCCTGTGTATCAAAAGAGGAGTTCGATTTCGATGCGTCCTCAAGCGCAGTGGCCCAGAGCCGGGGGAGTATTTCCGCGCTAGCGAGGTTTTTGTTGTCTATATCGAGTAATAGCTCAGGTAATTCACCCGGGGTGCTCGTGTGCACCACCTTCGTTAGTCCTATGTTGTCTGTATCTAGCAACGTATGCAGATGGGCTCGAAACCCCCTGGTCGCTCTAGCGCTGGGCAAGACCGCTATTGGGACCGATGCAGCTGGAGGCCTGGAAGCATGCCAAGCCGCAAAAGCTTTCGCTGCACGTAACAAAACTGACCCTGAATCATCCGAACAGAGGAAAGAACGGGATATATTATTGGTTTCCGGCATTGACTACCCTTGTATCAGGAGTGAAGTATAGATGCATGATCTCAACCCCACTTTCGTACGGCATCGTCGGCCTTTTTGCCGGCTTGGTAATTTCGTTAATAGCTTGGGTATTGCTCTATTCCCGTGCTAAACGGGCCATTCTTCTGCAAAAAGAGCTTGAGCAGCAACTCTTAACGCAGCAGAGCGTCAGTCTAGAGTTAAAGAACGAAAACGATCATTTGGCTCAGGAGCAGTTACGACTTACAGGCGAGAACGCACGGCTTGAGGAGCGCACCGTTCAGAGTGAAGCTCGGATGCAGGAGCTTAGAGGGGTGGAGCAGCGTTTCGTAGAGCAGTTTCGCGCTTTGAGCGCCGAGGCTCTAAAAAGCAACAATGCGAGTTTTCTAAATGCCGCTCAAATGAGTTTTGAGACGTTGCAGGCTCGCACGGTCGATCAGTTGGCTGCGAAAGAGGCGCAGGTGCTCACGGCTTTGGAGCCTATGCGAACTACCCTGCAACAATTTCAGGTGCACTTGCAATCTTTAGAGAAAGATCGAGTCGGAGCGTACGAATCTCTGACACAACAGGTTAAATCTCTGGCTGAGACCAATATTCAGTTGCGCGGTGAAACTGGACAGCTAATGCGTGCGTTAAAGAATCCGCAGGCTCGCGGGCGCTGGGGGGAACTGCAACTTCGAAGAGTCGTTGAATTGGCCGGGATGCTTGAATATTGTGATTTTATCGAACAAGTTTCAGTTGATGACGGAAAACTTCGCCCGGATCTAGTAATTAAACTTCCCGGGAATAAGTGTATCGTTGTTGATGCAAAGGCACCGCTTAGTGCCTATCTCGATGCAAACGACGAAGTCGACGATACAGTTCGTGGCACGCTGCTTAAAGCGCATGCTCGCGCGATAAAAGATCACGGGACCCAACTTGGACGAAAAGGATACTGGGAGCAATTTGATAACAGCCCTGAATTTGTAGTGTTGTTTATGCCGGGGGAGTCATTTTTCGCTGCAGCATTGCAGCAACAACCGGAACTAATTGAGCAAGCCGTGGCAGACAAAGTTCTGCTTGCTACTCCGACCACGCTAATCGCGCTTCTAAAGGCGGTATCTTTCGGTTGGCGTCAGGAAAGGATGGCAGAGAACGCGGCTGAGGTGCAGCGTCTTGGAAACGAACTCTATAGTCGTTTAGCTCAATTGTCCGGTCATCTTGATGATGTCGGTGGTCGGCTTAAAAAAGCAGTCGAGTCCTTTAATTCCGCCGCGCATGTCTTTGAGCAGCGTGTCGCCGTTAGCGCGCGCAGGTTCAAGGAACTCGGTGCGGTCACGACTGATTCAAGAGACGCACTTGATCCGATCGATGCGATCGAGATTACACCTAGAGTTGTGGGGTTATCGGATTGAAACAGCCTGGTTCTACTTCTCAAATTATTAAGAGCCATCTCCCTGAGACCGATCTGTTCGGTGGAAAATGTTTTCAGAAGCGCGAACCTGGAATTCCGATAGACGTATTGATCGTTCACTCTTGTTACGTGCCCGATGAAGTGCGAACTGTAGATCGCTCGTTGCTAGGCAATCGTAAATTAAGCGATGAAACGGCGGTAGAGTTTGGTAAAAAGTGGCGCGATACTGGGGATGCAGCATCAGAGAACGTGGGATTATTGGCGTTACTTGAAGGGCGTTTCGGAACGTCTGGGATCGCGCAGCATAGCGTTGATGGGCTAAAGGCGATGTTTGAATTTTACGGAGTTTCCGCCCACTACTTAATTGATCGCAGCGGTGTCACCTTTGAACTTGTTGCACCCCATCTACTCGCGTTTCACGCCGGAAAAAGTAAACTTCCGAGCGATGGACGTGAGTCCGTAAATCAGTTCAGTATCGGGGTGGAACTAATCGCTAACCCTACAGAGGGATTTACTGCAGCTCAGATGAATGGACTCGCGGAGCTGACGAATACGCTCATGCAGCGTTATCCGATCAATTCGATTTACGGACACTCCGACATCGCACCGCAACGTAAAACTGACCCGTGGGGATTTATTTGGCGAGACTTCCTGGCGTTGTTGAAAAAAGTGCCCAGTCATCATTCTATCTAGAATTGCCACGAATCCGTGAAGCACCTAGTATTACCAAGTCTTTGTCACACTTTCGTGGGGACTCGTCAGGGCCAAACCTCTTCCATTAATCGCTAAAATACTGGTAAACAAGGGGTAGTCTTATAGTGCTCAGTTCGATTGTGGGGACGATTGTGTCTATGACCCAGAAGGCTGCAACCCATCACTCTCCCCCTGTCTCTCCTTTAACGGTTTTTATTATCTCGGATTCCAGTGGCGAAACCGCCGCGCATGTAGCACATGCCGCCGTGAGTCAATTTTCGCAAGGCATAGCGATCGTTAAACGATTGCCGCAAGTGCGAACTCGTGAGCAGGTTCAATCCTTAGTCGAAGAAATAAATAGTGATAGATGTTTGATAGCATACACGCTCGTGCTTCCTGACTTTAGAGCAACGCTTGAGTCCGCTGCCAGAAGTCGAAATGTTCCTGCCGTTGATTTGTTAGGCCCGCTGTTAGAGCGCGTAGCTGAGCTCACGCTTGCGGAGCCATTATCAGAACCCGGAAGATCGCATCTTCTCGACGATGCTTACTTTATGCGCATGGAAGCGGTGAACTTCGCCGTCCATCTCGATGATGGCGTGCATCCTGAACGATTGGATCAAGCTGACGTTGTACTTATTGGCGTTTCACGTGCTAGCAAGACGCCGAACTGTTTGTATTTGGCGCAGCATTACGGATTGAAAGCCGCGAACGTTCCTTTGGTTTATGGCATTCCTCCACCGACAGCCCTCAAAAATTTAAACCGGGAAAAGATCATCGGGTTGCATATCGATCCTCACGTCCTACATTCGTTACGAACTTCGCGGGCTCAAGCGATGAAGATCGCACCACAAACCGATTATGCGGAACTTGATAGAATTGCGGATGAAGTTGACGACGCACGCAGAGTATTTCGCCAACTCGGATGCTACGTCGTCGACGTGTCTAGAAGAGCGATCGAAGAAACATCAAGTGAAATAAGTTTATATTTGGCAAGAACGCGAAACGGCAAAATTCTAGACAATAAGGAGATCGCAATATGATTGACGGTAACGCAGCGGAATCACTACTCACCGATACCAAATCATCTTCTGTTACTTCACCGCGGGTTTTTTTATTCTCTGATGGCGCGAAGTATTTCAAAGGGGATCGAGAACGAATGCGCGCCATGCTTGGTGGCAAGGGCGCAGGACTTGCTGAGATGAGTGCCTCAGGGGTTTGCGTTCCGCCGGGGTTAACGATCCTTACGTCGTGTTGTCAGGAGTATTACGAAGCAGGTAAGAAAATGCCTGCGGAATTACTCGGTGAGATCACTAAGCAACTGCAATCGATCGAGTCTTCATTGGGCCGCAAGCTAGGTGATTCGAGTCATCCGTTGCTTCTCTCGGTACGCTCCGGTGCAAAATTCTCGATGCCCGGAATGATGG
Source organism: Bdellovibrionota bacterium (assembly GCA_041739515.1). Classification (GTDB taxonomy): domain Bacteria; phylum Bdellovibrionota_C; class UBA2361; order UBA2361; family UBA2361; genus JBGSNS01. Next base: position 18,901 of record JBGSNS010000137.1, read on the forward strand.
ATACGGTTCTTAACTTGGGCCTTAATGACGCAACGACCGAAGGACTGGCGAAGGAGACGGGGAATCCGCGCTTTGCCTGGGACAGCTATCGGCGCTTTATCCAGATGTATAGCAGCGTCGTTTTTGACATTGAAAAACACGATTTCGAAGCGATCATTCAAGCAGAAAAACAGCGAGTCAATGTTGTTCAGGACAATGAGCTTGGAGAGGAGTCGCTGCGTAGACTCGTCGATCAGTTCAAAGGTTTAGTCAAAGATCTTAAGAAAATTTCGTTTCCGGATGACACGAAAGTTCAACTTGCTGGAGCAATAGAAGCGGTATTTCGCTCGTGGAACAACAGTCGCGCGATTTACTACAGAAATTTAAATAAGATAGATCACAATTTGGGCACCGCAGTTACGGTTCAGGCGATGGTATTCGGCAATTTCGATGACAAGTCCGCCACCGGTGTCTGTTTCACGCGAAATCCGAGTACGGGTGATAAGTTTGTCTACGGTGAATACTTAACCAACGCTCAGGGGGAGGATGTAGTAGCCGGAGTTCGAACCCCCAAGCAGATTTCTGAGCTTGCAAAGGAAATGCCGGAGGTCCATAGCGAGTTGATAGCGACGATCGCTAAACTCGAGCACCACTATCGCGATATGCAGGATATCGAGTTCACTGTGCAGCAGGGCAAGGTGTATTTATTGCAAACCCGTACGGGGAAACGCACTGCGGCTGCTGCCGTTAAGGTTGCTGTTGAGATGGCGAATGAATCTCTAATTAGCAAACACGAAGCTTTGATGCGAGTTGAGCCAAACCAGCTTAATCAACTTCTGCTTCCGAGTTTCGACATCGCGGATATGGCCCAAGCTAAAGATGCAGGACGGCTAATGGCAGTCGGACTCAATGCATCTCCTGGAGCTGCCACCGGCTCAGTTGTATTTAATCCAGACGAAAGCGAGAAACTCGGTAAGCTTGGTCATAAAGTAATCTTAGTGCGAGTTGAAACCTGCCCCGATGACATTCGCGGCATGGTTCCTGCTCAGGGAATCGTTACTAGCCGCGGCGGAATGACGAGTCATGCAGCGGTGGTTGCACGTGGAATGGGGAAGCCGTGCGTTGCTGGGTGCGAGGCGTTAAAAATTGACCTCACCAATGAAATCATCCGAGTCGGCGCTACCACCATTAAGAAGGGTGATATTATCTCAGTAAATGGCTCGACAGGTGAGATCTATTTGGGAGCATTGAAGACCTCGACCCAGAAAGTCGATGAGGATTTTAAGACATTACTTGCTTGGGCGGATGAAACCCGCACGCTTGGAATCCGTACGAACGCTGATACACCGGAGGATGCAGTGCGTGCGCGACAGTTCGGCGCACAAGGAGTCGGATTATGTCGCACTGAACACATGTTTATGGATAAGGGACGGTTGCCCGTCATGCAGGCCATGATTATGGCGGAGGATAAAGCGGCTCGTGAAGCTGCTCTTGCGAAACTTCTGCCTATGCAGCGCGAGGACTTCGTGGGGATTTTCAAAGCGATGGACGGTTTTCCCGTAACGATCCGATTGCTCGATCCTCCACTTCATGAATTCTTACCGAAACACGACGATATCTTAGTTGAGCTTACGACGTTGCGAGTGCAGGGTGCAAAGAACGAGCGGCTAGCTGAGCTCGAACGGATTCTGCACAAAATCGAGCAGCTTAAAGAGTCCAATCCGATGATGGGATTGCGCGGATGCAGACTTGGTCTGGTTTATCCAGAAATTAATAAAATGCAGGTGCAGGCGATTTTTGAAGCTGCCATCGAAGTCCACTCTGCTGGCATGACGGTATTTCCAGAAATAATGATTCCACTAATTGGTCATGTCACCGAATTATCGATCGCGCGCACTCAATTAGAGGATGTGGCTAAGGAGGTAATGCTTAGGAGAAAATCGACCATCAACTATAAATTTGGGACCATGATTGAAATCCCTCGCGCCTGCGTTACCGCGGACGAAATCGCTGAGTACGCTGAATTTTTTAGCTTCGGCACTAACGATCTGACTCAAATGACCTTTGGATACAGTCGCGACGACGCCGAGGGGAAATTTTTGCAAAACTACTTAGAAGGTATTGAAACGCCAAGCGGGTTGAAAAAAGTATTAATGAATAACCCGTTCGAAATACTTGACCAAGACGGAGTTGGAAAATTGATGCGAATTACCGTCGAGCTTGGACGTAAGCAGCGACCAGAGTTAAAAATCGGGATCTGTGGAGAGCACGGTGGGGAGCCATCGTCTATCGACTTCGCGCATCGTATCGGATTGAGTTATGTCAGTTGCTCCCCTTTCCGGGTTCCGATTGCTCGGCTCGCAGCGGCTCAGGCGACTATACAGTCCTCTCTAACCAGCGCAGCAGGAAGCATCGGGGACACTCGGGACAGATGATTCCGTCCTAGAGCGCATATAGCCGATACGATATTGGATGTGAGGTCAGAGAATCTCGTAGGATATGCCACACTCGGTCGCTTAGAAAAATACACCGCAAGAAAATCTTGTTCCACGCCGACGAGCAAAGCATGGCGTATGATTTTGACATAATGATAATTGGGAGCGGGCCGGGTGGACAGAAAGCAGCAATTCAGGCTGCGAAACTCGGGAAGAGAGCCTGCATTGTTGAGGCCAATCCAAATATCGGAGGGGTGTGTCTGCATGATGGGACGATCCCAAGCAAATCATTTCGCGAGGCAATCGTGCACCTCTCCGGATACCGAGAACGAGGACATTACGGAAAGGCGTACCGAGTAAAGCAGCAGATTTCAATGCGGGACCTGACAAAGCGCAGCGATGCGATCACTAACGATATCGAGCAGACGATTCGTGCACAACTGGTTCGTAACGGAATCGAGATGGTTCACGGTTATGGGTCCGTTCGCAACGAGCACGAAGTCGCCGTAAAAAATGGAAGTCGGGAGCAAATATTCTCGTGCGAGTTTATCGTGATTGCGACCGGGACGCGACCATATCACCCACCGTCCTTTGACTTTGATGGTGAGGTAATTCTCGATAGCGATTCTATTCTTCGGATGAAATCGATCCCGCGAAGCTTAAGCGTAGTAGGAGGCGGTGTAATCGGATGCGAATACGGCTCGATGTTTGCAGCGCTGGGATGCAAAGTAACAATCGTCGAAGCACGTGGAAATATCCTAAGTTTCGTAGATCGTGAGCTAGTCGATACGCTCGTTTACAAACTGCGGGAACAGAAGGCGAGCGTCGTGACAGCTGATAAAGTGATAAGTTGCCGACGTTGCCCGGATGGAAGAGCTGTTACGTATCTTGAGTCCGGGAAACGAATTGTAAGTGATGTGCTTCTTATTTCGGCTGGTCGTGCAGGAAACGTGGAACGCCTTGGATTAGAGGCACTTGGCGTCAAAGCGGATAGTCGTGGCGTCATCACAGTGAATGATCAACTTCAAACAAGCGTCCCGAATATTTATGCGGTCGGTGATGTCGCAGGAGCTCCCTCACTTGCTTCCACTGCAATTGAGCAAGGACGACGCGCAGCATGCCATGCTTTTGGACTACCTGAACCACGAGCTGAAGGTATTCCGATTCCGTACGGTGTATATACGATTCCAGAGATAGCGATGGTCGGAAAAACTGAGGCTGAGCTCAGCATAGCAAAAATCCCTTATGAAATTGGTGTTTGTCGATTCAGCGAAGTTGAGCGCGGACGAATCATCGGAGAGGACTCCGGTGTTTTAAAAGTTCTGTTTCATCGCAATACCCTTCAGATCCTCGGAGTTCATGTAATTGGCGAGAACGCCGCTGAACTGATCCATATTGGACAGATGGTGATGGGCTTCCAGGGAACTCTCGATTACCTCGGGCGCGCCGTGTTTAACTATCCGACGTTGAGCCAAGCTTACAAAACCGCCGCTTTGGATGGATTGAACAAGGTAATTGCGACCGCCGACCTCCCTGATGAAGTTCCGATTTTGGGGCTTGAATCCGGCGAGGAGATTGCCAACGCTGCAAAGAAGATCATCGATTCTATCGCTGCGACTCCGAAGTCCACTGATGCGGGTGCCGGCGTAGTCGAATCAGAAAAGCCGGCCAAGGGCGCCGATACTAATACTGTTTCCCACTAAAACGCGGAGGAATTTGGTATTTTCTCGGTTGTTATCTTGAGCATATACTCGCACATGCTCGAAACTCTCTATCAACACGAATTGTTTCTCTCTGTGGCGCTTGGCGCGGCGATCGGACTTGAACGCGAAATTCGAGGAAAGGATCCGAGTTTACGTACCTTTTCATTTATTTGCCTCGGCAGTTGCTTGTTCACCGTTCTTTCACGTGAAACAGCGATGTTGAGCTCACATGCAGATCCTGGCCGAATAGCTGCGCAGATAGTTACAGGTATCGGATTTCTGGGCGTGGGAACGATATTTAGATCACCGCGGGGTATCTCCGGGCTGACGACTTCTGCATTGATGTGGGTCACTGCAGCGATCGGCATGGCCGTGGGCTTTGGTTACGAGCACTTGGCTCTCATTGCCACGCTGTATGCCCTGGTTGCTTCGTTGTTCCTAAATCTAGGCCATGAAGTTTTTAGATACTTTAAGATCGGCGGATATTCGTACGATGCTATTAATCGAGAGAGTGGTAATAAACCCACTTCTAGCTCGGTTGACTAAACACCAGACACGGCTTACGCGGCAGCAGCTCTTAAGTAATTTTTTAACCGAATTAGCGCCCGCGATCTTATTTGCGACGCGCGAGACTCGGTAACGCCTAAAATCTCTCCGATTTCCTTGAGATTCAATTCTTCATAGAAATATAAACTGATAACCAAGCGCTCCTTTTCCGGCAGCCGATCAAGCGCACGCGCTATTAACTCTACCTTTTCACCACCTAGTAATTTATGGAGTGGATCATGCCCCTTAGCCGCAAGAATTTCTTCCGCTTGGAAGCGTTCTTCACCGTGTCCAAATCCTAGTTCTTCGAAGCTTAACATCACGATCGAGCCTACCTCCGAGAGCATCTCCTGAAGATCCTCTATGGTGATCCCGAGTTCTGCTGAAACCTCTTCATCGGTTGCAGGGCGACCTAGCTTCTGCTCCTTACGCTGAAATGCTTGTTCAATCTGGTGCGATTTAAAACGCAAACTGCGTGGCAACCAGTCCTGTGATCTAAAACTATCGAGGATCGCACCCCGAATTCGAAACTGTGCGTACGTAGCAAAGTTAGTTTCATGAACGGGATCGAATTTTTCCAACGCGTCAACTAATCCGATGATTCCTGAATTGATCATCTCCTTGATATCGATGTCCTTGGGTAATCGACCAGATAGGCGATGAACCACCTTTTTAACCAACGGGAGGTAACTCTTGATGAGCTCTTCCTTCTCATAGGCATCGATATTCTTGTAAGCCGCTACCGCGGCAATCTTAGTTTTCGCCACCGTGTATCTCCTCGTATGAAGCGATCAACTTAACTACAACCCGTCCAATTATTGCGACGATAATCATCGCAACCAAAGCTCTAACCGTAATCGTTACAAAGCGCGCATCTGCACGCATTCCAGCGATCATCGTTACCGTGAACACCAACAGAGAAATCCCCGCCAACATTTTGTGAACATGCGGAAATTTAACTGTCTTGGAAACCTTATCCGCCATATCGCTCCTCGCTTAGAAGCTGACCGAAGAATAGCTCCATTCCCCCCTTAATTCGTTGATTGATAAACTGATCATCTATGGTTCGGGAGATCGATCGCCACGCGATCGACGCGGGGCAGGTTGGATACCTCTCTAGTACTGCCACTTGTGCTCGCACGGCCTCTAGAACTGAATCATCACGAGGCACATTGCCGAGACGAGTGATCGAAAGTGGCAAGTAACGTTGAACCGATCTGTCTAATCTTTCAAATGCACGCTCTCCTTCCCGTTCTGTTGAGCATTGATTCATAATGATTCCGACTCGACGCTCTCCGCATCGTGCGCTCAGCAGTTTAAGCATGGCATAACTATCCGTCATCGAAGTCGGTTCCGGTGTTACTACACAAATGATTTCTCGCGCTGCAGAGTTAAAGAACATAACATCGGAAGCTATTCCGGCTGGTGTGTCGATGATTAGATAATCGAATCGCGAAGCAACCCGTTCGATCTCAGCCAACAATGTCAAACGTTGATCAGTAGAGAGCTCAGTGAGGCGACTCACACCACTAGTTGCAGGAATGATAGTAATCCCTAACGGGCCATCTACGAGAATTTGTTCAAGTCGTTTTTCTCCCGAGAGCACGTCTGCGATCGTCCCCGACGGAGTTAACCCGACTAAAATGTCGATGTTTGCTAAACTTAAGTCAGCATCCAGAATCAGAACTGCACGTCCAGCTTCGGCAAGAGCAGCTCCTAGATTCAAAGCACAGTTGGACTTACCGACTCCACCCTTTCCACTGGTGATACTGATCACCCTGCAGGGAGATTTTGAAGCGGTTCGGGTGACTTCTACTTTCATAGGTGATTCTCTTGCTTCTAGTGTTTGATTCATTCTGGAGGCTCTGGGCTTCATAAAATTGGATATGGCATTTGAGCGCTAACCAAGTGCCGGATGCTCGACGTTAACCACTCCTAACGACTGTACTCGTGTATTAGGAGCGATTTCCTGGTGGCTCATAACGGCGAATCCTGGAACAAACCTCTCCACAAATCGTGCCAATGCCGGTCTCAAATGAGTTGAAGCGAGCAGTAATGGGGTTTGGCCCATCTCCATAAATTTTTCAGCACTTTTTGATAGCTTACTGATAAGAAGTTGCGCGATTTGCGGCTCGATCGAGAGGTAAGAGCCTTCATCTGATTGCTGAACAGCCTCAGCTAGGGCTCGCTCCAATGACGGAGTTAAGCTTACGAGCGGCAGCATTCCCTCACTTGAAGTAAACTTAGACGTAATTGTACGAGAGAGCCGACGACGGACGTACTCAGCAAGTTTTTCAGGATGCTTAATGTGCGGTGCCCAGTCGGCGCATACCTCTAGAACCGTTTTAAGATCTCGAATGGATATCCCCTCACGCAATAAATGCACGAGTACCGCTTGAACCTGACTTACGGTGAGAAGTGTTGGAACGAGTTCCTCGATGAGTTTTGGGTTATCCTTGCCGACCGTATCGATCAAATATTGAGTTTCTTGGCGTGATAGCAACTCGTGCATGTGGCTGCGCACTAATTCAGTCAGATGGGTTGTGATGATCGTTCCCCCATCAACCACAGTATAGCCGGACATCTGGGCCTTCTCGCGGTCGCTCTCGGGAATCCACAATGCTTCCAGTCCAAAGGCTGGTTCCTTCGTAGCGATTCCCTGCATTGGAGTCGTCACAGAACCAGGATCCATCGCCATCAGGTGATGGGATTTGATATCTCCTCCGCCAAGCACTCCGCCGCGAAGAAGTAGTCGATATTGAGCTGGCTTTATCCGGACGTTGTCGCGAATATGAATGGGTGGAACGATAAATCCATAATCAACCGCGAATTGGCGACGCAACGAACGGATGCGTTCAACGAGATCTCCACCTTCTACGAGAGATACAAGTTCGTAACCAACTTCAAGCTCAAGCGTATCCATGCCGAGCAGTCCAGTGACTTCTTCTCTACTTCCAGATTTTGGCTTATCTTCAGCGCTTCCAGGTGGTCCGCCAGCAGAATCAGTTGTCGTTGAAGCTCGCCCATTCTTGGTCGCCTCTCCAACCCGTTCCTTTTTCAATGTTTGTCGACGGAGGTAGGCGATTACCCCGACGCCAAGCGCAAGCGTCATAAACGGCAAAAACGGAAGCCCGGGAAGAACAGCAAATAATCCCATCACTCCTGCGCTGACGAATAAAGGCCGATCAGTAGTCGACAACTGATCTATAACCTCTCCTCCGAGGTCTTCGCCCGAGCCAGCGCGAGCAACGATAATACCGGCGGATGTTGAAATAATAATCGATGGGATCTGAGATACCAATCCGTCACCGATCGTAAGCAAAGTGTATATCTTTGCAGCATCCATCCAATCCATTCCGAGTTGGACAATTCCGATAAATAATCCACCAGCGATGTTAATACCGGTAATAAATATGCCTGCTACAGCATCGCCGGAAACGAACTTAGCAGCTCCGTCCATCGATCCGTAGAATTCAGCTTCGCTAGAAAGTTCTTTGCGGCGCTGTTTTGATTCCGCCTCAGAGATCAATCCAGCGTTAAGATCACTATCGATCGCCATCTGCTTACCCGGCAATGCGTCCAAAGTGAATCGGGCTGCGACTTCAGCGATACGTCCAGAGCCCTTGGTGATAACTTTAATATTGACTAAACTTATCACTATAAATATCACGATTCCGATTGCGAAGTTCCCGCCGACTACGAATTCGCCAAACGCTTGAATAATACTTCCAGCAGCGTTTAATCCATCCTTTCCGTTCAACAGAATCGCTCGTGTTGATGCTACGTTGAGACCGAGACGGAATAGCGTCGTCACGAGCAAGATTGCTGGATACGCTGAGAATTTTAATGGTTTATCGATATACAATGAGGCGAACAACACGATGAATGCTACGGTAATGTTCACAGCGATTAATATATCAAGCAGCGCGCTCGGCACTGGAAAAAGCATGATACACAGCACGAGAATTAACGTGAGCGGAATCGTTAAATGTTTCCAGATGCTTGATGGGGCGGTCTGAGCGGAAGCGTTAGCGGGTGACGTGCCGCTACGGCGCGGCGGGCGTTGGAGTGGAGACCCGCTTCCTTGGGTTGCTGATCCGGTCGATGCGGTTGCGCTGCTTGCCAAAGTATTCCTTACCTAATTATTGATTGAGTTGAAGCTTGTTGTGAGGGTCCAGTTGTCTTTTGTTGCACTTTTCCCGGATTCTTAAGCCTATAGACGTATGCCAGTACTTCGGCGACTGCCTTGAAGAGATCTCGAGGAATGACCGAACCGACTTCGCAGCTGGCGTAAAGCGAGCGGGCAAGTATTTTGCGCTCGACGATCGGAACACCGGATTCTCTAGCGATTTCCCGAATTCTCAACGCCAGGTAATCTTGTCCCTTTGCCACTACGGTTGGTGCACTCATGGTTTCCCGATCATATTGCAATGCAATTGCAAAATGAGTCGGATTCGTAATTACAACGTTTGCCTTTGGTACGGTTTGCTTAATCCGTTGCATGATTCGAGCAAGACCCTTGCGTGCAATCTGTCGTTTGGTGGCCTCATCTCCTTCCATCGCCTTGCGATCATCTTTTACCTCATCCTTCGTCATTTTGTTCTGTCGAAGCCACTGCCAGTTCGTGTAGAAATAGTCGAACGCCGAGAGCGCACACATCACCATGAAGATCTTCCAGAATATTGAGCTCATTGCAGCAGATGTGAATGAAAATATCTGATCGATCTGCATATGCATTAAGGTGACCATATCCGGAGCCAACTTCTTCAATGTGAAGAATGCGATCGGCAGAAAAATACAAAGCTTAAGGATTGCTTTGAGGACGTTGACGAATCCGTTG
>JBGSNS010000305.1:0-1878 GCA_041739515.1 Bdellovibrionota bacterium
GACGCCAGCGGCGGTGCCGGTTTCGAAGAGCTTGATGTTCTCGACGTTGACGTCGATCGTGGAAACCGAGGCCGTGCCGGCTGCGGTGCGGTTGAAGGCCGAGACGACCCTCACGTCCGCTGCGGTCGTCGCCGTGGCGCCCGAGTCCACGGACAGCATGTTGGTGCCCGAGAAGGTGGCGGCATTGGCGAAGGACGCCAGCTGCGCCTGCAGCGCGGTGACTTCCGTCTGGATCTTCGCCTTGTCGGCGTCCGTCGAACCGGTCGCCGAGACGAGCTTCAGCTTGATCTCGTTGACGGTGTCGATGGCCTTGTTCATGCCGGTATAGGCGGTATCGACCTTGGAGGCGCCGAGACCGAGCGAATCCTGCACGCTCGAGAGCGCCTTGTTGTCGGAGCGCATCGTGGTCGCGATCGACCAGTAGGCGGCGTTGTCGGCCGCTTCATTGACGCGAAAGCCGGTCGAGATTCGCGACTGGGTGACGGAGAGGTTCTTGTTGGTCATCGACAGCGACTGCAGCGCGGTCATCGCCGACGAATTGGTGTTCAGACTTGACATGGGAAAACGCCCCTTACTGGTTACAAAAACACAGGGACATACCGGGCTATCCGGTATGACGGGGCGGCTTCATGCCTGGGATCACTCTTGGAGCTGATCAGTCCGTCATGCGTGACACAGTCAAAGCGCCCGCGGACTACCAAATGCGTAAGGAGGGTGGTTAACGTTCAGGTAAAGGATCGCACCAGGCTGCCGACGAGCAAGTTCCAGCCGTCGATCAGCACGAAGAAGAGGATCTTGAAGGGCAGCGAGATCGCTGTCGGCGGCAGCATCATCATGCCCATCGACATGGTGATCGTCGCCACGACAAGGTCGATGACGAGGAAGGGCAGGACGACGAGAAAGCCGATTTCGAAGCCACGCCGGATCTCGGAGATCATGAAGGCGGGGATCAGCACCCGCATGTCGATCTTGCCGGCGGTCTCGGTCTGCTGCCCGCGCTCTGTGGCGAGATCGACGAAGAGCGCCAGGTCCTTTGGCCGCGTGTTGGTCAGCATGAAGTCGCGGAACGGGTCGGATATCAGCGTGATCGCCTGCGCCTCGGTGATCTGGTCCTCGAGCAGCGGATTGACGCCCTCCTGCCATGCGCGGTCGAATGTCGGCGACATCACGTAGAAGGTCATGAACAGGGCGAGGCTGACGAGGATCATGTTGGCGGGCGTCGACTGCATGCCAATGCCGGTGCGCAGGATCGAGAAGGCGATGATGAAGCGCGGGAAGCTCGTCACCATGATCAGGATGCCGGGCGCCAGCGACAGGACCGTGAGCAGGCCGAAGGTCCGCACGATCCAGCTTGCCGCCGAACCGTCGATCGGACCCTGCAAAATGCTGTCGAGGCCCTGCGCCGAGGCCGCGCCAGGCGCCGCCACGAAGACAGCCAACAGCAGAAGCAAACGGATCATTCGACCACAAACGTCCTGAAGATGACGTTGGTCACCTTGCCTTCCGAACGCAGCTTGGCGCGCTCGACGAGGTCTTCCCTCAGATACTGGAACCCTCGCGGACCTTCGAGCTGCTGCAGGGACACGGTGCGCAGATAAGACAGGATGTCCTCGTTGACGACATCCGCAAGCTGCGCATCGACCTGATCGCGAAACTCGAGCGAAACCTCGATGCGGATCCAGTTATCGGTCGGGTATGACAGATTCGTCATGATCGGATCAAGCGGGAGGATTGTCGGCCGCGCCGGCGCGTGCTCGCCTTCCTTTTCCTTCTCATCCTTCTTGCCGTGGCCGCCGGAAGCTTCGGCCGACTTGGCAGCCTCCGCAGCAGCCTCCGCGGCCGGATCGACCGTCATCGGCGCGAGCATGCCGCCCACGA
>JBGSNS010000167.1:0-5445 GCA_041739515.1 Bdellovibrionota bacterium
TTTTCTAACCCATTCATTCATACCTCCTACTCGTTTTGAGGACATGAATTATGAGGCAACAGCCACTACGGAATTTTCGAATCCTTTTCCGTCGCGGCCATTATTTTTGAGGCAAGTCGACATAGATGTAAAAATTGACTGCTCCGACAGCGAGCAATAAAATTAGCGAAACAAGGCCCGCACGGATCCGGGTCCGGATTGAGCATTGCAGCGAAGGAATCGTCGCATAAATAGCTTGACCAACGATTCCGGCAGCTAAAATGGCCCATAGTCCGCATAGCATTAGTCGGCGTGTGACAACTTCTGCCGTTAAAACACCGGGCCACGGCGTGAGGATTAGGAAGAAGATAAGTAGGACGGCACTATCTCTAAAAGCCGGATCTCTAAGTTGAAATATCAAGAAAACAAGTGCTGAGATAAAGAAGGAAGCCTCGATTAATCCCAAAAAGCCAGCCTCGTAGTCCTTGCCAACCCACCCATCATTCGTTCTTATAAATAGTTGTCGTGCAGCGGCAGCAAAATTTGATGGAATGTTTTTGAGTTCTACAATCGCATACGGGCCGGAATTAGTTTCGGTAGTATACTCGGCACGAATCGGAACAGTAGAAGTTGCTTTATGAAGGTAAAAATTAAGATGCGGAATGCTGGCTACTCCAAATACGATCCAAAAGACCAAGAGACCTCGCCAGGAGCGCGATAGTTGGGCGCGACTGAGAACATACTTATAGAATTGAAAGCATATGACGACTACGGTGACGATCTGGCTAGTCGCGTAGATATACCATCCAAATGCCGTCAGTAGTCCGCACAGGGCATAGTCTATAATTCTGTTGAATTTTGCCGCGCGAATTGTAAAGAGAAGCGCCAATACGGTTTGCAGAATAGGAAGAACATGCTCGGCATCGTCGTATCGGGAAAACGCGATATGCCACCAAGAAGTTCCTAGCAATGCAGCGGCTGTCAATCCGGCGATCTCTCCGGCGAGGTAATATCCAAGAAAATAAATCGCAAGAACTGCGAGCGTGCCGAACACTACTTGAACGAGCTTGGCTTCTAAAAATCCGTGTCCAGTAAAATAAAATGCTACGGAATGAATAAACGCGAGTGGAATATGCTGGTCTAGGCTCACCTCGCTAATGGCGGAGAAATCCCCACTCATCAAGCGCGGCACTAGGTTCTTGCTATATTCAATCGCATGGCCGTCCACCATGTGAACCACCCCATGCTGTCCAAATCCATGCGGAATCTCATCGATCCGCCAGAGTCTAAGACTAAATGATAACGAGATGATCGCGAGTAGCACTAATGGGTACCGCAGGGATAAGTGATCGGAAGGAATACGCCGCTGGAGGCTCACTAGCGCAATTCCGAGAGCTACGGCTGAAGGTATCGCAAGCAAATAGTCGAAACGTAAAAATTCTATGAGAGTAATCGTGACGAGAAATACTATGAAAGTAGCGAATGCCCACTGTATTTGTTTAAATAACAGGCAGAGGAGCACGAGAGCTATAAAAGCAACGCCAAGCAGGGCGCTAGGTTGCCAGCCCGTTGCTTGAAAGGCGGTAATAGTTTGAAAAAGCGCTTCTCCACTCGATAAAAGCGAATACATCAACCAGTCAATTGAATTTAGTGCGGGCAGACCCGCATCGTTCTGCTTAATTGCATGCTGGGAAATGGCAAGAATGGAGACTAATACTAGGGCGATAAGCAGTGGGTGCTGATAGCGTCGGAGAAGAGCTAGTGCGGACAATAGTTGCGTCTTTGCTCTGGTGAATATAAGTGAAAAATTCGTCATGTAATCGGCTCAGCAACTACGTGCGATCCGAATACAGGAAGAATACTTTCACTATCGGCGGTCAAAAACTATCGAGCTCCGCTTTTAGGTCGATTGCTTGCTGCTCAGTAAAATTCAATCGAACGCGTTCCTGCTCAATAAGTTCAGGCTTTGCAGCCCGACCAAAGTCTCCCGCTAGCTTTGCCCTTAATGTCGCGCTAAGTCCGTTTGCAGAAACCAAGTCTTTTTCGAGTTTGGCTCTATATGCAGCTTTATCCTCAAGCTCAAGGACGATTACGCCATCTGCTGCTGATTTGCGGAGGGCCTTACTTTGTTCGATGGCCGAGGACTCTACCAGCTCTGCGCGCCCAACCCCTGAGACGAGCTTGCGCTGCTCGGCCCCAAGACTGGACGGCACGGCTATTCGCATCGTCTTGGCGGATAAATTTAAGGCAGCCTTAACGGATCGAACCGCGGTGATTATTCCTTGAGCGTCCTCTAGGGTCTGCTCGCTACTCGCAGCCCCACGCACTTCCCATTTCTCACTCGCTAGCACTGGCTTGCGCTTTACAGCCGACAATGCCTGATACAGCTCTTCGGTTACAAATGGCATAAACGGATGCAGCATCGCAAGAATAGTTCCGAATGAGTCGACAGCGTGTGCGAGGATTTCATTTTTTTCTTCCGGTGTGCCTGTGTCAGCGATCACCTTAAAGAATTCTAGATACCAATCGCAGTATGTGCCCCAGATAAACTCATATAGCTCTCCGGATGCAATGGAGAGCTCGTAGTTGTCCATGCACTTCGTGACGTGTGCATGAATTCGCGTTAGTTCCGTTGATAACCAATTCGCAGTTGCGAGTGTGTACTGCGACACGGGTTTCGGCGTAGTGCCGGCAAGCTTCATCTCGATCAGCTTCGCTGCGTTCCACAGCTTGTTAACAAACTTGCTGTATCCTTCGACTTTTCGTTCAGCAAACGCGATATCGTTTCCAGGAGTTGCTCCTAAAATCATCGCCATTCGCAGCGCATCAACTCCGTACTTTGCGATTATGTCCCGTGGTTCGACGCCGTTGCCCTTAGATTTCGACATCTTCTGGCCGTGCTCATCTCGAATTAAGCCGGTGAAGTAGATGTTCTTCCACGGAATAGTGTTCATTCGGTACGCGGTCATTAGTAACATCCGGCATGCCCAGAAAAGCAGAATATCTCGTCCCATCACCATCGTATGGGTTGGAAAGAAATCGCTCGTGCCGCGCTCTAAATCAAGAAGTTCTAATCCGGCGGCAGTAGAGTACGCCCATTGTCCAGAGCTAAACCAAGTATCAAAAACGTCTGTATCTTGCGTCCATCCCTCGCCCTTTGGGGCTTCAAGGCCAACATAAGTTTCCGAGCCCTTGTACCAAACCGGCAGCCTATGACCCCACCAAAGTTGTCGCGATATATTCCAGTCTCTTAGGTTTTCAAGCCACTGCTCGAAAAGCACTTTGAAACGTTCTGGATGGATTGCTATTTTTCCGGAACGCACTAACTCAAGCGCTTTTTGGCGCAGAGAGTTCCCTGGTTTATCAACCGCTACGAACCACTGCTCCGAGATTAGCGGTTCGATAACGTCTTTGCCGCGCTCACCGATCGGAACTTTGTGTCGCATCGCTATGGTGTCGAGTAAGAGACCTTGCTCCGTTAGCTTTGTTACTACGAGCTCGCGCGCGGCAACGCTTTGTTGACCAACAAAATCTACTCCGGCAGCAGCGGTCATTAATCCGTCTTTTCCGATTACTTGAATCTGCTCAAGCGAATGGGTCACTCCGATATCATAGTCGGTGAAGTCGTGGGCTGGAGTGACTTTAACGACGCCAGTTCCAAATGTCGGGTCTATGCGCTTATCCGCAATAATTTTAATTTTTCTATTAGTCAGCGGAACGGTTACTTCTTTGCCAATATAGCGCTGATACCGCTTATCGTCCGGGTGAACCGCTAGCGCAGTATCGCCGAGCATCGTTTCCGGCCTAGTAGTCGCAATGACTAGACCCGGCGATCCGATGGTAACTTCACTCCCGTTTGGCAGCTTTAATGAGTCCCCAGGTAATGGGCCGTCAACAAGATCATACCGGAAATACCAAAGGTGGCCGTCTTTCTCCGCGTATTCAACTTCTACGTCAGAGATAGCGGTTTGTGAAAACACAGACCAGTTGACGATTCGACTACCACGATAGACGAGACCGTCGTTCCACATTTTAATGAACGTTTCGAACACGATCTTATTTAAGCGCGGATCAAGGGTGAACAGCTCCCTCGACCAATCGGCCGAAAGGCCAATGGATTTCTCCTGCGCGCGCATGTATTGCGCCCGGTCTATGCAAAAATCGTAACAGCGATCATAAAGCTCTTTTGTAGTTAATTTCGTGGTGTCGACTTTCTCAGCGCGCAGTTTTTTCTCGAAAACAACTTGAGTTTGAATTCCTGCGTGATCCTTTCCAGGAATCAACAGGGTACGGTAACCCTTCATCCTATAATAGCGACCGAGGATATCCTGCACCGTGTACCCATAGGTGTGACCGATATGCAGCTCGCCGTTTGCATTGGGAGGTGGCATCGCGATCGAAAACACAGGAGCTTTTTGGTCCTCGCAAGCCTCCGGGCGAAACACATCCGCGTCTTCCCACAGTTTGATGATTTCTGGTTCACGTGTCTTAAAATCGAAGTTTTTGGTGAGAGAAGACTCAGTCATACTCCGGTAAACGTACGGGAATAACGGGTTATATTCAATCACTTCAGTGGCTTAGGATAGGCTTTGAAGCTTTGAAAAACTTTCTGCTAAATTAGACCTAGTTGTGCGTGTCACTGTATAATGCACCGGTTGATTTCTTAAGTTTTTCGAGGTGATTTTTGCGGCTAAATCGAGCTGTTAAATGTGGAATTTTGCGAATCGCGACCTTGGCGATAGTTGGCGCTGGTGGTGTAATGGCTGTGAGCGCCCGCGCTCAGGACATAACCGCCTTAGGCGGAGACTTGACCACGAACGTTTCTCCTAAGGCGGCCCTAACTCTACCGGCTCCCAACACAACTTCTGAGGAGCGATTTAACCAACATTTAGACGGATTCGTATCGTTTAATCATTCTTTTTTGTTTGATCGCGATTCGCGTAGTCGTTTGGTTTTAGGCCCGCGTTTTAACCACGATTCGTGCGCCGGCTGTCATCTGGGTGATGGTAAGGGAGCAGTCAGACTTGCTAGAAATGCTCAATTCTCTGCAATGATTATCAAAGTAGCGTTGCGTGGGCTTACGTCGACCGGCGCCCCAAGAAATGTTCCTGGAGTGGGGGAGCAAATCCAGGATAAAACTCGGACTTCTCGTAATCGTTACAAGATCCGTCTTGGCTGGAAGTCAGTCGGTGGATATTTCCCGGATGGAGAACGTTACACCCTACGAAAGCCGGTGCTAAAGTTTAAAATTCCCGGCCTGAGTCTGAAACGTCAGAAGCGAGTAGTTCATTCGTTGAGAATGGCACCTTCGCTAATCGGAATGGGATTGCTTGAGGCTGTGCCGAGTGAGTCTCTGATCGCATTGAGCGATCCAAGTGATGTTGATGGTGACGGAATCTCTGGTCGGCTAAGTTACGTTCCGAATCGGATCACGGGAGCTAAAGATGTCGGGCGATTCGGGTTTAA
>JBGSNS010000169.1:0-13210 GCA_041739515.1 Bdellovibrionota bacterium
TCGATCTGAACGCGCCCCTTTCGAGACTAGATCCTACTCAACACGTGATGTGGATCAGTCGACCCAGATTGCTGTAGCGCCTAGAGCCATCCAGCCGCGCACATATAACTCAGCGTCGAGCCGTAATGATGTAGCCGACTCCGTGCTGGATACTCCCGATACCACTTCGATACCGTCTTCGATGTTGCTCTATCATTCGCCTGAGGATCGGAATGTTGAGCTCACGCGGACTGTCGCTGACCTCGAGCAAAAGCTCCAAGCATTTCAGATGCCGATAAGTGGAAAAGGGGCAGAGATGCTTCAGTCATCCAGCGCTCAAATAGAGAGAATTTCTCGGGATCTCGATTCCACTAGAGCTAAAATCGACTCATCTACGAGAGCGCTTACGATCTGGCTTGGTCGAAAGAAGAGACTTCAGACAGGAGATCCTATTAATCTTGCCTCCGAAGTTGCTATCAGCTCCGAACAGGTCAAGGCCAAGCAGGATGCTTTTAATCAAGTGACCCATTCGTTTCTTCAAGAGAACGAAGTTCTACGCTTTAATCCTGGAGATCGAGATCGCGAGCGACGGGTAGCTGATCTCGCTCGGGAGCGTCTCACCGCCATGCGAGAGTTGATAGAGTCTGTGAGAATTGCGATCCAAGAAGAGCTCTCCAAGGTCGAAAAACAAATAGAGACTAACACCCTTCTTAGGGTTGATTTAGAAGCACAACTTGAGCAGTCCCGTCGTGATGTAGAATACGTTAAAGCATTGGCGGGAAGTGATCCGCGAGCTCGAGAGGCTAAGCAATTAGAACTTCAACGATTGCTTGACGTAGCTCGCGCTGAGCTAAGAGAAGTATTTCGTAGTGGACAGTAGTCACGTACAACGAATCCCTAGGCGTGGTATCGTTAAGGAAATGATTCAATGCTGAAATCAAAAGTATTTTCGCTGATTGTCACGATAGTCGCTGTTTCGGTTTTTATTTGGATTTTTCTCGAACGAAGACCTGATAACCAAGCGGCTGTCCCGACATTGACCTCGCGCTCGAGCCCATCTGAAGGCACTAGTCCGGCATTCTTAGACGACGTCCCTGCTTTGAGCGAAAGATCTACGGGCGATTCGCGAAAGGAAGAATTGGAACCTGTCTCGACTCTAGGTGAGACTTGGCAAAGCCTTTCCATCGCCGAGTTAAGCGCCACAGCTGCTGGACTCTTGGCCTCATCGGAGACACCGGATTATGTTCCGCCACCTGTGCCTCCAGAATTGGAGAAGAAATTACGAGATCTTTCCCCTGCGCTTCTAGCACTAGTTAAGCTTGCGGCGCGAGTTCCGCCGCGGCAGGTAAATGTTAATAAAGATCCTAATCCTGTTAATACGGCATCATCCTCGAGCGCTCCTGAAACTAAGTGGTAGAGCGCTATTCCATGCTGAGATAGCTATGCGAGTGGTCGAGAGGCTGATTGCTCACGCTCGAGTTGTCTTGCGACATCTCCAGGTGAGCCGGTGCGCCGAGCGATAATAGAGTACGCCACAGGCACCACGAACAGGGTGAAAATAGTGGCAATTCCCACGCCGAAGAAAATCACAAAACCAATAGTGGAGCGGGTCTCCGATCCTGGTCCGCTCGCGAGCAGCAGCGGTACCGCCCCGGCAACGGTGGTCACCGCGGTCATAAGCACTGGCCGAAGACGAATCGCTGAGGCTTCCTCGACCGCTTTCATAAACTCAGTACCACGGTCTCTTAACTGATTGATGAACTCCACAATTAAAATCCCATTCTTGGTGGCAATACCTATCAAGATAATGAGCGCCACTTGAGTGAAAAGGTTCAAGCTTCCACCCGACACAAGGAGGCCCAGCAGGCCACCGAGGACCGCGAGGGGTACCGTAAGAATAATTACAAATGGATGAACAAAGCTCTCAAATTGAGCGGCAAGAACGAGAAACACGATCAAAATTCCTAACACGAAAGTAAATAGAACTGATCCTCCGAAGGACTTAAAATCTTTCGATTGTCCTTTGTAATCGATGATCACCTCTTCGGGCAGATGAGCCGCTGCGAGACCCTCGAGGTACGTTAGCGCATCACCAAGGGAGAGCTGATCGGAAAGATTTGCTTCAAGGGTCACCGACCGTACTCGATTGTAACGATTGAGCGAGCTGGAATCGGCAACCTCTTCCATAGAGACTAAGTTTGAAAGAGGAATTAGTTGACCTGAGCGCTCCGAACGAACGTAAAGGTTCTCGACGTTGCCCAAGGTTCGCTGCGCATCCCGTTCTCCCTCTAGCAAGACGTCGTACTCTTCACCCTCATCAATGTAGGTCGTGACCCGACGCGAACCAAGCATGGTTTCAAGGGTCCTACCAATCGTCTCGACACTAACACCGAGCTCGGCGGCACGATCATACTGTATCTGAACTCTAACTTGGGGTTTGGTTTCCTTATAATCCCAATCGAGTCCGACTAGGCCAGGATTATCTAGATTGATTTTTTCGACGAGTGTGTCGCGCCATCCGGTAAGTTGCTCGTAAGTTCCTCCGCCCAATACGAATTGAACGGGCTTCTGAATTCCTCCGCCGAAACCTTGCCGCATTACCGGGAATGCGCGCACACCGGGAAGATCTGCGAGGAGCTCAGTAACGTTAGCCATGAGTTTCCACGCCGAGTCACGCTCCGACCAGGGATTTAAAGTACAAATGACGATACCTGAGTTGAATGCAACTTGCCCCCCGAATCCGCGCGGAGCTCTCACCAAGAGTCTCTGGATTCCACCTGCGCCAACCAGTGGTAGCAGTCGTCGCTCGATCTCGTCCATGTAATCGACCATGTAACTATACGAAGCACCTTCTGGACCGTTCACTTGGATAAAGAACGCGCCGCGATCTTCCTTTGGAGTGTACTCGGAAGGGAGAGTCCAGAAGAGCCCAGCAATTAAAGGGAACGTGCAAAGAAACAATGAGGTAACGAGGAGTGGACGTCGTAGGCTACTCGCCAAAATCCTCTGATAATGATCGTGCACTTTTTCAAGCACACGATCCATAAATTGCGTAACTCGACTGGGAGAGGAATTCGAAGCAGCCGAGGTTTTACTAAGAATTTTTGAGGCGATCATCGGCGACAAAGAGAGAGCAATCAAACTTGAGAAACACACTGCGGCAGACAGCGTAATAGCGAATTCAAGGAAGAGCTTACCGATGTTTCCTTCCAGAAATGAGATTGGGACGAATACCGCAACTAGTACCAAAGTCGTCGCGATTACTGCGAAAGCAACTTCACGTGTTCCGTGAAACGCAGCTACCAGGGGAGATTCTCCGTATAATTGCATGCGGCGAAAGATGTTCTCGAGAACGACAATAGCATCGTCAACCAACATGCCGATCGCCAGGACCAGTGCCAAAAGCGTGAGCATATTGATTGACAAACCAAACGCATACAGCACAGTAAAGGTGGCCACCACCGAGACAGGGACGGTCACAGCGGGCACTATCGTGGCTCGAACACTACCTAGAAACAGGTAGATCACAGCTATTACTAAAAGAATGGTAATAAAGAGCGTCTGATACACCTCGTGAATCGCTCCCTCGACAAATACGGAGCTATCATAACTTTCGTTAAGGCTCATTCCATCGGGCAGAACCGGATTGAGGCGTCTCATTTCCTGTTTAGCTGCACGCGCCACCTCGATGGTATTTGCCGTGCTCTGCTTGATGATTCCAAGGCCCACCATTGGGACACCGTTACCTCGGAACATAACGCGGTCTTCCTCGGCGCCTTTTTCGATTCGTGCGACATCTCCGAGGCGCACGAGGTACCCGTCATCTCCGCGCGCAACCGCTAGTCGTTCGAAATCCGAAACGTCTAGGAAGGCGCGATCCACCCGCACGGTAAATTGCTTTTGAAGAGACTCGATACTTCCGGCCGGAAGCTCTATGTTCTCTCGACGTAACGCACTCTCTATGTCCTCGGTAGTGAGGTTGCGCGAAGCTAGTTCGACTCGATCGAGCCAGACGCGCATTGCATAGCGCTGCTCTCCGCCGATTCTGACACGAGCAACACCATCGAGAACCGAGAAACGATCAACTAGGAAGCGTGCTGCATAGTCGGTGAGTTCAGGAACTGAGAGCCGATCGCTTGCAAGGTTGAGCCAGATAATTACATCGTCATTCGCATCAACCTTCTGAATCTCCGGGGGATTAGCCTCGGGCGGCAACTCGTCCAGTACCCCGAAAACTCGATCTCGAATGTCATTGGCTGCAGCATCGATATCGCGTTCTGCTTTGAACTCCACGGTGACTTGTGAGCGCCCATCTTGGCTTGAGGATTGAATATATCTGATGCCCTCGATCCCCGAAATGCGATCCTCGATGATCTCGGTGATGCGAGTCTCAACAACGGCTGCAGAAGCGCCACGGTAGCTCGTCTCGACGGTAACAATTGGCGGGTCAATGTCCGGATACTCGCGCAGAGGTAGTCGAGAAAAGCTCACCACCCCAAAGCAAATAAGAATGAGTGAGATGACGGAGGCGAAAACTGGGCGAGTTACGGAGAGGTCCGAAAGTTTCATTAGTTACGCTCCTGCGGCAGGTCGCGTAAAACTTCCTTAATTGAATCTGTTGGTCCGAGTTCTTTAAGAATGTTAATCGAAGATCCTGGACGCAACATCATGGTGCCATGGACAATCACGAGCTCGCCGGGGGAAAGACCTTCGGTAATCTCCACTCGTCCTGGTTCGCGTGCTCCTAGCTTAACCACCTTTCGCTTTGCCGTCGTTACACCGGCCGCTTGAGTGCTGTCTTGAACGTCTGCGACGAACACCGAATGTTCTCTGCCGATTGAAACAATTGCATCTTCTGGAATTACGGCGGATTCACGCGGATCTTTGAAGAGCTCAACGGTCATCAGAAGGCCGGGTTTTAAACGACGATCAGGGTTCGGAATTAGCGCGCGAACGGCGACTGCCCGTGTAACGGGATCAATTCGAGTGTCGACGCTGCTAACCTCGCCATTGAATGCTTCATCTCGAAACGCTCGAGCCTTAGCGAGTACTTTCAGCCCAGGCCTAAGAACGGTCAAAAAGGTACTAGGTACTGAGAAGTCGAGCTTCATAATGGAATCGTCATCGATAGTTGCGATAAGGGAGCCTGGGGTTACAAGCGCACCTGTACTTATGCCTCGAAGGCCCACTACACCATCAAAGGGGGCCACTATGAGGAGGTCTTGCAACCGGGATCGGATCGCTTGAACACGCGCCTGAGCGGTCGAAAGATTCCGTTTTCGCTCGTCGACGGTGCTCTTGGGTACAGCTCCTCGTTCAATTAGCGGGACAAGTCTGTCGAGCTGAAGCTGTGCCTCATTGACCTCGGCACGCGCTTCTGAAAGAAGCGCGCTTTCCTCGGTACTCGTCATCTCCGCGAGCAAAAACCCTTTCTCCACCCTCTGCCCATCCTCAAAATGAATAGCACTAAGAGTGTTCGTGACGGTTGCTGTAAGATTAACGCTTTCATTGGAACGAAGAGTACCCAACGCTTCTATACGATCGACCAAGGGTTGTTTGGTGACCTTAGTAACAAGCACTGGGATAGCGCGTGCGGAAGGGGTTTGGGCCACTGAAGTGGATGTCAGGAAGAGGCTACAGAGCAGGGACACCAAGGTGCCCCGCATTGAGCCCCGCAGCATCTGATAGGTAAGCAAGGAGTCGATGTAAAAACCGAATTTTACCATATTCTTCCTATTTTTGAGGTTTTTAAACGATGAACCTCGACTGAGATTAAAGTGCACGTGTGCTGGGTAATCGAGTAGACTTCGTGCTAATGGATTTCAAACCCCAGGCTCGCACTCCCTTGTATCCTGAAGTGCCGAGGTGCGGAAGCCGTTCGGGCCATTTGCGATGAGGATAGCAGCCTAGCGCTGGACACCCAAAGATTTCAATCGTTGATAACCAGTGATTTCGATAAGTTACTGCAACGCATTTTTGAGGTGTCCAAGTCTTAATCTAATCCCGGTTTCGTTCCGCGCTTGCTTGAACTCAATACGGAACTCTGTGGTTATTCTGCCAAAGGAATCTCTGAAGCGCGCAAGACGAGATATAGTTTACTCTTAGAGGGTTGAATTAAGATCTCCCCGTAAAGATCTAGAACCGGCGTAACCAGGATCCCATCCGTCAGCGACTTTATCCATTGAGCGGCAACTAAATCGAGTTGAACATCGACATATTCAAATGCGATATTTTCGCGATTGAGCTCTCTAATAACTGATTCAGTTTCTTTGCATCGGTCCGTTCCGTAAACTTGAATGAGTGATGATGTTGGGCGGGTAGCAGGCATATAAACTCCTCAGAAAGTATTTATCGTTAAATTATTAGTGAACGTCGTGATTCCCGGAAGATCGCTGATTGCGTCTCTAAACATTAATTTGGTTGCATCATCGTGCACATCACCGCTCAGAATTACGGCTCCGCCTCGGACGGTTACTGAGATTGGTACGTGCTTAAGGACTGGATGTTCGGTAAGTCGCTCTTTAATCATGGGAGCCAGCAATTGATCTTCCTTCGGCGCTGAATAATCTCCAAGCTCTTCCACGGGGAGACGATTTTTCTGACTCCATTCTGATTCGCCAGGGATAGGAATTGAGTAATCTACAGTCGTTACGCTACTTCCATCTTCAGCGATCTCCCGCCCCTGGGCATCGAGATCTATATCGATGCCGTATTCAAGCTTTCCGATAGCTCCATTGGCCGTGCCGCCGGAATCCGGTTGATAACTGAACTCATCTTGCGGCGACTCAAGTTCAAGGCCGAGTTTCTGTAGTGAGTTGAACTCCTCCGCATCAGTTTCCATTCTCTCAGTCATCGTGTCCTCAAATATGAACGGTGTTCAGTAGCAGAGGATCGTAAATCAAAGCCGTTTATTCGGACATGCTTTACATCATGTTCGAAAAAAGCGGGACAAAAAAGCGTGACAGTTGTTGCTTCCCCTCGCTTTTGATGGCTGGCACCGAAGATGGAAGCCGTGACGGCGGCTCATTACAATCGATAGAGTCTGGCCATGATACACATCATGTTTGGCAGCTCATTACTGGGCAATCATAGCGACGCACAAGCTTGCTTTTTCGGAATGGCGCTTGAGCTAAGTGAGAAGAAGTCTTTGTCGCATTAAGAAACTGAAGAAACTGGGACGATCCTATTTCATTAGTAGGCTCGTCCCAGTTTCTTCAGCTTCTTAGAGGAAAGGACTATGAAAAAAGCCACTGAGATCACCTGTCTTTTTGTGGATATCGGAGGTGTCCTGCTCACCAATGGGTGGGATCATCATGCTCGCAGACGAGCGGCAACGAAATTCAATTTGAAGTTTGCTGAGTTTGATGCACGGCACCACTTGAACTTCGCCACCCACGAGGAGGGCAAGCTTACGTTTGATGAATATTTGGATCGAGTGGTGTTCTACCAAAAACGATCGTTCACACGGGCTCAGTTTCGAAGTTTCATGCTCGCGCAATCAAAGCCCTATACGGGAATGATCGAGCTGATTGCTCAGCTGAAGATCCGTTACGGGCTTAAGATTTACGTTGTAAGCAACGAAGCTCGCGCACTAAATGCGTTTCGGATTCGAAAATTCAAGCTAGACAAGTTTGTGGATGCGTTTATTTCTTCATGCTTTGTGCATGTCCGCAAACCTGACACCGATATCTTTCGACTCGCACTGGACATCGCCCAAACGCCGGTCTCGCAGATAGTCTATATCGAAAACACCCCGATGTTCGTCGAGATCGCAAATGGGTTAGGAATTCGAGGCATTCTTCACACGGACTATAAATCCACGTGCGTGAAGTTGGCATCGTTTGGATTTTTAAATAATGAGAAAACTTTATGATGAATTATACAAACGGCTGGATGAATGGCTGGATGGGCGGAGGAATGTGGATTGGGACGGTAGTTGGCGTTTTAATAATGGTGCTTTTGGTTGTTTCGATTACAAAGATGGCTAAGAAATAATCAGAAAATTTCGGAAGGTAAGACAGTTACCAAAAAGGAGTTTACGCTATGCACGAACATGAACATACGGATACAGATGTAACGCCAACCAAACCAACGCACGACGACGTGGCCAAGGAGGCTTACGACATTTATGTGAAGGAAGGTCGTCCGCAAGGACATGCTGAGCAGAATTGGTCGGAGGCCAAAGGCAAAGCGCCGCACGCCGACGCCGCACATACGGGGCACCAAGATCATCACGACCATCATGCGCACATGGCGGCGGATTTTAGGAAACGGTTCTGGGTCTCATTGTTTCTGACCGTGCCGATTCTCGCCCTCTCACCGATGCTTCAAACGCTCATGGGGCTGCGGGAAGCTATTGTATTCCCGGGTGATATCTATGTCCTGTTCGGCTTTTCCTCGGCGGTCTTCTGGTATGGCGGCTGGCCGTTTCTTGAAGGATTTTTTGAGGAAATAAAATCACGCCGACCTGGGATGATGACACTTATCTCAGTAGCTATTGCCACGGCGTATATTTACAGCAGCGCCGTAGTATTCGGCCTTATCGGCAAGATGTTCTTTTGGGAGTTAGCTTCGCTTATCGACATAATGTTGCTCGGCCATTGGATAGAGATGAAATCCGTTATGGGCGCCTCAAAAGCGTTAGAAGAGCTTGCCAAGCTAATGCCCTCCGACGCGCACAAAATCATGCCCGATGGCAGCGTGAGGGACGTGCCGCTCAGTGAACTGGCGGTGGATGACAAAGTGCTCATCAAGCCAGGCGAGAAGATTCCAGCGGACGGGGCCATTGTTGCGGGTGAGAGCTCGGTTAATGAAGCGATGCTTACTGGGGAATCAACACCTGTTGCGAAAAAAACGGGCGAAAAAGTAATTGGCGGGGCCATCAACGGGGAAGGTTCGTTGACCATTGAGGTCAAAGGCACCGGGAAAGATTCGTTTTTGTCGCAGGTGATTGATCTTGTAAAGCAGGCTCAAGAAAGTAAATCAAAGACTCAAGACTTGGCAAACACTGCGGCGCTGTGGCTCACGATCATAGCCTTAGGGGGCGGTGCGCTTACTCTTGGCGTGTGGCTGACTTTCATGAACAAAGATTTTGCATTCGCAATTGAACGCGCTGTAACGGTGATGGTCATTGCATGCCCACATGCCCTGGGACTTGCTGTGCCGCTTGTAATTGCTGTCTCAACAGCACTGGCCGCAAAAAACGGCCTGCTTATTCGAAATCGGGTTGCTTTCGAGGGCGCACGAAAACTGCAGGCAATAATATTCGATAAAACCGGAACATTGACTGAAGGCCGCTTTGGCGTGACTGATACGCTGCTACTTTCAAACGACATAAACGAGGAAACCGTGCTCAAGTACGCGGCCTCAGTGGATGCAAACTCCGAGCATCCAATTGCCAAGGCGATCGCCGCATCTTCGGAACAGAAATCACAAGTCGAAAACTTCAAGAGCATTCCGGGCAAAGGCGCTGAGGGTAAAGTTGATGGCAAAGAAATTAAAGTCGTTAGTCCAGGCTATTTGGCTGAACAGAAGATCGAACTTAACGACAAGCGCATCGAACCGCTGCAATCGCAAGGCAAAACAGTCGTATTCGTTCTTGTTGACGGAAAGTTAGCAGGCGCAATTGCCTTGGCTGATATCATCCGACCCGAAGCCAAAGAAGCCATCGCAGCCCTTAAAGCACTAAAGATCCAATGCATGATGCTCACCGGGGACAATAAAGCAACCGCCAAATGGGTCGCTGATCAAGTAGGTCTTGATGAATACTTCGCTGAAGTTCTACCTAAGGACAAAGCCGCAAAAGTTAAAGAGGTTCAATCACGCGGCATGCTAGTGGCCATGACTGGCGATGGAGTAAATGATGCGCCAGCGTTAGCTCGGGCCGATGTGGGAATCGCGATTGGGGCTGGCTCGGATGTCGCTGTAGAAACGGCCGACGTGATCCTCGTACGCAGTAATCCACTGGATGTCGTGGCCATCATGCAACTTTCTCGCGCTACGTATCGAAAGATGATTCAAAACCTTATCTGGGCCACGGGCTACAACGTTATCGCTATTCCACTTGCAGCGGGAGTGCTTTACGCGTGGGGGGTGCTACTTACTCCCGCTCTGGGAGCGGGGCTTATGGCTGCGAGTACGGTGATCGTGGCTATCAACGCGCGACTTCTTAGAATGGATAAGTAACCAAGATGTAAAAGAGCAAAACCAAAGTTTTTCGATTAGCACGAATCAACGTGAAAACCGGAATGAAGAGAAAAGCAAAAACAATAATTATGAAAGGAATAAGACAATGGAAGAAATGAATGCAACGAGCGGAACAAAAACTGAGATTAAAGATCCAATCTGTGGAATGACGGTGAATGCTTCATCTAAGTTTCATGCTGAGAGGGATGGAAAGACCTTCTACTTTTGCGGTGACACTTGTCGACAAAAGTTTGTGTCCAAGCAAGCTGGCGTTAAATCGGAGGAAAAGTCTAAAGGTTGCTGCGGATAAGATCCTGGCGGCTTTATGATGGTTTAACTGGGACCGGCGTTTTCGCCGGTGACCCAGTTGTCACTATACGCCCCGAGTTTCACCCACCCAACTTTTTCAGGCTCAGCCCGAACCTGGCCAAATTGGAAATCCAGGTGTTTTCAATCGGTTAGCAACTCATCTGGTGGGTCATCTAGTCTGGGTCAAAGTTGGGGTGGAGTGCGTCACGAAATTCGGGGACATTCGGCATTTTTGATGCGAGAAGCAGCGCTGAGCGCTGCTGACATAATCGAAGCCTCATTTAATTCGATTCAGTGGACAGCGACCGTGGTGATACTGGAGGAACTACTTCCGGCGGGGCGTAGATCCCCCAATTTGAGGGGGTTTAAACATAGCCTTAAGCTTTTCACGGCTTCACAAGGTAAGCCTATACGACTGGCTCAAGGAGGCTTTAATCGAGATGCGGACGCATCTCGTTAACAAAGTACACGAGCTGCTGCCAAGAAATTGGACGAAGGCTTAAGAGTCAAGAACAGAGCTACCTGGTGCGAGGATGGGGCACGGGTGACGGATACAGGATAACAAGTGGAATAACAGGGATAAACAGTATGAGGTCTCCTAAATCATGGATTTGAAATATTTCGAATTGCCGGTAGTATTAACTAGGCTATGAGGAAGAAGCCCGAAAAAAAAATGCAATATTCCCTTGAAATTTGTGGCGAACTCTTTGAATTAGGGGTGGCGATTAAGCTCCGGCGAATTAGATTGGATTTTCCCAAGTTGGCCCGGGATAGAGTCAACAAGAAACTTCAGAGCTGGTTAATTCAACCGCCGGCGGTTCAACGTCTCAGACTTCACGCGGATTTTGTGATGAGGAAGCTGGACAAACTGTGACTAGACAAGCTGGGACTAGACAAACTGGGACCGTGATAGAGAGTATCATTAAGAAGGTCGCCCGAGATCTTAATCTGCTAGAAGCAGAGTTCGCTTTAATTGGGGGATTAGCCGTATCCATCCGGACAGAGCCTCGCTTCACTCGCGATATTGATTTAGCCCTAGCTGTTACTGGCGATCGACAAGCTGAGCAGATCGTCAATGGTATGCAGAAAAAAGGGTATCGACTTTTATCGCTGGTAGAGCAGAAGGCAACAGGTAGGTTGGCAACTGCTCGGCTGCTGCCAGAAGGTCAATCAGAAAATGGAATTGTCGTAGATCTAATCTTCGCAACGTGTGGGGTTGAATCCGAGATTGTGCGCTCGTCTACCTCAGTTAAGGTGATGGCCAATTTAACTCTAAATGTTGCAAATATTGCCCATCTCATCGCCATGAAGATCTTATCAGAGGACCCAGATAATCGCCCAAAGGATTCGCAGGATCTAGTTTCGCTGCTTGCAGTTGCCACCAAGTCCGAGTTAGTCGAGACCAAAAGATTGCTAAAATTAATTACCAAGCGCGGCTTTAATCGCAAGAAAAGACTTTTAGTCGCTCTGCAAAACAAAATTCGCAAAGTACGGTGATGTCCGTAGCGGCGCGAATTCGCGGCGGCGAAGCGAACTCGTCAAGTAAACTCGTCCACCTCAACTTTTTTCACGAACTAGTGAAGTCTCATTTGGGTGAAATCAGCAATTTGAAAATTTATATTCCCGCTTTGTTGGGCTGGACGAATCACGATGTCGAGTCACGATGGGCCAAAATTCTCTCGCGGCGCTTACTCCAGAAGATCGACGCGTCTCGACGTGCAGCCAACTAGCTCTCAGTGGCCCAGAAACTCCCTTCAAGATGGGATCTCCGTAAACCAAGCGTCTATGATCGGCGTCATGCCGGTTGAAGAGCCTTCACGATAATCTGTTGTTCCCTCAAAGGGATAGTTTGATCCGCGTTGCAGAAGGAACGCCTCATCGATTAGCGACATAAAATTTAAATGAGGAATAATTATTATGTTAAATAAAGTAGAAGTCCTTAAAGGGTACAAGTTGCGAAGCCTCGATGGAGATATTGGAAAAGTAAAAGAGTTTTATTTTGACGATAAGCATTGGGCAATTCGATACCTCGTTGCCGATACAGGCAATTGGCTAATCGGCAATCAAGTTTTAATTTCTCCGTATTCACTCATTGCGGTCAATAAAGAAGAAAAGTTCATTTCTATCGATTTGACGAAAAAGCAGATCGAGGCGAGTCCGAATTTAGAGAGTGACAAGCCAGTATCTCGACAATTTGAGAATGCCTACTACGGCTATTATGGATGGCCCGCATATTATTCCGGTCCGTATATGTGGGGAACATATACATATATTTTCCGGGACCAAGAGAAGCTTAGAAACACCATCCAGGGGGAAAGTTTCAATGAAATACTGAAAGAGGAGAAAACGTGGGATCCACACTTGCGCAGCTCTCAAAATATGAGCGGACTAAATATTCAAGCCACAGATGGGGAAATCGGCCATGTTGATGATTTCATCATCGATGATGAGACATGGGCAATCAGATATCTGGTCATTGATACAGTAAATTGGTGGCCAGGAAAAAAAGTTTTGGTAGCTCCGGAATGGATCGAAAGCTTCAACTGGGACGAGTCGAAAGTATTTGTCAATCTCACTCGTGAGATGATTAAGCGATCGCCGGAGTATATCAAAGAGAGCTTAATCAATCTGGATTACGAAGCCGCGTTGTATAGACATTATGATCGGCAAGGATATTGGGCGGATGAGCAGAGTGATAAAAACTAATCTGTTAAGCAGTGGGCCAGTAATGATCAGG